>CAVJZP010000018.1:0-36490 GCA_963654365.1 Oscillospiraceae bacterium
CTTTTCTTGCACTTTTAAAGAAAAAGCCTGACACATTGTGCCAGGCTTTGCTTTTTAAATGGGGCGGATAGTGGGGATCGAACCCATGCATGAGCGGTTCACAGCCGCTTGTGTTAACCTCTTCACCATATCCGCCATATATGCTGGTCCAAATGGACCAGCAGTGACAAAATAAGTTTACAGTTTTCTGTTGTAGAATTCAATAACCTGAGCTTCATCGATCTCAGAAGTGAGTTCGGATCTTTCAGGATATCTGACATAGGTGCCTTCGAGCTTGTTAGGATCAACAGTGACGAAGCCTAAGATAGCAGGCTTGCTATCGACAACTTCGCGGACGATCTTAAGGTTCTTGGAAGCTTCCTTGAAGGAAATGACGGAATTGATCTCGACGATGTAGGACGGGATGTCAACTTTCTTTCCGTTGACAGTGACATGTCCATGAGTGACAAGCTGTCTAGCCTGTCTTCTTGTCTTGGCGAAGCCCATACGATAGACAAGGTTGTCCAAACGGGATTCGAGAAGCTGGAAGAGAGCCAAACCAGTGGATTTTTCCTTGTCAGCCTTAGCGATGAGGAAGAATCTTCTGAACTGTTTCTCAGAGAGACCGTAGGTGTATCTGAGCTTCTGCTTTTCAGCGAGCTGAACACCATATTCTGTCTTTTTCTTTGCACGGGCATCTCCATGCTGGCCAGGGACAGTCTGACGCTTGGCGAGTTCTTCGCCGGTTCCTAATACGGAATAACCTAATCTTCTGGAGATTCTCCAGGCAGGTCCAGTGTAACGTGACATTTGCAATGTTCTCCTTTAGTTACTTTGCATAACATAAGAGCGTAAGTCCATCGGTTCCGGATGAGCGTTGTTCACCTTTGTAGCAAGGCTACTTGAGTCAGCGTCATCAGACGAATCGCTACTTGCGTGCTACGCATGCAAAGAGTACTATACCAAAACAGCAATCCTGATTCAAGGAAAATTTTAGGTATTTTCGCTGTGTTCGGCCTAAATTGTTTTCTTTTCCTAATATATGAGCATCGTTTCATTGAAAAGAATGCCTTACAAAACTATAATTGTTATGTCTTTCTATTGATTAAGGAGATTTTTTCTATGGGTTATGATTTTAAGTCAATCGAAGAAAAGTGGGAGAAAGTCTGGGAGGAGAGCAATGCCTTCAAGACCGATGTCAAAGACTTCTCCAAACCGAAATTCTTCGTTATGGATATGTTCCCCTATCCGAGCGCTGTCGGACTTCATGTCGGACATGTCGAAGGCTATACCGCAACCGATGCTTTAGCCAGAATGAAGAGAATGCAGGGATTCAATGTCCTTCATCCGATCGGATATGATGCCTTTGGCCTTCCTGCCGAGCAGTTTGCCATCAAGAACAATAAGAATCCTGGACCGTATACGGACCAGAATATCGATAACTTCAGAAAACAGCTGAAGAGATTAGGGTTTTCCTATGACTGGGACAGAGAGATCAAGACGACCGATCCTAGCTATTACAAGTGGACGCAGTGGATCTTCCTCAGACTCTATGAGAAAGGCTTAGCCTATGAGGACTACCGCCTTGTCAACTGGTGCCCTGCCTTAGGTACCGTCTTAGCCAATGAGGAAGTCATCGACGGCAAGAGCGAAAGAGGCGGATTCCCTGTCGAAAGACGCCCGATGAAGCAGTGGGTCTTGAAGATCACCGCCTATGCCGACAAGCTTTTGGAAGGACTCAGTGATATCCAGTGGCCGAGTTCCACTTTGACCATGCAGAAGAACTGGATCGGTAAGAGTCAGGGAACGGTTGTCATCTTCCCGGTGAAGGACAGCGAAAAGAACATAGAAGTCTTTACAACTAGAGCCGATACCCTCTTTGGCTGCACCTATGTCGTCTTGGCTCCGGAGCATCCTCTTGTCAAGGAACTGACCACGAAAGATCAGGAAGAGGCCGTCTTAGAATATCAGAAGAAAGTCGCCAGCAAGTCCGACCAGGAGAGAACCGATGGCTCTAAAGAAAAGACGGGTGTCTTCTTAGGAAGCTATGCCATCAATCCGATCAATGGAAAAGTTGTTCCTATCTATATCGGCGACTATGTCTTAGCCACCTATGGAAGCGGTGCTGTCATGGCAGTTCCGACTCATGATCAGAGAGACTTCGATTTCGCCAAGAAACACAATATTGAAATGATTCAGGTCATCGAAGGTGACTGCTCTGAATCTGCCTATGAAGGAGACGGAAAACATATCAACTCCTCCTTCGCTGACGGCATGAACAATGCCGAAGCCAAAAAGGCCATCACCGAGAAACTCATCGAAATCAATAAGGGAAGATACCAGGTCAACTATAAGCTTCGCGACTGGCTCTTCTCCAGACAGAGATACTGGGGAGAACCGATTCCTGTCATCCATATGGAAGATGGGAAGACGATTCCTGTTCCCTATGATCAGCTTCCCCTCACCTTGCCCGAGATGAAGGACTACAAGCCATCCGGAGATGGTCAGCCGCCTCTTAGCAAGGAAAAGGACTGGGTGGAAGTTGAGATCGACGGGAAGAAGGGACTTAGAGAGACCAATACCATGCCGCAATGGGCTGGCTCTTCCTGGTACTATGCCCGCTATATCGATCCACATAACGATAAGGCAATCGGTGATAAGGCTTTATTGGACCACTGGCTACCGGTCGATGTCTATGTCGGCGGTGCAGAGCATGCAGTCTTGCATCTTCTCTATGCCCGTTTCTGGCATAAGTTCCTCCACGATGAAGGAATCTTTGCCTCCAAAGAGCCGTTCCAGAAGCTTTATCATCAAGGCCTTGTCTTAGGTCCTGACGGACAGAAGATGAGCAAGTCCTTAGGAAATACGGTCTCTCCGGATGATGTCATCCGCGATTATGGTGCCGATAGTCTTCGTCTTTATGAGATGTTCAAAGGACCGGTCGACCAGTCGATGCCTTGGTCCAATGACGGACCGAGAGGCGCCAAGCGATTCCTCGATAAGTTCTATCGTCTTTATAGCGATGAGGAGTTCACCTCCAAGATCGTAGAGGGCGATAATCCGGAATTGGATTTCATCTATCATACAACCGTCAAAAAGTGCACCAACGATTACGAGATTCTCCACTACAACACCGGTATCTCTCAGCTTATGGTCTGCATCACTGAGTTCTACAAAGCCAAGACGCTTCCTAAGAAGATGCTTTTAGGCTTAGCGCAGCTTTTGTCTCCCATCTGTCCTCATATCGCTCAGGAATGCTATACCTTGTTAGGTTATGAAGGATTGATCGACTACGTCAAGTGGCCGTCCTTCGATGACGGAAAACTCAACGACAGACCTGTCACCTATGCCGTTCAGGTCAACGGTAAGCTTCGCGCTACGATTGAATGGAAGAAGGATTGCAGTGATGAGGAAGCGGAAGAACTGAAGAAAGCGGCTCTTTCCGATAGCCGAGTCTTACCTCACATCGAGGGAAAGACCATCGCCAAAGTCATTGTCGTCAAGAATAAGATCGTCTCTATCGTCGCTAAGTAAACAATATGAAAAAGCCGGAGAAACAATTCTTCGGCTTTTTCGGTTGTTGCTTTTATTTTCTACTTCATGATAGCCCAGATGGCATTGAAGATGGACTGCTCTTTCACACTGCTTTCATCATACTTCTTCAAAGTCTCTTCGTCGACATATTTTCTGTGGACGAAGGCTTCATAGACATAGTCATCGAACCAAGTGTCCGACATGATGAAGTAACCGTTCTTTCCATTATCCTTGCCCCAGGAATTCTCGACTTTCCAGCGGTTGACCTTCTTATCCTCTACGACATTGGCACCGGTGAAGGTCATGGCGTGGTTACAGAAAGAGGAACGATAGGTAAGTTTTTCTCCCTTGCTCATCTGATAATTGAGGGAGAAGATTTCCTTTTCTCGCTGGATTCCGGAAGCGAGGATGCCTTCCTGCCTTAAAGACTGGGAAGAGACATCGCCGGCAAACCAAACCGGTTCTCCTCCCTCTAAGGAAGCGAGAACTGCCTTCTTCAAGGTATCCGTCGGGACATTGAAGAAGATAATCGGATCCCCTCCTTCCACATTGTTGACATAGTGGGAGGTGTATTTCTGATAGAGGTCCATGCCTGCGATCGGTGCATCTGTAAGGCAGACGTAGTCATCTAAGTCTTCCTTGATGTATTCCTCATAGAACGACTTCGGAGTGAGAGATGAGACATGCTGATACTTGTTATCCTTGTCGGTGTAATCGAGATCGAATGCAGTGACCGGCTTTCCTAAAGATAAGGAAAGGATGCGGTAGACATCGTTAAGATATCCTTCCTTCATGCGGAAGAGAACTTCAATCGAGGCATCTTTCTTCTTAGCCTCTCTAAGTTCCATGATGGCGTGATTGATGTACTGGCTTAAGATGCTATTGAGATATCCCGTATCCTGGCTGACGGCAAGGTCAGGCATCTCGGAAATCGGGACAACGCCGTACTTCTTGACGAGATTGGTGAACATGACGAAGTGACCTCCGTCTCCTAACGACGAATCGATATTGAAGACATTAAGTCTGGAATCGATAGGTTCATCGCTAAGCTCAATCGCTCTTTCCAAAGCGAAGTTGCATTTCTCAAGCTTGTCATAGAACTGCAGATAGGCTTGGGAGAGTTCGAAGCTTGCTACATTGAGTTTCTTTATCAGGATGGTGCGCAAGACGTTAAGCCCGGCAAACATCCAGCAGCGTCCGCTTCTTTTCTGGTTGCAGACATCTCCCGTCTTCAAGTCGATGGAGAAACAGTTTTTCATGCTCTTGCTGACTTCTTCGTCGATAATGCTGTTTGCAATGCCGTTTTTTGTGATGGTGTGACGGATGAGAGCAGAATTCTCTCTTCCTTCTACATCGTTTTCGAATAACTGAATATCCTCTGTTGTTATGTCTTTCTTCATAAATACCTCCACAAAAGAGAATATATCTTAACAAATGTACAACTCTTTTCCTATGACGCAGGCGGAAGATGGGTAAGAAATTATTCTGAAAAATCAAGGAAGACAAGGGAAGAGTGAGAAAAGCATGCGAAAAAGGAAAGAGATATAAAAGCGATTACATTCCTTCTCTTTCCCATCGAAAGAAAAAGAGAGTGATGATTGTGATAAAATCTTTCTGTTATGATTTATTTAGATTATTCCAGCAATCATCCTGTCGAGGATGAAGTATTGAAAACCTTCTTATCCATAGAGAAGAAGTATTACGGAAACTGCAATTCCCTTCATCAGCTAGGAAAGGAATCGCTTGAATTTTACAAGGCCTTGAATTCCTCTGTCCTTTCTCTTTTCGGGCTGAGCGAAGAGGAGTATGAGGTGATCTATACTTCCTCGGCGACGGAGAGCAACAACACCGTCATCAAGGGTATCTATGAATCCTATAACGGATTCGGAAGAAAGATGCTCTCAAGTGAGTTCGAACATAACTCCGTCAATGCGACCTTGTCCTACTTGAAAAACAAGGGAGCGGACATCGAACTTGTTGAGACAGAGACGAACGGAAAATTGTCTCTGTCTGACTTAAAGAGCAAACTCACGAAGGACACGCTTTTAGTCTCCGTATCCTTAGTGGAGAGCGAAGTCGGTACGATACAGGATTATCGAGGGATACAGGATGCAATAAAGGATTATCCGAATACCTTCTATCTCTGCGATGCGACACAGGCGATTGGGAAACTTCCTCTCGATCTAAGCGGCTTGGATTTCATCACCTTTTCCCCTCATAAGTTCGGAGGAATCATCGGGACCGGGGTTCTGATCAAGAAAAAGAACATCATCCTCACTCCACTTCTTCACGGAGGAAAGAGTGTATCCATCTACCGTTCCTCTACCTTCCCTTTGGGACTGATGGCAAGTGTTGAAAAGGCGCTTTCTCTTAGTCTCTCTCATTTGGATGAGCACTATAAGAAAGTGAGTGAACTCTCTTCGTATCTCAGGAGTGAAATCTCTAAAATGAAGGGTGTCATCATCAATTCTCCTCTTGGAAATCCCTATATCCTCAATTTCTCCATTCTGAATAAAAAGGGAGGAGATATCGTATCCTATCTCTCGGATCACGATATCTGCATCTCGCAGAAAAGTGCCTGTTCTCTAAGCAACACACCTTCCAAGGCAGTTATGGCAATTTATCACGACAAGAAGAGAGCGTTATCGAGTGTCCGCATCTCTTTATCTTACTTGACAACAAAGGATGAAATCGACGCACTTATTGAAAGATTGAAGGAGTTTATCGCATGAACGAGAAGAAACTGAACGAGCTGACAAAAGGAGAACTGGCCGAACACTCTCTGATCACGACTTATAAGTTCCGCATTTGGAGAATGTTCACCAAAGCCTTGAAAGTCTATGATCTCATCAAGGAAGGAGACAAAGTCTGCGTCTGCATCTCCGGTGGAAAAGATTCCATGCTGATGGGTGTTCTGTTCAAGCATCTTCAGGAATATTCTGACTTTCCCTTTGAAGTGAAATATCTGGTTATGAATCCTGGCTATAATGAGATCAACCTTCAGATCATCAAGAACAATCTGGCTACTTTGAAGATTCCGGCAACCATTGTGGAAACCGACATCTTTGATATCGCCAATAGCACCGATAAAAAGCCCTGCTATCTCTGCGCCAAGATGAGAAGAGGCGCTCTGTATCGCATCGCAAAGGAATGGGGATGCAACAAGATCGCTTTAGGCCATCACTATGACGATGTGATCGAGACGACCTTGATGAATATGCTCAACGCCGGCTCTTTCCAGACAATGCTTCCGAAACTTCACTCCGACCACTATGAGGGGATGGAAGTCATCCGTCCGATGTATCTCATCCGCGAGAACGACATCATCGACTGGAAGGTGAAAAATCATCTCACCTTCATCCAGTGTGCCTGCCGCTTTACGGAGAACTGCGCCATCTGCGATAACGGAGGAGGCGGAAGTCAGAGATATGAGACAAAGCTTCTGATTCAGAAGCTGATGAAAGAATATTCTCCTGTCGTTGAGAAGAATATCTTCAAGGCGGCGAGCAACGTCAATCTCGATATGGTTTTAGGCTATAAACAGGACGGGAAAGAATATTCTTTCCTCGATGATTTTGAAGAGAAGGGAAAAGAAATCGATAAGAAGATCAGTGAAGGACATCTCGAAGAAAAAGCCTTGAAAAAGGCAGTGGAGGAACACTCCAAGTTCATCTATGATGAAAGCTTCAACTATCTGCTCAAAAAGGAAGAGGAAAATCATTAGTCGAAAGACTCTTTTCTCTATGGTATAATGTTGCTATGAAAAAATCGCTCTTTGGATGTCTCTTATCGCTTGCCGTTCTTGTTGGATGCGGAAATAAGATTTCCTCCTCCTCACTTAGTGAGGACAAGGAGAAATTCCTCCAGCAGGACGTCTTTTGTGATGATAATCAGGGAAATTTCACGGATAGCCTCGTCTCGAAGAAGAAGGAGAACGTCTATCTTCTCTCCTACACGCTCGACTCGGCAAAGATGGATTATCATAATGTGCGCGTCTTGCTTTCTCCGAAAAAGGATTCTTTTTTCTTTTTCGGATATGACTCCTCTTATACTTTAGTCAAGGACAAAGAGAAGGCGGATAGGGACAAGGATATCGTATTCGGACTCAACATCAATTTCACCTCTACGGTGGAATTGAAGAGCCTGTACGCTTTTTTCTGTTCGGATGAACTGAATTTTTATTATATGGTTAACGCCTAGGAAGGAAAACTACAATGGATATCAATAAGACAATCGCTGCGGAACTGAAACTCAATCTCGACAATGTCAATTCCGCCATTACGCTTCTCGATGAAGGGAATACCGTTCCGTTCATCGCCCGTTACAGAAAGGAAGTCACCGGCGGACTCACCGATGAGAACCTCCGTCAGTTAGAAGAGAAGCTTATCGCTTACCGCAATCTCGAAGACAGAAAGAAGACGGTCTTCAAGTCCTTGGATGATCAGAAGATCGAGGATTCGGAACTGAGAAAGAAAATCGATGAGGCCATGACGATGGCTCTTGTCGAAGACCTTTACCGTCCTTACAAGCCAAAACGTGTCACCCGTGCCTCTAAGGCAATCAAGGCAGGATTGGAGCCTTTGGCTGAATTTTTGCTTCACGATAAGACTGGGACTCTGAAAACAGAGGCGGAAAAGTACATCTCTGAAGAGTATAAGACGACAGACAAAGTCATACAGGGTGCTTTTGACATCCTTGCAGAACGCATTTCCGATAATGCCAATTACCGTCTTTTCATCAAGAACCTTGCCATGCAGTCGGGAATTGTGGAATCCAATAAGACAGAGGATGCTCCTAGCGATGCCTTTGATAACTATGCCGCCTATCAGAAGAAAGTCTCTCAGATCAAGCCGTATAACACCTTAGGCATCAACCGCGGTGTCAATCAGAAATGTCTGACAAAAAGACTCGTCCTGGATGACGAGGCGATTTTAAAGCATCTTTATACCTTTGAGATTCCTTCTCATACTCCTTATCAGAGTCAGTTTGAGGAGATGGTCAACGACAGCTATAAAAGACTCATCTATCCTTCCGTCAGCAATGATATCTTCTCCGACCTGATGGATAAGGCAAGCGATAGCTCCATTGAAGAGTTCAAGACCTCTCTTCGTGCCACCCTTCTTTATCCCCCTTTGAAAGGCAGAAGAATCTTAGGATTCGATCCTGGCTATGCACATGGCTGCAAGCTTGCTTTTATTGACGAAAACGGAAAAGTATTGGATACCTATGTCCTTTCTAATCCCTTCACAACTGACGGAAGAAAGGAAAGGGCCAAGCAGGAGATTGTCACTTTATTAAGAAAGAACAATACGCATACCATCGCCTTAGGAAACGGACACGCCGGAAGAGAAAGCGAAGTGCTTCTGAAGCAGATCAAAGAGAACGTCGCGGATTTCCACGACCTTGAGATTGTCTTTGTCAGCGAAAGCGGTGCTAGCATTTATTCCGCTACCGCCTTAGCGCAGAAGGAATTCCCGGATTTTGAACCGAATCTCCGCTCTGCTGTCTCTATTGCAAGAAGATTGGAAGACCCGCTTGCGGAATTGGTCAAGATTCCTCCGGAGAGCATCGGTGTCGGACAGTACCAGTACGATATCGATAACAAAAAACTTTCCATGGCCCTAAAGGGCGTCGTGGAGGACTGCGTCAACTATGTCGGTGTCAATCTCAATACGGCATCGAGTTCCTTGCTCAGCTATGTTTCAGGCATTTCCACAAAGATTGCCGATAGCATTGTCTCTTACCGTGATGAGAATGGTGCCTTCACTTCTAGAAGTCAACTGAAGAAAGTTCCCAATGTCGGCCCGAAGGCCTTCCTCAATGCCGCTGGTTTCTTACGCATTCCGGAAAGCAAGGAACCGCTCGATAATAGCGCTGTCCATCCAGAGTCCTATGCGGTAGCAAAAGCGCTTCTTAAAGAGATTCCTGGTGTGACGCATGAAGAGAAGGTTGCCTCCTTAAAAGCGCTCGATGATACAGCCATTCATAACTATAGCGAAAAGCTCTCTGTCGGATTCCCTACTTTGAAGGATATTGTCAAGGAACTCATCCAGCCTAGCCGTGACCCTAGAGAAAAGGCTGTCACGGCAAAGTTATTGGACAACGTAACAGATATCAAAGACATCAAGGTTGGCATGATCATGGAAGGAACGATCCGCAATGTGGCGGGATTCGGTTTCTTCGTCGATCTTGGTATCGAGATCAATGGACTAGTCCATATCTCCGAGATTGCGGATCGCTTTGTCTCCGATCCCCATACTGAAGGTAAGCCGGGTGATATCGTCAAGGTCAAAGTCATCGATGTTGACCTGAAGAGAAAACGCATTTCTCTTTCCATGAAAGGATTAAAGAAATAGGTGAAACTATGAATTACTATAACCAAAAAAACAATAACGGAAATCTCAACATTTCCGAAAATGTCTTCAATCAGATCGCATCCGATTCTCTCAACGGACTGATGAATGATGAACTCAAGGATGTCGTCTATCTGAAGAACGGAAAGAAGACAGCCAAGATCCATACTGAAATCGACAAGAAAAACCACATCAAAGTCGATGTCGAACTCTATCTCTCTTCCGATTGCCAGGCAAGTGTTGTCTCCTCTGACATTCAGAAGGCCATCTATGATGATATCTATGATGCGACGGAGATTTCCTCTGTCAAAGTCAATGTCATAATCCTCGGCTTTTTGACCAAGAAATAATATGGATGAACAGGATTACTCTGCCCTGAGGAAGAAGTACGGGCTATTATGCTCTCTTCCGATGCTTTTGGCCATTGTCCACTCCATCGGTCAGATTCTTCTTCAGACTTTTCTGAAATTCAATACGGAGACGATGAGCTATTCCTCCTGCCCTGGAATGGGAATCATGTACTCTTCCTCTCTTCTTTCCTCTCTTCTTCTTTCCGGAAGGAAGAATGTGGATCTAGTCAATTCCCTCTCCTCTGTCATCACGATTGTCTTCACTTTGATGATGATTCTCTTCTCTTCCTTTGCTGTCAAAGGAAAGAAAGGGTATGTCTTAGCCATCCTTATCACCTATTCTGTCGATACGATCTGTCTTCTTCCTCTTCTGCTTGTCAACTATCTTTCTTCCCCGTTACTGAAGATGACAGCTGTCGATGTTGTTTTATCTATCCTACTCCACCTCATCTTCTTCGCCATCACTTTATTCCTTTTCTTCCTATCGAGAAAATTAGACCGCTATGAACAGGAGAACACGAACATATGAGTACTTATTCCAGACGCGATGAACGCACCAAGACCATGCAGGCTTTCTATCAGCTCTTCTTGGCATTAGAGGACAAAAGAGACTATGATGCTACGGAGATGCTTTGTAATGTCTATGAAGTCGAAAATTATGAGGACTGTCCTCCTTTCTCACAGGCTGTCTATGCTTTAGGAATCGAGCATTTTGATGAGATCAAGAAGGTTGTCTCCGACCATCTCGTTGGATGGACCTTTGAACGTCTCGACAATGTCTGCAAAGGAATCCTCTTTGTCGCCTTGACAGAAGGTCTCTACTTGAAGCAGGCTCCTAGAAATGTCGTCATCAATGAGGCAGTCACCATCAGCAAAAACTTCTTAAAAGAGAATGACCATAAGTTTGTAAACGCCATTTTGGACAAGGCAATTCCACCCTATGAATCCAAAGGAAACTAAACCGTTATCCGTATCCCAATTATCCAATATTCTGAAAGCCTGCTTTGAGAACCCCATGTTCTCCTCGCTTTCTGTTTATGGTGAAGTCTATTCGATCCGCTTAGGAAAATTCACCTATATCGATTTAGGTGACCAAGGTCACAAAGAGACCAATTCCCCTCTCTTGCGCTGTGCCTTTAACTGCTACTACGGAAATGACTATGGATTAGAGGATATCAAGGTCGGTGATATCATTCAGATCACCGGATCTTTATCCTACTATGCACACGGCTCATCCCTGACCTTATGGGGAAAGAAAGTCGAGTTGCTCCAGACTCAGTCCGGAAAAGCCCTCTTAGAGAAGAAAAAGACCTTGGAGAAGCTAGATAAGCTTGGCTATCTTGACCCCAAGCGAAAAAGAAAGATACCTCGGTTCTGTAAAAGGATTGCTATCCTGACTGCTGAGACTGGTGCCGCCTATCAGGATATCAAGAAGACCTTGCATGACCGCTTCCCTGTGGATACAGTCTTATTCCCGACGGTCGTACAAGGAGACGGGGCTTCTAGAAGCATTGTAAAGAATCTTCTTCTTGCCTCACACATGGATTTTGACTGCATCATCTTAGGAAGAGGGGGAGGCAGCAAAACTGACCTTTCCTGTTTTGATGATGAGAAAGTCGCTCTGGCGATTGCAGAAAGTCCGATACCCGTCATCACCTGTATCGGTCATACCATCGATACCGCGATTGCTGACCGCGTTTCCGATGCACAGGCGATCACACCGACAGAAGGAGCCAGCCTTATCAATCCTAGTTTAGCGGATATCCATGATGAACTGGAGAATATCCGTGATGGACTGAACGACCGTTTCCTCTCCATTATGAATAGCGCTCTTTTTACGTTGGAGCAGAGAAAGAAAAGACTCGATTCTCTCTCTCCTCTTTCCTATCTCAAGAAGGAGCAGAAGAAGATTTCCTCCTCTTCTGCATCTCTTAACTACTGTCTTAACAATGTCATACGAAAGAAGAAACTCGAACTGGCAAAACAGGAATCTTCTCTTCTCTCACTGTATCAGAATTGCCTGAGCAGAAAGAAAGAGAGACTGCTGAAGATAGAGAATGATTATGAGAAATATAATCCCGAGTTATTCAAGGACAAAGGGTATGCTATTATCATGAAAGGCGATATCAAAGTTACCTCTGCCTTAGAGCTGAATGCCGAGGATGAGGTGGAGATCACCTTCATCGACGGAAGAAAGAAAGCAAAGATCAAATAGGAGGCTATTATGGCTAAAAGCACAAAACAAAGCGAAGATTTATCCTTAAAGAGCTATGAAGAATTAGAGAAGATGTCAGAAGACATCATGGCAGAGCTCTCAAAAGACAACATCGGATTAGATGATGCGAGCTCTCTTTATCTCAAAGGCAAGACGGTCTTAAAAGAGATGGAGAAGAGATTGGAGAAATTATCCAAAGAGGTGAGTGATACCATTCAGGATGCCTGACTCCAGCTTTTTGAAAGACTATCAAGAAGTGAACAGGAAAGCCAAAGAGATCCGAGAGAAGATTGTCGATGCTGTCTATAAAAATGGCGGGCACCTCACTTCCAATCTCGGGACAGTAGAACTCTCTATGGCCCTTGTCTCATCCTTTGACCTAGTCAAGGATGATATCCTTTTTGATGTCGGACATCAAAGCTATGCCTATAAGATTCTTACCGGAAGAGACATATCAAAACTTCGCCAGATCGATGGCATCTCACCGTTTACTTTGCGTTTGGAATCCCCTACGGATAAGTACGATAGCGGTCATTCTGGCGATTCCATTGCGACAGGCATCGGTATTTCTATAGCGAAACAGATGGATGGCATTGATACCTATACTGTCATCGTTATCGGCGATGCCTCTTATAAAAATGGGCTTTCCAAAGAAGCGATGGATGTTCTCTCTGACCGCATCAAGCTGAAGAATGTCATCCTCCTCATCAATAAAAACGGCATGGCCATTCACAAAGAATTCGATTCTGTTTCCCTATTGGATGACAGAATCCGCGAAGAGCGGATTTCTTATCGTGAGAATCATATTCAGGAATACGATAAGGAATCCTATCTTTCCTATGTAAAAGAGGTAAGAGAGGAATCGATTGAAAAAGGGAAATACAACGGTCTCGACTATTTGGGAAAAGTAGAAGGACACGATTATACGGCTCTGATGGAAGCGCTGGAAACAGCCAAAAAACACTCTCATGCGGCTCCCATTGTTTTAGAGGTGCTCACAAGAAAAGGCTACGGATACAAAGAATTCGAAAATGACGATAAAGGCTTCTATCACGGGGTGAATCCAGGTTTTATCAAAGAGGAATCGGAGACCGATTTTGCCTACGAAAAAGAGAATGTCCTCATGAAGATGATGGAGAAGGACAAAGATATCTACGTCCTTACTCCTGCCATGGAGACCTCTTCTTCGTTATTGCATATTTTTGAGAGATATCCAGAGAGATCTCTCGATGTCGGAATTGCTGAAGAGTGCGCTTTGACTCTTGCCAGCGGATTAGCATTGAAAGGGAAAAAGCCTGTCATCGACATTTATTCAACCTTCTTGCAGCGTGGCATCGATCAGATCATCATGAATCTATCGAGACAGGAACTCTCTTCTCTCATCCTTTTAGAACGCAGTTCCTTAGTCGGAGGAGACGGTTCCTCTCACCATGGCATCTTCGATGTTGCTTTGCTTCGCTCTGTTCCGAATGTGCTTTGCTATATGCCATATGACAGAAATAGCCTGGATTATCTGATGAAGGAGAAGGGCTTTCAAGAGGAAAAGACAGTCGTCATCCGATTTCCCAAAGAGAAGATGCCTATCGTCTCTATGCCCTTTGAATATCAGGATATCCGCTTCTTCTCTCATACGAATGAGAAGACACTGCTTCTTTCTATTGGGCCGAAAGGATTGTCTCTTATTCAAGAAAACTTCGACCTTCCGTGTGACAAAGCCTTGCTTCTTTCTCTTCTTTCCTTTAATGTGGATGACCTTCTTTCCTATGATTCCATCCTCTATTACGATCCCTATTCCATAGAGGAAGGAACTTCAAGTCTATTGAAACAAAGTCTTTTTGAAAAAGGTTATAAAGGAAGTTTCCATTCCTTGACCTTGGAAAAGAAATTTTACCCATATGGAAAGAATTCCGATATTGAAAAGCAGATAGGAATCGATATCGAAAGCGCATTGGAATTCGTAAAAAGATATTGCTGAACGGACTATCGAATATATATTCTAGTAGGAGGCTATCATGTTAGAGGAATTACACATATCAAATCTGGCTGTCATCGAAGATACGACACTTCACTTTGAAAGCGAATATGTCGCCCTTTTAGGTGAGACGGGTGCCGGCAAATCCTTGATTGTCTCGTCTTTGAATCTTCTTTTAGGAGAAAGAGCGGATTTTTCCTTGATTCGCGACAAAGAGAAGAAGGCAATCATTTCTGCCCTTTTTACCTTGTCCTCAGATTTTCTCTCCCGTCATGACGAAGTCAAAGAATATAGCGAGAACGGAGAACTGATTTTGAAAAGAGTTCTTCTGCCCGATCACAATAGCCGCTGCTATATCAACGACGAAATCGTCTCTCAGAATGAATTGAAGAGGATTGCTCTTCATCTTATCGATATCCATTCCCAGAACAGCAACATCGATATCCTCGACGAGAAAAAACAGCTTATCTATGTCTTAGGATTCTTGGATGAGACAGGAAGGAAGAGTTATCACGCCTATCAGGAATCCTACAAAGAATATCTTCAGAAAAAGAAAGAACTTCAGGATTTCCTCTCCTCTTATAAAGATATCGATACCGATTATCTGACTTACCAGTTCAATGAAATCGAGAAATACCATCTCAAAGAGAATGAGATTGAATCCTTGAACGAAGAGTTTGAATCCTTGAAGGAATTCTCCAAGATTCAGAATGATTATCAAGCCTTCGATAATGCCGTCGAAAACGAAGACTTCTCTCTTTCCTCCTCGTTATCCTCTGTCCTTCATGCGTTAAGGCCATTGAAAGAGTCTTCTCTTTCTGACAAGGCGGAAGCTTTGGAAAAGTCCATCCACAGCGTAAGAGAAGCCTATTCTTCTCTTTCGGAAGCCTTTGATTCATTAGACTTTGATCCGCATCGAATCGATGAGATCAATGAACGCCTCTTTTCCTTAAAGACACTGCAAAGAAAGTACGGAAGAACGACAAAAGAGATTCTCGATAAGTACCAGGAATACAAGGCAAAATTGGAGTTCTCCTCTACTTTTGATTTCGAGAAAAAGAAGAAAGAAAAAGAAGTCGATGATGCCTATCAGGCTGCTTTAAAAGCTTCCGAATCCTTCTATCAGTTCGAAGAAAAAGCCGCAGAAAGACTATCAAAAGCGATTGCCAAGGAAATGAGTGACTTAGGTCTGAGGAAGAATGGATTCTCGATTGAATTCATTCCGGGTGAATTGTCAAAGACGGGGCTCTATGACTGTCGATTCCTCGTTCAGCTCAATGAGGGAATCGAAAAGGCAAGCCTGAGAAAGGCGGCATCCGGCGGTGAAGCTAGCCGATTGATGCTCGCTTTGAAGATCGTACTGAATCATATCAACCCCTATGACTTGGTTGTTCTAGATGAGATCGATACCGGAGTCAGCGGAAAACAGGCCGCTCTTATCGCCAAGAAGATCTCCGCTCTTTCCAAGACAAGTGCTGTCTTAGTCATCTCTCATCTTGCCCAAGTAGTCAGCAGCGCGAAGAATGCCATCTATATTCAGAAAAAGGCAATCGATAATGTGACGAAGACGACGGCAAAGAATATGTCAGAAGAGGAGATCATCTCCTTTATTGCAAAGATGCTTTCCGGAAATAACATCACAGATGCTGCCAGAAAGCAGGCAGAAGAACTGAGGAACGAATATCGCTGATGGAAAAGATCATCGTCCATATCGATCTCAATTGCTTCTTCGTCCAATGTGAAGGAAAGGAAGATCCTAGTCTTCTCAACAAGCCTGTTGCCATCGGATATGAAGGGAAAAGGGGCGTCATTTCAACGTCCAGCTATGAGGCAAGACGGCTGGGTGTGTTTTCCGGAATGCCAGTCAGCACGGCAAAGAACAAGTGCAGGGATCTGATCCTTGTGCCTCCTCATTTTTCCCTGTATAAACGAAATTCAATCGCTTTCTTTTCTTATCTGAAGAAGAAATATCCGATACTCGAGCAGGCGTCCATCGATGAATGCTATATCGATATGAGCGATAGTGCCGATAGAGATCACCTTCACGACTATCTTTTTGATCTGTCGATGGAACTCTATCGCGCAACAAAACTGAAATGCTCGATCGGCTGCGGATGGACAAAGTTTTTGGCCAAGATGGGCTCCGACTACAAAAAGCCATTAGGCATCACCATCTTCACGAAAGAGAATTTTCAGGAAATGCTCTTTCCTCTTTCCATCGATAAGCTCTATGGCGTCGGAAAAAAGACGGCACCGAAACTGATGGACTATGGAATCATGACGATTGGCGATTTCTACCACTATCAGTCACCGGAAGGAAAAAAGGCCCTAGGAAGCTATTACGATGTTTTAAAAGATCACCTAAACGGCATCGGAGATGATTTTGTCGATGCCTCGGAATTCAATCCGAAAAGCATCTCTGCAGAACGGACCTTTCCCTATGATGAATCCAATGAGGAAGAGATTTCTGAGATGATATATCAGTGCGCAAAAGAATGTCATGCCCAACTTCTCCGCTACCATAAGAAGACCGATTGCATTGGACTGAAGTACCGGACACCTGACTTTGTCACAAAGAGCAAACGCGTCTCTTTAACAAAGAGCACGGATGAACTGGAAGTCATCTATAGCAATGCGATACAAGTGTTCGACAGCATTTATCACGGCCAGAGCTTCCGCCTGATCGGTGTGATGCTAGAAAGAGTGGAGAATAGTTCAGAGATGGAAAGGGAAGATAGCGAAGAAATCCTCTCTATGCTCAACGAATGCCTTCCTGCCGATATTCCGCTGACCACAGCAAGAAAGGTGAAGAAATGACCGTTTCTGATGCGATTAACGAGTATCTTGTCTATCTTCTCAGCGAGAAAGGGCTCTCCGAGAAGACCTATGATGCCTATAACAGGGATCTTTCCTTTTTCGTGTCTCTTTTTGGAAAGAAGGAGATCGAATCTTTGTCCGAGAAAGATTACTCTCTTTACCATACGGAACTGACGAAAAAAGGATATTCCGCTTCTACAATTGTCCGCAAACTGACTTCCTTGCGGTGTTTTCTTTCTTACATGAGAAAAGAGAAAGGAATCGATCTCGAATTAGAGAAAGTCTATCTTCCGAAGAATGAGAAAAAACTTCCTGATTATCTCACTGCTGAGGAGGTGAAAAAAATCCTCGATCAGTGTCCTTTGCAGGATGGGAAAGGATTATTGGACTATACGATGATTCTAGTATGCTACTGCTTAGGTTTACGAGTCTCAGAACTAGTCTCTTTAAGGGAGGATCATATCTACCTCAAAGGCGGATATGTCAAAGTTTTCGGAAAAAGAAGGAAGGAAAGAATCCTTCCTCTCAGCGAAGAATGCCATCTATCCATGGTATATTACAAAGAGAATTACCGAAATCGTATCAAAGAGAATCCTCTTTCCTTCTTTGTACATGAAAATGGAACTCTTGTAAGCCGGCAGTATTTCTTTCTCCAGCTGAAGAAGTATGCTTCTCTTGCTGGAATCCAGAAAAAGATTTCACCCCATACGCTACGCCATTCCTTTGCTACAGCATTGCTTACAAACGGAGCTGACCTCGTTCAGGTCAAAGAACTGTTAGGACATGAAGATATTCGTACAACGGAGATTTATACTCATCTGACGCAGAAAAAGGAAAAAGAGGAATATGAGAAAGCGATGATGCAAGTCAGGGAGAAAAATCCAATTCATTGAAAGAAGAGACGGAAAAAGATAAAATGAAGACAAGTGAGGAAAATACTATGCAAAAATTCAAACGCATGTTTGTCATCGTCATGGATTCTGTCGGTATCGGCGCCGAACCCGACGCGGACAGATTCTATAACGGAGACCATGATGATGTCGGCTCGAATACCTGGGTCCATATCGCAGAGAAGAAAAACGGACTTCATGTCCCGACCATGAACGCCTTGGGCATCCATGATCTTGCTGATATCAAAGGAACCGAGAAAGTCTCTCATCCCCATAGTTATGTGCAGACACTCCGTGAGAGAAGCAACGGAAAAGACACGCTGACCGGTCACTGGGAGATGATGGGAATTCTGACTGAGAATCCGCTTGTCACCTTTACCGATACCGGATTCCCTAGGGAACTCATGGATGAACTATCGAAGAGAACGGGAAGAAAGCTGATCGGAAACTATTCCCAGTCCGGAACCGTCATCCTCGATGAGCTCGGAGAGCAGTCCATCCAGGAGAAATCCTTGATCGTCTATACCTCCGCTGATTCCGTCCTTCAGATTGCCGCCAATATCGACGTCATTCCATTGGAGGAACTATATCGCGACTGTGAAATCGCCCGTGAGATCACGATGAAGAAGGAATGGAGAGTCGGAAGAGTCATCGCCCGTCCTTTCGTCGGAACAGAGAAAGGTCATTTCAAGAGAACAACAGACCGCAGAGACTATTCCTTAGAACCGGACGGAAACACCTCTTTGGATGATCTTGTCAGAAATAACAAGGAAGTTATCGCAGTCGGAAAGATTCACGATATCTTTGCCGGACGCGGCATGAATGAATCCTATCATATCGACAGCAATCATGACGGAATGATGAAGACTCTCGACATCGCCAAGAACAGAGACTTTGAAGGACTCTGCTTTGTCAATCTCGCTGACTTTGATGTTCTCTATGGACATAGAAGAAATCCGATCGGATACGGAGACTGCATTGAAGAGTTCGATCAAGACCTCAAACAGATTCTTGATGTCTTAAAAGAGGATGACTGTCTGATGATCACGGCCGACCACGGAAATGATCCGACCTGGTGGGGAACCGATCACACCAGAGAAAGAGTCCCTCTCATCTCTTATTCCCCCTCGTATGAACACGGAAGACTCATTGCAGAAAGAGATACCTTTGGCTGCATCGGTAAGACTGTCCTTAAGAACTTCTCTGTCACACCGAGTGAAAATGAAATCGGAGATGTCATCGACGAACTATTAGTAGACTAAAAGATAATTAGTATAATATTAGTACTAAATAGTAACTAGTAAAACATAATTGACTTAGTTGCTATTTAGTACTTTTTTATTACTAATTTTAAATGCTGTGTAATTAGTGACTGATGATACTATAAAAATTCAATTTTTAGATTAGTAATAATATAGTACTAAATAAATACTACTAATTCAGAGCCTAAAATTCTTCTTTTTATTTTATTAACATAATATCTATTATGCGAATAAACATATATAGTTAAAAAAGGCCTGTTTCCAGACCTTTCTTATATATAGTATGTTTATGATTGTCAATTATCTTTAGTACATATTTAGTACTAAACCATCACTAAATCTATTTGTCGCTTCAGTAGATTAGTTGTGCTCAGCCCATCAAATTTTATTTTTTTTATTTTTAGTATTAGATTAGTACTAGTTAACAACTAACACTAAAATAGTTATATAGTATTTATTTAGTACTAGCTGTTCACTAAATACTGAATCAGCGAGTAGGCAAGCCTACCAGCTTCATTGCTGGCAGCGACGAGTCTCTCATTGTAGGTGTCTTTGTTCTCTTCACTGTTGGGATCGTCGGAGATGGTGCGGATGATGATGTAAGGCTTCTTTGCCATATAGGCGACTTGTCCGACCGCAGCCGATTCCATATCACAGGCAACCGGGTTATCAAAGTTCTCGTAGATGTCGGAGCTGAGATTCTCTTTTGTCACAAAGACATCACCGGAGACGATGAGCCCCGTCTTGATCTTTTTGCTGTTCAAAGAGGAGGCATAGTCAAGCGCTCTTCTGTCACAGTCGAAATAAAGAGGCATCTGACACATCTGTCCCTTCTTATAGCCGAAGGCAACGACATCGACATCGTGATAGCAGCATTTCGTTGCAATCAGTGTCTCTAAAGGAAGAACATCTTTCGAGATGCTTCCAGCAACTCCGATGTTGATGATCTCATCAATCTGGAAATTCTGCAAGAATGCTCCTAAGCGGTAAGCCATGCTGACTTTGCCGATTCCGCCGATCATTCCATAGATGACACAGTCCTTCTCTTCCAAGACTAAGAAGTCAGAAACTTTTCTGACATTCTTCTTATCAGCAAAAAGACCATCCAGCTCCTCTTTCTGAGCCGCGACAACAAGATAATGCATGGACATCAGAATTCCTTAACCTGTTTCTTTCTGCGTCTGTAGACGGGTTCTTCGGTCACCTTGACAATCTTGTGCGGAACATCCTTATAGAGCTGATCGAATCCGACCCTCTCTCTTTCCTCTTTGGCAAAGAGCTGAACGACGATGTCCTTGCAGTCGATCAGAATCCAGTTGGAATCGTTTCTCCCTTCGACATGGTCGACTTCATGATAGTTGTCGTAAATGGCATCTTTGGCGCTTTGGACTAGGGCTCTGAGCCTTGTCTCATTCTTGGCGCTGGCCACGACGTAGAAGGAAACGAAGGGGGAATTGTTTCTTACGTCGTAGACAACGACATCCTCTCCGAAATTATAAGAGAGGTCTTCTGCGATGTGCAGTGGTCTTTTGTTGGTGATGCTTCCCTTATCTTCGAGGACAAATTTCTTTGCAGTGCTTTTCTTTAACATTGGTTTACTCCTTGATATTCAGATAGTAGCGATACTTCTCACTGGCTAGGAAGTATTCGTTGTAATCGATGTGGCGGCTCTGGAAGTATTCTAACTGCTTCTTGACCAGATAAACGAAACCATCATCTAGGTTTTCCATACATCTTCTTCTCTTCTCCTCCGTCTCAAATTCACGTAATGGCTCGACTTCATCTGCAGAGTAGAGACACTTCATGTACTTCGTCATCTCTGCTTTTCCGGTGCAGTGATACTGAATCATGTCGATGACGTCTCTTGGCGCATGATAGATAGTTTTAGCTAAATAAGCTCCGATAAACTGATGCAGAGCAAAGTCCGGACATGGCAGAAAGGAAGGATAATGCTCTTCCATGATCTGGATGGCTTTCTCTTTGTCATAGTCTTTTGCCATGTCGTGAAGAAGACCGGCGTGATAACAGAGAATCGGATCCAATCCGTTTCTATTCGCCATCATATAAGCAGTCTTAGCAACGGATAAGGAATGCAGATAACGGTGCGTAGAGATCCTCTTTCTGATATCCTGCATAAAATACAAGGAATGTTCTCCGATGAGGTCTAAGACCGGTTCCTGTGTCCATAAGTAGGATCCTTTCCGTGTCTCTCTTCTTTCTCTTTCTCCGCAATACTGTAATTTTGAACATTGAGGAGAGTCTTTTTTCACTTCCGAGAGAAGAAGGACATTTGGCCAAGAGAAAAGGAAGGATTCTGTCTTTTCTTTGAAGAGCTCTGCGATAATTTCCTCCTCCGTGACAAGATAACAGGACTTATCCATCTTCTCTAAGAAGGAGAGAAGGTCTTCTTGACCCCTTATGGAATCCGTTGAAATCTTCGCGTCCGGATAAAGGGAAGAAATCATCTCCTTCTGATATCCGGAATCGTTCTCAGAATGAAGAGGAAGAAAGACGGGTTCTGCTTTTTCTTTTAAGACAGGAAAGTATAATCCAGGGTCCTTCAGAAAGGAGATGTCGCTATCAACGATAGGGTCAAAGGAAGAAAGGTAATAGAAGAGAGACATTATTTCTTCACGCTTGCGCTTTCCAAAGAGACATCGACTGGATTCGGTACATAGCAGTCGATCGTCTGACCCTTCTGAGGGAATTCCACGAAGAGAAGACCATTGATCACAAGGCGTGCGGTATCATTTCCATCAGCGTGGAAAGTGACTTTCTTCATCGAGGACATCGAGGTGATCTTCTGGCTTCTGACCTCGGCATTGACATTCGAGCAGATGCTATCAAAGAGGCTTTCTGCCTTATTGCATTTGCATCTCTGCAAGGTCAGATCATTGGACTTATAGAAGGTGAATGTCGTCTTCTCCCCGGAGACAAAGTCGATTCTGGCAAGATTGGAAAGCAGGAAGGACTGCCCTTCCTTGGAAGAGTAGCTTTCCGGTTTCACTTCGCTTCTCGGAAGAACGTATTTGACAATCTCCGGTTCCACAAAAGAGACGATAGAGGAGGAATTGTAGATGCCTGGAGTGTCGTAAAGGAAGGAATTCTCATCGAGCGGGATCGAGATGACATCCAACGTCGTTCCCGGATAAGGGGAAGTGGTGATCATCTTCTCGGTGGAATTGGTATAT
The DNA here is from genome assembly GCA_963654365.1 of Oscillospiraceae bacterium. Lineage (GTDB taxonomy): Bacteria > Bacillota_I > Bacilli_A > RFN20 > CAG-288 > Enterosoma. The sequence continues at coordinate 22,564 of CAVJZP010000018.1, forward strand.
CCCATCAAAAGGCAGTTGATCAAAGAGGATTTTCCGACCTGATAGGCACCGACAAAATAGACGCTCTTTCCGTTTCTGTTCTTCTCGATGGAGGAGACTAAGGCATCGATGTTGTTTCTCTTGTTTCCGCTAGAGGTGAGTATGATGTCAATCGGATGGTTTCCATCTTTCTCCATCTTCTCTTTCACGCGGTCGATGATGTATTCATCGGAATAATCCTTAGGAAGAAGGTCTCTCTTGTTCACAATGACAAGGAAACGTTCCGGAAGGAACTTGTTGATGCCTTTTAAGAAGCTTCCTTCCAAGGAGAAAGCATTGAGAACATAGCAGACCAAGGCGTTTTCCTCTTTGGCGCGAGAAAGGATGGTCACATAATCGATGGTGAAATCACCGCTCGCCTTGTATTTGGAATAGTGGCGCAGCTTATAGCAGCGCTCACAGAGATTCTCCTGATCGGACTCGAGTTTCTCCTTGGGAATGTATCCGACTTCGTTCGGATCCTGATCCTGAAGGATGGCACCGCATCCATAGCAGCGTTTGACTCGGATTTCGGCAGTGACGCCGCTGCTTTTGGTTTTGTGGAAAAACATAGTATTTTCTCCTTTCATTTTCATCTATTCTATAATGAAACAAATCAGTTGGCAAAATATTTACTTTTTGTTGCGTTCAAAGAGATCGAAGAGAGAAAGCTGTGTATCGGCAACATCCGGTTTGGCATTGACTTTCTTCGTCTTCTGAACCATTGGTTCCTCGACAGGGGTATCTTTGGAGATGACCGAACCGAATTCGTTGAAGCCTAAGACTAAGGACTTTCCAAGCTTGTCGAGATTTTCGCGAAGCTCGGAGTTCGGGGAATTCGGAGTGAGGGCATCGATATTGACGGCAAAGGAAGAATCCAATGTCGTGACGGAGATCGGATTTCTTTCGTCTTTGCTGCGGCTTACTTTCTGTAGCGTGATGACTGTCCACGGATTCTTCTTGAGGATCTTGATGAGATTGGTCTTGAAGGCAAGGCGTTCGGAAGTCTCAATCTCCTGAGAGCGGATCAGTCTTGCGCCGCGTCTGTCACCGATCAACAAGAGCAAAGATGCCTCTTTGCTGTTCAGGGAGACTAAGGAGACCAAAGGAGCATTCTCGATTCCGGAAGAGATAGCTTTTACGCCCATGGCAGAAGTCGAAACGACAGGGATATCCCCTTCATTGAAACGGCTCACTCTTCCTAAGGAATCGCAGACGATGACATCGCTGTTTCCGCTGGTGACAGAAACATCGACAAGCGCATCCTCTTTTCCGGATATCTTGCAGGCTCTTAACGGCCTTCTCGTCAATGTGCTCTGCTCAAATTCGCTCAGCGGAGTTCTCTTGATCTTGTTCTCTTTGGTGAGCATGACGACATAGAGACCCGCTTTGAATTCATCGACGCGGAATGCTTTGACAATTCTTTCCTCCGCTTTTAAGGTGATGAGGTTGTTCAGATGCTTTCCTTCCTCTTTCCACTTGATATCGGAGAGAAGATGGATCGGCAGGTAGGCATAGTTTCCGGTGTTAGTGAAGAGAAGAAGCGCCTGATGGGTATCGCAAAGACCGTCATAGACTAGTCGGTCTCCTGGCTTCATCTTCGGAAGATTGTAAGGATCGCTCTCCGAGACATTCTTCAAAGACGCCTGATAGGACTTGACGCTAGTGCGCTTGGCATAGCCATCATTGGTGACGCAGACATAGACTTCCTCTTTGGCGATGAGCTTTGTCTGATCGACCGCGTCAAAGGACTGCTTCTCATCCAAGATGAGTGTCTTTCTGGGCTTGGAGAACTTCATTCTGACTTCCTTGAGGATGTCGATGATGGTCTTATCGAGCTTATCGGGATTGTTGAGAATCGCCTCATACTTAGGTATCTCGACATTGAGAAGCTGATTCTCTTCGTTTCTTAAAGCGACGATATCAGTATTGCTCAGGCGGTAAAGAGGCATCATGGCGATCGCTTCCGCCTGTCTTTCCGTGAAGCCATAATCATTCTTGAGCATGTTCTTCACACCCTCTTTTCCAGAGCATTTTCTGATCTTATCGATGATCTCATTGAGAATCGAATAGGCCTTCATATAGCCAGAGACAATCTCAAGTCTGTCCTTGCAGGTCTTCAAGTCATACTGATAGGCCTTCGTTGAGACCTCTCTCTGGTGGTTGAGGAAGGAGTCGATCAGGTCGATCAGAGGCATCTTCTTTGGATGTCCGTGATCGATAGCTAAAAAGTTGCAGCCGATAGTCGTTCTAAGTGCGCCCTTAGACTGAAGATAGGTAAGAATGTCATTGGGATTCGCACCAGCTTTGACCTGGATGACGATATTGACATCATCCTTGGCGGATTCATCGATGATCTCAGTGATATTGTCGAGATGATCCGTTTCCTTTCTCTTGACTAAAGAGGCGACAAAATCCTTTTTCACCGTCCCGTAAGGAATCTCAGTGATGACGATGGAATTCTCGCCCTCATCGATATGAGTACGGCAGTAGAGATAGAAGTTTCCACTTCCCGTTTCATATAAAGTCTTCAAAGTTTCTTTGTCGTCGATGACGCCACCAGTCGGGAAATCCGGGCCGGGAATGAACTGCATAAGATCGGCTAGAGATGTCTTCTTGTGATTCAAGCGGTAGATGCAGGCATCGATCACTTCCGCCAAGTTGTGCGGAGGGATGTAGGTCGTGCTTCCGACAGCGATACCGCTGGTACCATTGACGAGGAGGTTCGGAAATCTTGCGGGAAGGACCGTCGGCTCTAAGGCCTTGTCATCGAAGGTCAAAACCATCTTGACTGTGTTCTTGTCCAAATCCATGCAGAGATATTCGCTCAGTTGGGAAAGCTTTGCCTCGGTATAACGGGAGGCGGCAGCAGGATCATCGTCCTGGGAGCCGTTGTTTCCCTGGAAGGCGACAAGCGGAGCTTCCATCTTCCATCCTTGGGAAAGGTGGACTAAGGCGTCATAGATAGAGGCATCGCCGTGCGGGTGGAAATGTCCCATGACATTACCGACAATGGTAGCGCATTTGATGGTCGGTTTGCTATAAAGGTAGCCCTTGTCAAACATATCGAAGATAATACGTCTCTGAACCGGTTTTAAGCCATCTCTTGCATCCGGAATGGCACGGTCTGTGATGACTTCCTTCGCATAGCGGTTGAATGCTCCGATGAGGACATCGCTCATGTCGCTGTCGACGATATTCTCCTGATATACGGGCTTTATCGTTTTTTTACTTTTCATTCTTCATCACCTCATTCGTAAACGTATCGACGACAGAGAAGTCGATGTTGTTGTTGATCCAGTCTTTTCTTCTGTCAGCATCCTTGCCTAAGAAGAGAGATACCTTATCGCCGGTATCATCATCGTCCTTCAATAAGACCTTGAGAAGCTTTCTGTGCTCCGGATTCATCGTCGTGGAGGAAAGCTGAGTGTAATCCATCTCGCCAAGACCTTTGTAACGGTTGATTCGATAGCTGCTTCCGATATTTTTCTTTGCCTCTTCTAATTCCGTATCGTCATAGCAATAGATTTCCTGCTTATTATTATAGACGCGGTAAAGAGGAGGGCAGGCGATGTAGAGATTGCCATTTTCGATAAGTGGCTTCATATGGTTGTAGAAAAAGGTGAGAAGAAGGGACTGAATATGGCTTCCGTCATCATCGGCATCGGTCATGATGATGACCTTGCCGTAATGGATGTCGCGGATCTTGAACTCTTTTCCGTATCCGGCACCGATTGTATAGATCAAGGTAGAAATCTCACGGTTTCCTAATAAGGCCTTAGCGTCTTCAATCTCGGTTGTATTCTTCGGCTTGCCTCTCAAAGGAAGGATTGCCTGATGCTTTGGATCTCTGCCCTTCTTGGCAGAGCCACCGGCCGAATCACCTTCCACGATGAAGAGCTCATTCTGCATATATTCCTTGCTGGAGCAGGGAGTGAGCTTTGTGGAAATTTCATAGTCGATGCTCTTTCCTTTAAGAAGGTCTCTCTCCTTCTTTCTTTCGGCTTCCGCCTTGTCTCTTGCTCTCATCTCATTCATCGTCTTTCTGACGACCGCTTCTGCCTCTGTTTTGTTCTCGACAAGGTAATAGGCCAACTTGTTCTCAATGACGGAATCCGTAGCGTTAAGAGCCTCTTTTGTGCCTAATTTTCCTTTGGTCTGTCCTTCGAACTGAAGAAGGTGTTCCGGAACCCAGACGGAAAGAATGGCGACCAAGCCTTCTCTTAAGCAGTCTCCGTCGAGAGGAGAGTTGGATTTGAACATCTGGTTGTTGATGCCAAACTGGTTATAGCAGCTTGTGATAGCCTTTTTTAAACCAGTGACATGGTATCCGCCGTCTCCGGTTCTGACACCGTTGGCAAAGGCGATGATCTTCTCGTCATAGGAATCCTTTAAGAATCCAAAGACCACTTCGACTTTGATTCCGCCTTCCACGCCTTCAAAGTGCATCGGCTGAGTCAACGTCGCTTTCTGGAAAACATGGCGGTTATAGTATTCGACTAAACCGTTTTCATAGTAGAAGGTATTTTCGCGGTCAGTTCTTTCATCCTTGAGATGGAAGACGACGCCTTTGGTAAGGCAGGCCTGATCGTCGAGATGGGTTGCGATGCGGTCATAATTGAAAGTGATATCATCGAAAATCGTATCGTCCGGATAGAAGCGGACATCGGTGCCGCGTTTTGTCGTCTTTCCGAGTTCCTTGATTCCGGAGAACTTGCTGCCGCCTTTTTCAAAGCGTGCAAAATGGTCAATGCCGTCGCGGTAGGAATGAACTTCCATCCAAGTGGAAAGAGCATTGGTGACAGAAGCACCGACACCATGCAAACCACCGGCGCTTTTATAGTTGGATTCATCGAATTTTCCGCCGCCGTGAAGCGTCTGATAGACGATCTGGAATCCGTTCATCTTCTCCTTGGCATTATAGTCATAGGGGACACCTCTTCCCTGATCTTCCACTTCCAGAGAACCGTCGCTGTGGATGGTGACAAAGATATTCTTTCCGTATCCTTCATTGGCTTCATCGACGGCATTGTCTACAATCTCCCAAACCAGGTGATGAAGACCTAATGTCGATGTGGAGCCGATATACATACCCGGTCTTTCTCTGACCGGTTCAAGTCCATGTAGAATGGTTAAGCTTTTTGCGTCATAAGTTGTGCCCATAATAAAAAACCTCAAACAATATTTTACTTGTAAAAAAGTTGAAAATAAAGCATTTATCGATATAATACTTCTTGTTATATATAGATACATAATTATGGAAACTTTATACACTGTTTTATTCGTACTCGTCGCAGTCATCGTCTCCTATCTGATCGGAAGCATACCGACTGCAAAAATCATCGCAAATAGCCATGGTGTGGATATCACCAAAGAAGGTAGCAAGAATGCCGGTGGCACCAACGTCGGCAGAGTCATCGGAAAGAAGGCGGGAATCCTGACGATGGTACTCGATATGATCAAGTGCTACATTCCTTGCCTTATCATTCTCCTTCTTCTCACCTACGCTCCTATCTCCCTTGTGGAATTCCCCTATAGAAACGAGACCTTTGTCGCCTTCGGAGCCCTCTCTGTCGCTATCGGCCATTCCTATCCGATCTTCGGTCACTTCAAGGGCGGAAAATGTGTCGCCTGCTTTGCTGGCTATGTTCTCTTTGTCTCTCCGATTCTCTTTGTTTTGGGGGCTGGCACTTTCTTCTTCGTCTTCTTCTTAAGAAAAAGGGTATCCTTGGCAAGCCTTATCGGCGCACCGGTCACACTTCTTCTCTCTTGTATCCCTGCCGTCTTGGATCTGACGGTCCTAAAGGATAAGTCGACATTCAACGGCGGAATGTATTTCACTCCGTCCTTCCTTCTCCATCTAAGCTTTGTCACAACGATTTCGATGCTTCTCTTCGTTTCCATGATCGTCATCCGACATCGAACAAATATTCAGCGCTTGGAGAAGGGAACCGAACCGGAAACCCACTTCAAGAAAGACTGATTCTAACGAGAACATCAAAACGAGTCCTGCTAAAAGGGCTCGTTTTTTTAAAGCGGAAATGAGGTAAAGAAAAACCTCTCTGCAAGATACAGAGAGGAATCTTTTTAACGCTTTTTGTTGCCGTTCTTCTGTGCCTGCATGACATTTCTCATCGCGGCATTGACCTGAGCCTCAGAAGGGGTGCGGCCCATAGAGGAATACAAGGCTCGGATCATCTCCTTGTTGATAGGAGGATTCTTGTCCAGTTCCTTCTTCACAAGCTTTCTGCAGATGAAGAGGCCTAAGACTGCTCCGAGAATAAACGCGAGAATCGGAACGACTATCTGTGCCCAAAGTGGCATAAAATCATTTCTCCTTTCGTAAACAAAAATGCCGGAGTACTGCTCCGGCATTCAGATTTCAAAATCAAGCTCTGGAATCGTAGGCACCATCAGCAGTGGTAACGATGATCTTGGTGTTGCTCTTGACGAACATCGGAACACGTAACTTGTATCCGGTCTCCAAGACAGCTTCCTTCGTTGCCTTATTGACAGTATCACCCGCGACAGCATTGTCGTCCGTCTCCGTGATGAGAAGGGTGACCTTGGCCGGCAATTCAACACCGAGGAGCTCTTCGCCGTAGAAAGTAACGGTGATAGGGTTCTCATAGGAGATGAAATTCATTTCCCAGGTGAGTCTTTCCTTAGGGATGGAGACTTCCTCAAAAGTCTCGGAATCCTGGAAGTGAACCAAACTTCCGTCATCATACTCAAGGTTCATGATTCTCTTATCGAGGTAAATCTGCTCAACCTTGATGTCTCCATTGTAGGATTTTTCCATAATGGAACCCGTTCTGAGATTCTTGGCCTTGATCTTGACGATCATGCCTCTCATAGCGGTCTTATTGTGATCAATGGACAAAGAAGTGAAAATATCATTTCCATCCTTGAAGGATTTTCCCGGTCCACAATCGCCGATCATAATCATGTCTGCCATCTTTCTGTCCTCCTAGATTGCAACAGCTGCAAGTTTATTTCTTTTCTTCGTGAAGGGTCTTCTTATTGCACCAAGGGCAATATTTCTGAGTGTTGAAACGATCGGGATGAGCCTTCTTGTTCTTCGTCGTGATGTAGTTCTCATGTTTGCATTCTTTGCAACGGAGAATGATATTTGCACGTTTTTCAGCCATTTTTGTTAGTCCTCCTAAAAAGTAAGCCTTACTATTATATAGAGTGGTAGAGAAGTTTTCAAGGAAAAGAAAGCAATTTTCAGTGACTTTCGCACGTGTTTTCCTTTTCTAGGTGTTTTATCCCTTTAAAAGAAGAGACTCCACGCTATCCTACATTCCTTGTTTTCCTCTTTTCAGTTGACCTTGTTTTGCTCTTCTACCTTTTTGAGAGAAGAGAAAATATCTTTCCTTTTTTCTCTTATCGATTAAAATATGGACATGAACAAATATCAGTTTTCCATTGGAAATCTACTCATCGGAAACACGGCACCCATCTCGATTCAGTCGATGTCAGACATCAAGACCGAACGAATCGATCAAAATGTAGCCCTGACTAATGATCTTACAAAGCGTGGCTTAGAGATGATGCGCTTTTCTGTCTTGGATGAAAAAGACGCACTTGCCTTAAAAGAGATAAAAAGACAGGTCACCGTTCCTATTGTCAGCGATATCCATTTTTTCCCAAAGCTAGCCTTTCTCTCCTTGGAAAGCGGAGTTGACAAGATCAGGATCAATCCGGGAAATTTTCCCTCTCTTCCTCTTCTTCGGAACTTGATACAGGAATGCAAACAAAGAAACGTAGCAATCCGCATCGGGATCAACGCGGGCTCTTTGAACGCTTATCGCGGAAAGACGGAGAATCCAGTTGATGATATGCTTCTCTCCCTTTCTGACACGCTGAAAGTATTCGAAGAAGAAAACTTCACCCATCTCGTTCTCTCTTTGAAGACAAGCGATCCAAAAACGATTGAAGAACTCTATAGCAAAGCTTACGAAAGATACCCTTACCCTCTTCATATTGGGCTTACAGAGAGCGGACTCTCCCTTAACGGAAGCATCCGTTCTACCTATGCGCTTACCAATCTTCTCAGAAAGGGAATCGGAGATACCATCCGCATCTCCTTGGCGGATAAGAGAGTCGAGGAAATCCGTGCCTGCAAGGAACTGCTCAAGCTGACCGGGAGAAGGAAGAATGTCCCGACTCTGATTGTCTGTCCGTCCTGCGGACGTACCCTAATCGACTTAAAAGAGGTTGCCAATCTTGTACAGGACAAGCTCGATTACGTCAACAAAGACATCAAAGTCGCCGTCATGGGATGTCCAGTCAACGGAATCGGAGAAGCCAAAGACGCCGACTATGGAATCGCGGGAAGCGGTAAGAAGGATGTCTATCTCTATTTTGAAAAGGGAAAAGAGGTCGGCCTCTTTGAAAAAGATGAAGCGGTCAGAAGACTATTTGATTCTATCGATGACAAAAGCCCTGAGAATTGACTCAGGGCTTTTACTCATTTCTTTTTGGAATTGGTAGGACGATCCATGTGAAAGTCCTTGGCATTGCCTCCGTTTTTGGCAATATTGGTCAAAACGATTTTGCGTCTGTGCTTGAACTTGACTAAATCCACAGCCTTTCTGACCTTCTTCTTGTAGCCAGGCTTGACCTTTCTGGATTTGTTCTGATTGACAGCGTGACGGATCTTCTTCTGAAGGACTTCGGAATCGGCTCTGTCCTTCTTTCCGAGGTTTCTGAACTCGTAGGCGCCTTTGTTCTTCTTGAGATTTTCTTTGGTCAGAGTAAAGGAATCAAAGCTGACATTTCTTCTGACCAGATCCTTCACCTTTTTGACAGAATCCTCGTCGTCCATCGTATAGAAGACGTAGGAATCACCAGGAGCCGAGAAGCGTCCTGCTCTTCCTGCGCGATGGAAATAATAGTCGGAATCTTTCGGTAGATCCAAGGAGACAATGACTTCGACATCCGGAATATCCAATCCTCGGGAGACATAGTCCGAGGCCAACAAGAGATTCTCATCATCCTGACGGAAGGTGTCCAATGTCTTTTTGATCTCTCTTTTGTCCAATCCGCCATGAACGAGAAGATGATGGCGCCCAAGCTTCTTCAGCTCTTCGCTGACGCGGTAGAGTTCTTCTTTTGTAGAGACAAAGGCAATCGTCTTAAACGGAGCCATCTCGGAAAGGAAGAGATCCAAGGCGGTGGCTTTCGTATTGGTTCTGATATCGATCAGGTGATGCTTGACGCTTTTGGAAGTGATGGCATCTCTTACATCGACAACAGAATCGATGGAGAAGGTCTTCTTCACCCTCTTGATGTCCTGTTCGTTGAGAGAAGCAGAGAAGAAGGAAATCATATGCGCTTCCTTCTGCTTCTTCAAGGATTCCAAAGCATCCGTGAAACCGTCAAAAGCAACCATGTCTCCTTCATCGATGACGACGCGTTTGAGCTTGTTCACCGGATAATGAGAGCATAAGGAAGGATAGAGTTCCGGAGTGATCAGAACTACATCCGGTCTGCTTCTTTTGAAGTCATTCTGGGAATAGATGGCTTTTACCGCATCCGGTTTGAACGACATGTGGAGGGTAAACTCCTCAAAGACCGATTTGATCTGATCCAAAAGGGCAACCGTCGGCGAGATGATGACCGCCTGTACATAGCCGCTATCTTCTAGATCGTTTAAGATCGGCAAAGCGTAAGCAAGCGTCTTACCCGTTCCGGTCGGAGCAAGGGAAAGGACGTTATTTCCCTTCAGCATCAAAGGAATCGTCTTAGCTTGGACGGGGGACATCGAAACAAAACCATCCTCTTTCAGAATGTCGAGAAGGTCTTTTTTCAATGAGGTTGAGCCAAAAGGCAATTCTGTATTCATAATCCACCTCTCTTTCAGAAATTATTCGGATTCTTTTTCCATCAATTTGATGCCGAGGATATCCGTATCGGCACTCGGAACACGGCTCGGGCAGGAAGACATCGGTTCAAAGGCCTTGAGGTTCTTCGGAAAGGCGACCACATCGCGGACGTTGTCGGTTCCAGCGAGTTCCATGGCAAGACGCTCGATTCCGATACCGAATCCGCCTTCCGGAGGAACACCATACTTTAAGGCCTTGACAAAGAAGCCAAAGCGGACATTGATGTCCTCTTCGCTCAGTCCCAAAAGGCTGAAGACCTTTTCCTGAATCTCGGAATCATAGATTCTTAAAGCGCCAGAGGAAAGTTCAACGCCGTTGAGGACGGTATCATAGGAAGTCGAACGGATCTTTGTCGGATCCTCATCGAGATAATGGAGGTCCTCGTCGATCGGTCTTGTGAACGGATTGGAAAGAGAGACGATATTTCCTTCGTCATCTCTTTCGAACAACGGCCAGTTGATGACAAACAATGGCTTGTAGTCATCCTTTCTGCAAAGTCCGAGAAGCTGACCGTAGTAGCTTCTTAAGGCACCGAGTGCCCAACAGGCCTTATCCTTTTTCTCATCGGCGCAGAGGATGACAAGATCATCTTCCTTCAAGGAGAGCTGACTTGTGAGCTTCTTCACGTTATCCGGATGGACATTCTTAAGGATGTTTCCGGTCAGTTCGCCGTTTTCATATTTCAGATGCGTGACACCGAAGACATGGAACTTCTTCGCAAGCATATTGTCGCTATCCATCTGCTTTCTCGTTGTCTCATGCGCTCTAGAGGGTACGACAAGAGCGATGACGTTCTTTCCCTCATAAGCCTTGAAGCCACATCCTTCCAAGGATGGGGTGACATCGTTAAGGAGCATATCGAAGCGAAGATCGGGTTTGTCTGTACCATAAGAATGGATGGCAACATCATAATCCATGCGGACAAAAGGAGGAAGCTTCACGCCTTTGATCTTCATGAAAAGATAATCGAGAAGACCTTCGATGACGGAGAGAACATCTTCTCTCGTGCAGAAGGACATCTCACAGTCGATCTGCATGAATTCCGGCTGTCTATCGGCTCTCTGATCCTCATCGCGATAGCAGTGGGCAAGCTGGAAATAACGGTCAGAGCCGCTGATCATCAGTAACTGCTTGTATAGCTGAGGAGACTGAGGAAGCGCATAGAAACTTCCAGGGTAGATACGGCTAGGAACAAGATAGTCTCTGGCTCCTTCCGGTGTTGATTTGATAAGAGTCGGCGTGTCGATCTCCTGGAAATCGTTCTGGTAGAGATATTCTCTCGTATAGCGGTTGATGTCATGACGGATGGAAAGATATTTCTGCATGAGAGGTCTTCTCAGATCGAGATAGCGGTAGAGAAGTCTTGTGTCTTCACTGGCATTGGTATCATCCTTGATCTCAAAAGGAGTCGTCTCACTCTTCGAGAAGATCTTGATCTCCTTGACGGAGATTTCAATCTGTCCGGTAGGAAGATTGTCATTTGCCACTTCTCTTTTTGCAACCGTTCCTGTGACACTGACACAGTATTCACTCTTCAAAGGGCTCTTATGGAAAAGGTCTGTATCGATGTTAAGCTGAGTGATTCCGTACTTGTCTCTTAAATCGACAAAGCAGAGGGAACCTAAGTTTCTGACGGTGGATACCCAGCCGCAGAGAGTCACTTCCTTACCGACATCAGACAGGCGAAGTTCGCCACAGTTATTCGTTCTAAGCATATTACCTCCGATCAGCGGAAAAGTTCCTCTTCCGTGATATCATTCTGATTTCTTGTCTCCATGTCCTTGATCTGGATGCGATGGTCACTTTCCACGATGAGGACCGATTTTGCATGTTTTCTGTCCGCCATCTTGAAGGCGCCGCCTAAGGCTCTTGTGTAGGAAGAGAACATGACGTTCTTCCCTTTGTTTCTAAGCTTATCCGCAAGATAGGAGGCATAGCCGTCTCTTGCGAAGTCAATGATGAAGTAGTCTAACGGCTTCTCCATCCTGATCTCTTGCTTTCTTTCATCGCTTAAAGCGATGATGAGTCGCTCAACGCCAAGAGAGAATCCGATTCCTTCCATATCCGGTCCACCGATCTGCTTCATCAGAGATGAGTATTTCCCGCCTCCGCCGATCGCGCCGAGCGTCTTGTTCTCACTGTCGTAGAGCTCCCAGACAAGTCCGGTGTAGTAATCCAGTCCGCGGACAAGTTCATCATCGACGACGTATTCGATTCCAATCGTGTCTAAGGCGTTCTTGATGTTCTCATACTCTTTCTTGTCTTCATCATTGAGGAAATTGGTGATGCGGGGAGAATCTTTGGCGATGATCTGATCCGCTTCGACTTTGCAGTCAAGAATACGGAGCGGATTGGTTTCGAGTCTTCTCTTGCAGTCATCGCACATATCATCAATCTTCGGCTTGAAGTAGCTGTAGAGTTCCTTCTTGTAGATTTCTCTGGATTCAAAGGAGCCCAAGAAGTTGATCTTGGCTTTTACCTTGTGTCCTAAGAGCGCTTCGCTTGAACGGATGGAAAGAAGGAAGGCATCGAGGGTCGATGAGAGATCAATCTTGGCATCGATGAATTCCACACCGAACTGATTGAACTGACGCAGTCTTCCCGTCTGCGGTCTCTCATAGCGGAACACTTCACCCAAATAGCAGAAGCGAAGGGGCATATCAGGAGAGTTGTACAGTTTGTTCTCGATGACAGCACGGGAGACAGAAGCCGTGAATTCCGGGCGGAGTGTATAGTTCTTGTCGCCTCTTTGCTCTAGGTCAAAGGTTTCCTTCTGGACGATATCGGAGCTTTCCCCTACCGTTCTATGGAACAGGCGGTTCTCTTCGAAGAGAGGAAGTTCAACTTCCTCACAGCCGTATTTATGTGCCTCAGACAAAAGGATGTCCTTCAGACCGAGAAAGACTTTCTCCTCCTCACCGAAGTAGTCGATTGTGCCACGCGGCCTTTTGATGATTTGTTCTGCCATATGAAAAATAGCCTCCAAAAATAAACAAATTATTATATAACAAGTAATTTAATAAGTTAAGTGATTAAAAAGCTCAAACGAAGTCTTCAGTGGGTGACTCTCTGAATCTGGAAGACGGATTTGACACCCATCAAAGTATGCATATAGTGGCCAAGCTGCTCTTTGTCTCGGCAAAGCACGGTCATGGCAACCGTTGTTGTATTATTGGAATTGTGTACCTTGGCATTGATTTTGATGACCTTGGCGTCACAGCTTGTCATCGTGTTGAGGATATCGATAAGAAGGTTGTTTCTGTCGTGGCACTGAACCGCCAGATCGACAGGATAAGAGCCGTCGATCTTCTTATCCGGGTTCCACATGACCTCGATCAGTCTCGACTTGCAGTCCTCACGCTGAACATTCGGGCAGTCACAGCGGTGGACTTTCACACCCTGGCCTGTCGAAACGAAGCCGATGATCTCATCACCGGGGATCGGAGTGCAGCAGTTGGCTAAGGAAATCATGACCGTGTCACCGTTCTTCAGTAACACAGAGTCGCTGGTATTCTTCTTGACCGTTCTTTGATTGATGCGCTCAGTGATCTGCTCTTCTGTCATCTTGCCATCGTATTCGATGTTTTCGCACTCTTCGATAATCTGATAGGGGAAGACAGTCTTATTGGCGACCATCAGTAGAAGGTCATCGCTGCTTTCGGCGTGGAAACGATCCAAGACTTTCTTGGTATAGAGCTTCGAAGGTTCGATATTGATTTTTCTTTCGCGGAGTGCATCCTGAAGAGTCTGCCTTCCTCGTTTGATGGCATCCTCTCTCACATAATCGGCATTCTGCCTGGCAAGATATTTTCTGATCTTGTTCCTAGCAAAATTCGTATGGGCGATATTGAGCCATTCCGAGTTTGGAGAAGCGTTTTTGTTGTTGATGACCTCAACAATATCACCGGTCTTCAAAGTGGTGGAAAGCGGTACCAATGTGCCGTTTACCTTGGCTCCCTGAAGGTGGTCTCCTAAGTCGGAGTGAATGCGATAAGCAAAATCGATCGGTGTAGAAC
>CAVJZP010000019.1:0-35911 GCA_963654365.1 Oscillospiraceae bacterium
GTGTAGAACCGTTCGGAAGACAGACGACATTGCCTTTCGGAGTGAAGACATAGACATTGGCGTCAAAGATGTCATGGGAAAGAGTATCGACATATTCCTTTGCTGTGGCATCCTTGCCCTCATCGGTCATCGAGACGAAATCCTTGAACCAGTGAAGCTGATTCTCAATCTCTTCCTGCTCCCTCTTGGCATCGTAATGTGATCCCTCTTTATAGCGCCAATGGGCAGCGACACCGCCTTCGGCCGTCTCATCCATCTGCTTGGTGCGGATCTGAATCTCAAAGACGTGACCTGTGCTTGTGATGACGGTCGTATGCAAGGACTGATACATGTTCGGCTTTGGCATGGCGATATAATCCTTGAAACGTCCAGGAACCGGTTTGAAGTTCGCGTGCACATAGCCTAAGATCTCATAGCAGTTCTGTTCGGTCTCAGTAATGACGCGCAGCGCCATGATATCGAAGATCTGATCGAAAGAGTAGTGCTTGTTGTACATTTTCTTATAGATGGAATAAACCGACTTGACACGATCGGTGACAGAAAAAGGAATCTTGCTGTCCTTCAATATCTGAGTAAGCTCATTCTTCAGCTGTTCCAAAGCGGCGTGAGCGTTCTGAATCGAAGAGTTCATCTTCTCTTCAATGTCTTTGTACTTCTCCGGTTCGAGATACCACAAAGAAAGGTCCTCAAGTTCTGTCTGGACATTGTATAAACCGAGACGATGGGCGATGGGAGCATAGACATCCAAAGTCTCCTTGGAAATGCGGATCTGTTTCTCTCTCGGCTGGAACTGAAGGGTTCTCATATTGTGAAGGCGATCGGAAAGCTTGACGATGATGACGCGGACATCCTTTGCCATAGCGACAAAGATTTTGCGGTGATTTTCGGCAGTGAATTCGACATTCTTATAATCAGAAAGACGAGTTACTTTCGTCAAAGCTTCCACTAATACAGCCACTTCCTTTCCGAAGTTCTTCTCAATTTCCTCTTTGGTGGTTGGCGTGTCCTCAATCGTATCGTGAAGAAAACCGGCACAGATGGTGATAGGACCTGCCTGAAGTTCTGCTAGGATCTCAGCGACACCGATGCAATGCGAAATATAGGGATCACCGCTTTTGCGGACCTGTCCCTCATGTTTTTCGTCAGCAAAACGATAGGCTTTCTCAATCAAAGCAAGGGAAGAGGCATCGTGGATATACTTCGAATAGACGGCTTTGACATCCTCGAATGTGTAGATGCGATTTTGGATTTTCATAGGCACACCTTTAATGGCTGTCCGACAGGTTCAGAATGCTACGGCAAGGAAGCCCGACCGTCTTTTCGCCGTGGAGCTCTTCGAGATTGATCAAAGTAAGACATCCGACAGGAATGCCACCAGCCTGTTCAATCAGTTTCTTCAAAGCCAAGAAGGTTCCGCCAGTCGCCATCAGATCATCGACAAGAAGGACTCTTGCGCCTTTGGGGAAGGCGTTAGCAGGAATCTCGATTGTGGCCGTTCCGTATTCGAGCTGATAAGTGACTTTATAAGTCACGCCAGGAAGCTTGCCGGCCTTTCTGGCCATGACAAAGCCTTTATGCATTTCATATCCCATGGCTGCACCGAAAATAAAGGCGCGGCTTTCCGGTCCGCAGATGAAGTCCGGTTTGAACTCCTCTGCCAACTTGGACATATCCTTGATGCAGGACGAGAAGGCGTCCGGGTTAGCAAGCAAGGGTGAAATATCCTTGAAAGAGATGCCTTTTTTCGGGAAGTCTGGTGTGACTCCAATATATTTTTCGTAATCCATAAAGAGTGATCCTCCGATACGGGTATAGTATATCACCTTATTCCTTGTTTTTTAGCACAGATTTCTTCTTGCGGTGTTATCATAAAGCCATGATTTATCTTCTTTCCGAGTACGGCTTCTGCAATGGAGTCAAAAACAGCATCGACGTTCTCAAAAAAGCGTGCAATGAAAACAAAAGCGTCGCCCTTCTTTTGCCTTTGATGCATAACGAGAGAGAAAATGAAAAACTAAAGCATATGTATGCCTTCAAAAGCAATACGGATGAAATATCCTCAGCTGATGCTATCGTTTTTCCGGCTCATGGTCATACACTAGAAGAGGAGAAGGCCTTTTCTTCCCATCCTTGTTATGATGCCATCTGTCCTATCTTAAAAAGCAGGCACGATATCTTAAAGAACAGTAGGAATCTGACCTGGTATTATCTAGGAAAAAGAGATCACCAGGAGACGATTTCTTTTCTCTCTCACTTCCCGTTTCTTATCTATGTTAGTCCAGATGAAAACTATCCAATCATATCCAGAGAGACAAGCACCGGTCTTATCGTACAGTCGACGATGTCAGAAGAAAAAGCAAGAGATTTCCGTGACTATCTTGCTGGGAAATCCGATCTTACTATCTTCATACCGCCATGTCACTCTTATCTGAAGAGAAAAAAAGAGGCAATGGATTTTTTATCCACGCACAATGCGAATACCTTCGATATCCTTGTCTTAGGATCAAAAACCTCATCCAACTGTTTCCAATTGGCATCTTCGCTTTCTTCCTCTTTCCCGCATTGTCATATAGCCCGTATCAACTCGATTTCCGACATTGACCTTTCAAAGCTGACCAAAGAGAACATCCTTCTTGTCTCCTCGACTTCGATCAGTTCGGAAACTGTATTATCCATTCGTGATTACCTAGAAAAAGAAAGACCTGGCCGATAAAAGCCAGGTCTAACTTATTAAGAGAGCATCTCTCTGATCTTTTGTTTCGCTTCGTTTTCTAGCTGACGGACACGTTCCTGGGATAAGCCAAGTTCCTTTGCAAGTTCACGCAAAGTCCAAGGCTCTGTATCGTCGGATGGATAGCGGCGGGAAAGGATGTAGTTCATCTGAGGGGTCAGACTGTTTTTTGCGGCAAGCAGTTTTTCAATCTGTTCTTCTCTTTCACTGACTTCCTGCGGATTCAAGTCTTCGCTAGGGAGATTGTAGAGGGAATCCGTATTGTTATCCATATCCGGTCTTGCATCGACCGTCTTGACTTCCATGCCATTGAAGATGAGGCAGTTCTCTTCCACATCCTTGCCCGTCATTCCGTTATTGAGATAGTCTGCGATTTCCTGATAGGATGGCTTCTCGCCTTTAGACTTTGTCAGTTCCTCCGTTGCTTTTGCAATCTGTCTATGCTTATCTAAGATCTGCTGAGGAAGATAGATCATTCTTGAACTCGTATTCAGAAAAGCGTACATGGCACGTTTGATGTAGGTAACAGCAAGAGTCGAGAAGGCATAGCCTCTGTTGACATCGAAATCCTTGATGGCTTTCGCTAATGCCTGTGAGCCTTCCTGAATCAGATCCATCCGAAGTCCACGTATGCTCTTTTCCGAGGAATTCGGAGCGGCGTGAGAGGCAATTTCGATCGCATATTTGACAACCAACCGGATGTTTCCTTCCACGATGCTGTCAAGAAGGGAAATCTTCTCATCTCCATCGGCAGCCTGGTATTCTTTGATCTTCTCTAGATTTTCCTCCGAAGAGAATTTGGGAAACTTGTTGATGGTCTCAATAAACATCTGATAGGCATCTTTTCCGTTGATGGAAGAACCTTCATCGATATCTTCCATGTCGTAGTCATCCTCATAAAATTCGTCAGTTTTTTTCTCTTTTGTCATTCTTTTCCTATCCTTTTAACGAATATCAAAATACTTCTCAAACGCAAAGCAGTTCACATCCAGTTCTGGATTGATCTGCTTCAATATGCTAGACATCCCTTTTATGAATCCGATCTCCTCGACTTCATGCGGTAGTTCAATGTAATTGACACCATATCTTCTCATCTCAAGACGGGTATGATGAGGACAGTCTCCAGAGAGATAGCAGTCCGCACCAAGAGAGAGAGCATCAAAATAGGCACCGGAATCTCCACCAGCAACCAATGCGATTTTCTCAATAGACGGCTTTGTCCCTTTTAGGTAAAGAAGATAAGGAAGATGCAATTTATCTTTGACTAGGTCGATGAGTTCCTCTATCGACATCGCCTTCTCAAGTCTGGCAAGCCTCATCAGGCCATCTTCGGCAACGAGAATCCGTTCTGCGCCTAACAAGGAAAGAAGCGTATCATTCATGCCTTCTTCTCCTTTATCATAATCGGTATGATAGGAATATAAAGAGCAGTTCAGATTTTCGACTTCCTTTGTAAGATAGATTTTCTTAGCATCACTAAGAAGGACGTCCTTTTTCTTTCCGAAGAAGAACGGATGATGAGTAAGAATGAGATCAGGCTGATACTTTTTTGCCTCCTCTAAGACTTCTTCAGTGAAATCCAAGGCGAGGAGGACTTTCTTCACTTCGCGTTTCGGATTTCGTTTTCCACACTGAAAACCAGGAAAATCCCAAATTTCAGAGGAAGAAGGCGGAAAGAAAGAATTGATGCGACGAATCAGTGTCCTTTCATTCATAATAAGTTAGTCCTTTCTCAATCATATGTAATTCATCCAATTTTGTCTTCCTGACATCTTCTGGAAAAGAGAGAATGTGTTTTCTCTGACGAAGAAGATATTCCCTTAGGATGAGATCTTTCCTTCGGAGTGGAAGAATACAGAAGTTCAGTTCCGTCTCATCATAAGCCATGTTGCTTTCTTCTCTTTTCAGAAGAAGCAAAGGATAATATCTTTTTTCGAAGATATAATGCCCATCGATGACGTGATAATTGTGGTCGAGCAGATATTTCAAAGGAAGAGTGTAGTCGCTCTGCGGCTCAATAAGGAGATAAGAGATCTGTTTCAGTTTCTCTTCATGACGGGAGAGGATATCATAGATTGTCCCTCCTCCCATTCCCATCAAGGAAAGCATCGTGACGTCGCTTGGAAGGATATCGATTCCATCGGTGAAGATGCATTTCAGTCCATATTCTTTCTGCTCCGAAATCGTATTGGACGAAAGAGCCAAATAAGGCCCTTTCTTATTTTCACTGGCATAGACTTTCACATGACTTCTTGCAAGTTCTTTTGCAAGAAGTCCACTATCTGCCCCAATATCCATAATAACCTGGTCTTTTGGGACCATCTCGTAGGCGTCAAAAAGACGCTTAGACAAATCACTGATCACAGAAATCTTTCAGAAGCTTGCTTCTTGCAGGGTGGCGAAGCTTCTTCAAAGCCTTGGCCTCAATCTGACGGATACGTTCTCTGGTGACATTGAATTCCTTGCCGACTTCTTCCAGGGTGTGAGTCCTTCCGTCCTCGAGACCATAGCGAAGACGGATGATACGGGCTTCCTTTTCGGTAAGCTGGCTTAAAACTTCGTTGATTCTTTCGGTCTCCATGGAACGATTTGCGTATTCATAAGGAGAGATGTTATCTTTGTCTTCGATAAAATCTCCGACATGGCTATCTTCTTCTTCGCCAACCGGTTTCTCCAAGGAAAGAGGATCGAGTGCAATCTGCTGAATCTCACGGATCTTATTGGCAGAAAGGGTTCCGCCCAACTCCTCGGAAATCTCTTCCGCTGTAGGATCGCGATTGAGTTTCTGAACAAGTTTTCTCTGAGCGCGTGTGATCTTGTTGATGGTTTCAACCATGTGAACCGGAATACGGATGGTTCTCGCCTGGTCAGCAAGAGCACGTGTGATGGCCTGACGGATCCACCATGTGGCATAGGTAGAGAACTTGAATCCTCTGGTGTAGTCGAATTTATCGACGGCCTTCATCAATCCGAGGTTACCTTCCTGGATCAGGTCGAGAAAGTCCATGCCGCGGTTGACATAATGCTTGGCAATGGATACAACAAGCTTCAGGTTGCAGGTGATCAGTTCATCCTTGGCTTCCTGATCGTGTTCTAGTACACGCTTGGCAAGCTCGACTTCCTGCTCTTTGCTCTCCAAAACCTGATAGGTGCCGATGGAATGGAGATACTGACGGACCGGATCGGCGTTTTTGACGTCGATGGTGACATAATAATCATCATCGTCATCGTAATCGGTCTCTTCCTGGTCATAGGAATCCTCATCATCGAAATCATCGACATCATCGACAGGATCGAGAACCTCATCATCCAGATTCTCATCATCCGAGTGAAGGTTATGCTCGATGAGGAAGCCCTGCAAATCGGCAAGGTCGTCATCGGTCAGATCAAACTTGGATATATATTTGTCAAATTCACTCTGTTTATAGACGCCGTTGTTCTTTTTGCCGAGTTCAAGAAGATGCTCTTTGATATCATCAAGACCCATAAGTTCTTTGTTGCCATTGACAAGATCGGAAATGGTTTTCTTTCCCTTCTTGCCTTTGGATTGTTCGATGTTCTTCTGGACGAACTCATCGATTTCCTCATCGCTTACGGTAACGGTCTTTTCAGCGTTGACCTCGTCGATGACTTTTTCCTGAATGTCATCGAGTTCAGTATATTCGGCACTTTTGGCTTTTTTCTTTGAACTTTTCTTAATTTCTGGTTCTTTCTTCTGCTCCGTTTCCGGTTCTTTTTTTTCTGTTTCAGCCCTCTTCACTTTCGCTTTGGAAGAAGAGGAACTCTTTTTCTCTGTCTTTTTCTTGGCTTTGACAGGTTCAGCAACAGGAGTCACAACAGTTTCTTCCTTTGCGTCTGCCATCTTTTCATTGGTTTTTTTCATATTTTGACCTCGCTAAAATTAGTATTATTGATTTTGATGTGTTTTCAAGAAAATAGATAAGATTTTCAGATTTTGCCACTGCTCTTCCTTATTTTTGCTTTCAACTGAATGAGTTCGATCTCTTCACTACTTGTCAGCGAACCGGATAAGTTCTTCTTCTTTTCCAGCTGATCATAGCTTACGTAAAGAGGATGAAGAACAAGGTTGCTCTTCAATGTCTCCATGTCAAAGCAGTCATCGCTGAGCAATTTAATCTTTTCGATGAAGCCTAGCAAAAACTCGGATTCCGACACGCTAAGATTATGATAGAAATCATTTGCAGCGTCCTCATCGCTGAAAAGATGCAGCGGATCATCTTTATCGACCTGTTCTGTACTAGACCCGCAATGAGATGAAATTTCTTCGCAGATTGCCTGGTAATCCATCTCCTTAAAGGGTTCCTTGTTTCCAGGATGTCTAAGATATTCATCTCCGATGAAATTGACTAACTTGGAGAGCGGTTCAAAGACAAGATCCGTCCTCGAATTCTGAAGTTCCATAAAAGCATCAAAAGAATGCGTCAGCACGACAGCAATCGAGCACTCGTTTTCAATCAGTTGGGGAAGATATCCTTGTGCTTCCGGCGAATTCTTTGCCATCTCCGTCAAAGAGAGGAGAATTTCACTCAGTTGATATTTCCCACTCCATGTACATCGGATGTTGTTTTGAACATTCGTCGCCTTCCTTTGTCGGAAGGAACTATAATTCGTTTTTGATGAAGGCCTCTGTTCGTTCTGATAGGGAAGGGAAAAGACTGCATTATCGTGCTTCAGCGTTGGAGTCATGTTCTTTAGAACATTGGCTAATGTAGCTTTATCTAGTGAGCAGACACGGGAGAGCAGTTCGACATCACGGGCTTTGGAAATATCATCCAGTGCCATGTAATACGGATAGCGGTCTTTCAAAAATTTCTGTATCTCTGTTGGATCGCTCATCATATTCCTGTCTCCGAGCGTCCTTCTAAGGAAGAAGAGGAACGGATCGTAAAGGCGGTTGAGTTGGCTTAAAAGCATTTCCGCTCCGTTTTCCTTCCCGTTTGTCAGCACTTCATCCGCATCCTTTCCCGTTTTGAACTTTCGTACGATGCGGAAAGGAACGTGATTCTTCAACAAGGCTTCCGCAGCTCTTTCTTCGCCAAGCTGACCAGGTTCATCACTATCGAGGCAAAGGCGCACTTCGACAGAGAGAGCCTTCAAAGCATTGATGTGTTCCTGAGTCAAGGCCGTACCCATCGTGCCACAGACCGCATAAAGTCCAGCGCGCACAATGGCAATCACATCCATGAAGCCCTCGACAAGATAAATATAGCCTTTTCTTTTCGCATCCTCTTTCGCATTATAAAAGTGATAGAGTATCTCATTCTTTTTGAACAACCCTGTCTCCGGATAGTTGATATACTTCGATGGGCTTTGGTCCTTGGATAGAATTCGGCCAGAGAAAGCAACCAAATGGCCGGAATTATCATAGATTGGGAACATGATGCGATGGGAGAAACGGTCTTCCAAAGCAGCGGAGTTGGATAAGATTCCAGCACGGGAAAGCGTATCGACGTCGTATCCCTGTTTTCTCAGGCTATCTACGATCATCTTTGGATCATCGGGCGCATATCCGATTCCAAAATGGGAGACGACCTCATCGCTCAATCCTCGCTTAGCAAGATATTCTTTTCCAGGAAATCCGGATTTGCTCTCCAAGACGAGATGATAGAATTTGTCGGCATCCACTAACGCTTTCAATTCCTTCGGATAATCCTTCTCCATTCTGGATACAAACTTATCACCAGAGAAATCCCTTGGAAGAGGAATCGAACAGATATCAGAGACAATTTTAAGTGCCTCAATCGGTTTGACATTCTTATATTTCTTTACGAAATCAATTGAATTACCTTTTGAATCACAGGCCCAGCAATGGAAAGTATTTCGTTCGGGATTCACCTGCATGGAAGGATTGGTATCCTTGTGGAAAGGACAGAGAGCATAGTAAATCTTTCCCTTCTTCTGAAGGTTATTGTAGCCCAAAAAAGTGGATACCACTTTCACGATATCCGCTTTCTTGTTCACTTCCTTGAAGATGTTGTCGCCGAAACTGTGATTGTCAGGCAAAATGACTCTCCTTATTTGACTTCGTTCTTATGTAAGAAAGCGTGAATGTAACTATCGAGATCCGCAATCTTGATTCTTTCCTGATTCATGGTATCTCTCTCACGGACTGTGACAGTCTGATCCTCATCGCTTTGGAAGTCATAAGTGACGCAAAGAGGAGTACCGATGGCATCTTCTCTTCTATAACGTTTTCCGATGCTTCCGGTCGTATCGAAGATAGCATCATAATGATATCTGAGGTCATCGAAAACTTTCTTGGCCTGTTCTGTCAGCTTATTGCTAAGCGGCATGACGGCAACAGAATACGGAGCAAGTTCCGGTGCAAAGTGCATAACGATACGGGAATCCTTGCCATCCTGGAGCGATTCCACATCATAGGCATCACAGCAGAGAGCGAGCATCAGACGGTCTAAGCCGAAGGAAGGCTCGACAACATGGGGAACATATCTCGTATTGGTCTCGGGATCGAGATAGGTAAGATCCTGAGTGGAGAACTGCATATGCTTAGAGAGATCATAGTCACCACGGCAGGCAATGCCCATCAATTCACCCCAGCCGATGGTTGGGAAGAAATATTCGATATCGGTTGTCGCTTTGGAATAGAAAGCAAGTTCCGCGGGTTCATGATCGCGGAAGCGGACCTTCTCTTCCTTAAGGCCGAGTTTCTCAACGAAGGATTTGCAGTTGTCTTTATAGAACTCAAACCATTTATCATCTTCGCCAGGCTTAAAGAAGAATTCGATTTCCATCTGTTCGAATTCTCTGGTGCGGAAGGTGAAATTGCCAGGAGTGATCTCATTGCGGAAAGATTTGCCGATATCGACAATACCGATAGGGAGCTTTCTTCTTGTCGTTCTCATGACATTCTTGAAGTTGACAAAGATGCCTTGAGCAGTCTCTGGTCTTAAATAGACGACAGACTGCTTGTCCTCAGTGACACCGATGAAGGTCTTGAACATCATCTGGAACTGACGGATTGGAGTGAACTGATTCTTTCCGCAGCTCGGACAGGTGATTTCACCAGACCGCATGACATCATTGAGCTGTTCCTGCGTCATACCATCGACATCGAGTTCCGGTTTCTGGTCGTGGATGATCTGATCTGCGCGGAAACGGGAATGGCAGTATTTGCAGTCGACAAGTGGATCGTGGAAGTTGGCAACATGTCCCGTCGCTTCCCAGACCTTCGGATTCATGATGATGGCCGGGTCGATCTGAACATTGTATTCGATTCCGCGGACAAAGTGGCGAAGCCACAGATCCTTGACGTGATTCTTAAGCAATGTGCCTAACGGTCCGTAATCCCAGGAATTGGATAAACCGCCGTAAATATCGGAACCCGGATAAACAAAGCCGCTCGTGATGAGATGGCTTGTCACTTCTTCGAATTTGATTTCTTTGTCTGACATGATATGTCTCCTTCGTTATTACTTTATAAAACGCAAATATTTTACCACAAACATGGATTGCTGAATCTAACCAATCGCTTGAAGAAGCATCGAAAAGGAACGAATCGGCTTCAGGTCAAAATAAGAGAGGAGATGGTTGAGAAGTTCAGAAAGTATCTCTTTCCCCTCCTCCTTTGGGACTCTCTTCTTCAGAAGGTCCTCTTGTATGGGCATAAAAGCAAACTTGAGGATGTATAGTTTTGTATCCGAAGCAATACTTTCTTCTCCTTTGCATTCTTTGCAAAGGAAACCGCCTTTCTGAAGATTATAAGTGACGATGTTCCGTGTCTTTCCGCAGACAAGACAATGATCAGTCACCTCATTGATTCCAAGGGAGCGGTAGAATATCCCTAGAAGCAATATGGAGTAGGAGAGAATCTCATCGTGTGATTTCAATGCGGACAAAAGCTGATAGATATCATCGCTAGGATAGGCATCGCCGAAGCGAAACAGAGTCAAGGAAAGTTCCTGAAGGAACATCAGGAAGCAGGATTTCGGATAATCAAAGGCAAGAACCGAGTTATCCTCTACCAACTTGCAGGAAGAGATCAGCCGCGTTCCACCGCTTGTTTCCCTATAATCGACTCGGACAAGATTGGAAACGATAAGAAGCGGCTTCAAGGGACTTTTCGGCTTATAGATGCCTCTGGCAAGAGCAGAGAACAGGCCGTTTTCACCGACTAAGGTGATGACGGCGGAATCCTCTTGATATGGGGTCACGGATAGGACAAGGCACAAGGATTCCTGAATCGGAAGAGAAATCATTGCTCGTAACCGAACTTGCGGAGATATTTATCCTGATTTCTCCAATCAGGGATAGCTTTGACTAGAAGTTCACAGCGGACCGGAACACCGAAGTAGGAAGAGATGGACTGTTCCGAATAACGGCAGATTTCCGAAATCATCTTGCCGCCTTTTCCGATGACAATGGCTTTCTCCGACTCCTTCTCGACGATGATGTCGGCATAGACTTCCATGCCCTCTTCCCTCTCTTCGACATGTCTCATGTCGACATAGATGGAATGGGGGACTTCCTTTTCAAGAAGTCTCATGCACTTCTCTCGGATGATTTCCGAGATGATGTATTCCTTGGGGCGGTCTGAGACGATGTCCTCGGGGAAGATAACCTCTCCCTCTCCGAAGTGGGATTTGATCTCATCGAGCAATTCCTTGATGCCGTATCCTTCCTTGGCTGACATGCGGATCACCTTGGCAGAAGGAAGGTATTCTAGATATCTAGCAAGGCGGCTTTCGCCGATTTCGGCGGAGACCAAATCGACTTTGTTATATGCGAGGATGACGGGAATATCCTGCTTGGAAAGCTTCGTCGCCAATTCGAAGTTCGGAACTTCACTCGCATCGATGACATAGACGATGACATCGACACCATCTTTTGCGCTTTCCGCATCACGAAGCAAGATGCTTCCTAATTTTCCGTGTGGTCGGAAGACACCAGGGGTGTCAACAAAGACAATCTGAGAATCTTCATCGTTATAGATGGCATTGACATTGTCTCTCGTCGTCTGCGGTTTTGAGGAAACCGGAAGAAGCTTAAAGCCTAAGCATTTGTTGATGATGGTGCTCTTACCGGCATTGGCACGGCCATAGACACAGGCAAAACCTACTTTTTTCATGCGTGATAATCCTCCGAGGTGAACATATAGGGCAACAGGTCTTTCACTGTCGTGAACAGATGTTCGGATTCATCTTTATTGTAGATATAGACAGGGCAATCGATATTCATCAATTCACTCATGACCTGTCGGCAGCTTCCACAAGGTGTTCCGACATTCGTAGAGGAAGTGATGAGGGACAAGGAGACAATGTCGTCTTTCGTGTATCCAGAAGCATAGGTGTGGAAGAGAGCGCATCTCTCCGCACAGATAGAGACACCGAAGGCAGAATTCTCGATGTTGAAGCCTTGATGGTATTTTCCGTCCTTGGTCATGACAACAGCGCCTACTTTGAAGTTGGAATAGGGAGAGACGGAGTGACTCTGCGCTTCCAGAAGCAGTTTCTTCACCTTCTTCTGATCGGTGTAGAAGTCATAGGGAAGGGAATTGAGAATCGCATTCTGAAGGGCGAACATCTCTTCTGCTTCCTTCTCGCTTCGATGGTGATCATATCCAAAGGCGTGAAGCAATCCGTGGATGAATAAGAAGGCAAGTTCTCTTTCGAGAGGATGAGAATATTCTTTCGCCTGTCTTTTTGCAATATCGACAGAGAGCATGATGTCACCTAAGTCAAAGATTGGCTCATCTGAAACAAAATCCGCTTCCTGATAAGCAAAGGTCAGAACATCCGTCGGCTTATCGATGTTGCGATATTGCTTGTTGTATTCCTGCATCTTGTCTAAAGGCTGAAGTGACAAAGAGACCTCATACGAGCCCTCTTTCTTCAAATAAGACAAGGTGTGATCGAAAACTGTCTGGAAAAGATTCTTCCAAGTGCGCTTAGATCTTACACAGGAAACGTAGTCAAGGATATGTTCACTAGTCATTAAAGGTTACCCCCATATGATTAAAGTATATAGCAAAACAATCTTTAATTTAAGTGTTTCTTCTCCTTTTGGCTTCATTCGTCCTTCAGAGCATTGATTTCCTTTGCTTTTTTGGCTGGATAATCAAGAAGTTTCATCATCGACTGAATCGCGTAGGAGAAAGAAAGGCTAAGGCTAGTCATGAATAGCATGGCATTGACGGAGAAGTTCTCCGAAATGGTAAAGATGGCAAAGGAGAAGATCATGAAGGAGAAGGCTTCCATCACCCAACTGAAGATGATCGTGAACAGAAGAAGTTCCCCTCTTTTTCTCATTGAGCCATACGTCTTTTTTGCCTCTTCCTCCCTTCCTTTCTCAATCTGGAGGAAGAAGTATCCTTCCGCAATGGAGCAGTATCGGTTAGAGGCATTCCTTTCTTCCTGTATCGGAGTCCGGATCAAATAAAAGAGAACAGAGATCAGCATCAGAAATGCCATGAAATAGGAGTTGATCAGAATCAGAAAAGCCAGCCCGACAAGAAGAACAGCATAGGAGCAGGCGTTGGAATAGCATTTTACCGTATCGGTGATTAGGTTATAGACATGACGAAACCGCTCTTTGTCCCGAACATTGTAAAGGTTCTGAATGATAAGACATTTCTCCAATCGATGCCTTACCATTCGGTTGAGAGAATTCTGAACGAGCACAAAGACAAAGAAGCAAAGAGCAGATATCAGACAGGGAAGAAACGGATTCTCTTTGCCAGTGAATAATAGAGCAGAGCAGATCGACGCAGACTGAAAAAGAAAGCAGAGGACATAGAAAAGGACCTCATAATGCTTCATGAGATTGACAGCGCCTTTTGCCTTCCGTCTTTTTCCAGAAGACTGATAAGCCATCAGTTTTCCTGTGAACGAAAAGAGAAACTCTTCGATCGGAATTGTCATATTTCCAAAGCAAGGATCAAGAATCGATACCTTATTCCTAGTCATAGAGAGAACTAGGACAAAATGATAGCAGTCCTTCTGAATCATCTGGCAGACCAATGGAAACATCTCTTTTTTGATATCCGCAATGTTATCGACATGGTAGGATGCATACTCCACATCATACCGCCTCAACTCCCTTCGGATCTCATAAAAGCTTTGACAAGTGGTCAGCATGCTTTCCGTATAAAATCCCTTGTCGTGAAAAAGCAAGGAGAGCAGGTTTCGTACCACTGCTTTCCCACAGTCAGATTCTTGGCTTTGTAGTAACATATTCACTTCCTCCTACTGAATATATCGTCAGAAAGAAGGAAATGTACAAATTCAGCGAAGATCCAAATCCTGAATGATGACAGAATGGAATAACGAGGTGAAGAAGGAAAGAAGTTCCTCTCTCGTGACAGAGAGATTCTTGTTTCGATAAACAATGCCGGAAAGTCGGTTCGGTTTCAATAAAGAAGCAAAGGAGAGTTTGTTCTCTTTTGCTCTTTCACGGAACAAAGGAAGAAGATATTTCGTTGCTTTCTCATCATCGAGGTAGGGCATCTCATCAAGATTCTCAAATAGGACGACATCCGCCTTCATCAGAGAATTCAGTTCCTTCATGGCAACGGAGGAGAGATCATAGTATCTTGAAAAAAGCTGTTTGAAGTAGTCCGCCGTCCTGATATAGGAAACAGTATATCCATTTTTAGCATAAAGGTAGGCTAATAACCGAAGCAGGGAAGAGGAGAGTTTTTCACTGGCATTGACCGTGCAGAAGGCGATTCCGTTTTTCATCTTCTCTTTCTTTCCGATATCATTCATAGCGGATAAAAAGATAGAGGCAAGGCCCTGTTGTTTTTTGATGTTGTCACCGGAAAACAGGGATTCCAATAGGGAATTGGCATCTTCCACCAATGCAGTCGTTCCGCAGTCACAGGGAGAGATTCTCTCCAATACGCGGTTCATGTCATATAAATAGGGACAGGGGACATACTGGAAACGGATGCGATCCTCTTCTTTGGCATAGTATGGTTCTAACTGGTAGCCGATTTTATCCTTTTTCGGACAGGATAGCAGTTTCTTTTTGCAGGAGAGACATAGTTCTCTGTCCATTTGATAAGTATATAAATCTCCTAAGGAGTTCAATAGTGTCTGATCCGTCTTCAGATATGGTTTCACACGGGAAAAAGCGAGGATATCATCCTTGAGAAACTCACGGACGGAATTCTCCAATTCCTCTTTTCTTTCCGAATCGAGTTCGATTGTGACATGACCTGTTTTCGTTGAGACGGGTTCTAGGATATCCGATATTTTCATAAGCCTAATCCCTCAGACAGCTTAAGAAGATCCTCTTTGGTCACTTCTTCCTCTTTTTCTTCCTTTTCCATATCGTCCTTTTCAGCGGTTTCCTTGACGGAAGCTTTTCTCCTCTTATTTTCTCCAACTTTAAAGTCTCTTGTCTTCAATAAGACAATCGCAGAATAGCAATCCGAGACATCGTTGGCAGAAAGCGTACTGGCAACTTTGTCAATCAGCATAGAATTGAACTCTTTCCCCGTCTTTTTCAGACAGTAGTCAAGTATCACATTGATCGTGCCGTTATCAAAGCCGAATCTCCTTCTGAGATCTTCGACTTTCTTGAGCATGTAGTCGCTAGGCTCCGCACGGAAAAATGCCTGCAAGTATTGTTTTGGTGTCGCAGAAGCAAAAACCTGAACACTCTTAGAGGCCTCACCGTTTCCAATAGAGACCCGTTCCTTGTTTGTTCTTTCCTCACGGATGTATCGATTCTGTTTTCTTGCCTTAGACTCAAACTGACTGAGATAAAAGTTGAACTCGCTGTCAAAGGATTCCTCAATCAATCTCAATACGGTCTTTTCATCGAGGCCGTAAAGTTTGGCGTCATCCTCTATCTGTGAGAGATAGGGGGCGAGTTTTTCAACAGGAAGATTGGAAGCTTTCAGATATTCTTTGAGCAGGGAAGAGGAAAACGGAGCAATCTCCTTATATTTCTTTTCCTCGACATCGCTCTCCTTTGCAAGATCCTCTTCTTTCAGTTCCACGGTGAAAACATCGTGGAATCTCGCTCCGACAGACTCATATCCGTCCAGAATCTTTTCCTCATCCTTTTTGAAATAATTCAGAAGGCGGTGGTATCTCTTGCTGCTGACATTCTGCTGGAGAAGATTCTTCAGAATCGGATCGAGAAAGAATTTCTTCGGGCTCGCAATCGGTATGACTCGGTAAACATAGACAACCTTGCTTTCCGTCTCTTTCCGATATGTCTCCAATAAGCCGATTGCTTCAAGTTTCTCTCGCGCCTTAAGAAAGCGAACGGAATCAAATCCGATCATGACCAAAAAGTCCTCGTGGAGAAACATGCCATCCAATTTTATGGCCTCATTCATCTTATAAAGGACATCGTAAAGGAGATAGGCATCCGACTTAATGATAGGAAGATAAAGCAAAGCTAAGACGGAGAAGTCTGTCTCTGAGAGAGTAAAATCCATCTGAATGGAGAAGCTCGAATCTGGTTCAATTATGTTCATACAGATAAATTATAGCAAAAAAGAAGCGTTATCACTATGATTATAAGTTATATCATCTTTAAAAATCTTATTCCTGTTGGTAAAATAATAGAAGTCCGTTTCATATCATATTGCGTTATGAAGGAGAACCTGCATGAATTACAGAATCGACAAAAAAACAAAAATTGTCTGTACTATTGGTCCCGCCAGTCAGGACAAGCCGATGATGAAGAAACTGTTAGCCTCAGGCATGACCTGCATGAGACTCAATTTCTCCCACGGAACACATGAGGAGCATCTTCAGAAGATCCGTACTCTTCGTGAGATAGAAAGAGAAGAGAACCTCATCATCCCGATCTGCCTCGATACAAAAGGGCCGGAGATCAGAACCGGTGAATTCGAAGGAGGGTCGGCTGATTTCAAGAAAGGCGAAATCACCCGTATCTATATGGGAACCGATAAAGTCGGCACAAACAAAGCTTTCGGTGTCACTTACAAGAACCTTTTCAGCGACTGCAAGATAGGGAGTATCATCCGCCTCGATGACGGTAACCTTGAACTCATCGTCCAGGAAAAGGACGAGATAAACAAGGAACTCATCTGCCTTGTCGGCAACGACCATACATGCAAGAACAGAAGAGGCGTCAACTGTCCCGGCGTTCACCTTTCCATGCCTTATCTCTCCGAGCAGGACAAAAGTGACTTAATCTTCGGATGCGAAGAGCATGTCGACTTAGTCTCTGCTTCCTTTGTCAGAAATGTCCAGGATATCCGCGACATGAGAGCCCTTCTGGATTCCCATGGCGGAAAGAACATCCTCATCATCTCCAAGATTGAAAATACGGAATCCATCGAAAATCTTGATAGCATTATCCGTGAAAGCGATGGCATCATGGTCGCAAGAGGCGATCTTGCCGTCGAAATCCCGCCGGAAGAGGTCCCCACCTATCAGCGCTATATGATAACAACCTGCCGCAAATTGGGAAAACCGGTCATCACGGCAACACAGATGCTCGATTCCATGATTCACAATCCTTTCCCGACACGTGCCGAAGTCAGCGATGTCTCCTTAGCTATCGATCAGGGAAGCGATGCAGTCATGCTCTCTGGAGAAAGCGCCAACGGTTCCTATCCGGTCGAGGCTGTCGATATGCAGTCCCGTATCGCCAAGGAAGTCGAAAAGCACTTCAACTATGAGACATCCTCTCATCAGGCATTCGAGACATCCAACAAGAAGGTCAACGATGCTATCGCAGCCGCTGTCTCGGATACAGCCATCCTGATCAACGCTAAGCTCATCATCTGCTTCTCTGTCTCTGGACAGACTGGCATCCGAATCTCCAAGACCCGTCCTATCTGCCCGGTCTTTGTCGTTTCCTCGGATTTCGATGCTCTTACTCATTCCATGCTTTATTACGCCTGCTATCCTTATCATACGAAGAAAGTTCCTCAGTTCTCGGAAGAGATGGAAGTCCTTTCCCTTAAGATTGCCAAAGATTATGGCATCGCTCCGGGAAGCCATATCATTATGACAGGCGGTACACCTGTCGGGGCCGGAAAGACAAACTTCATGAAGGTCTTGACCGTCCGTGACACAGACAACAACTCGATTTTGGAGGATGAAAACGAATGACAGACAAAATCATTTCCATCGATTGCGGAGGCACCAATCTTCGCGTCGCAGCTATGGATAAGGATCTAATGATCCATTCTGTAAGGATTGTTCCTTCTATCAAGGACAATCCGAACGCTCTATATGAAAAGATGAAGGAACTCATCCTCATCGTCAAGGACGAAGCCAAGATGGATACCATTCCTTCTATCGGCATGTCCATGTGCGGTGTTGTACAGAACAACCAGGTCGGAAGAGTCGGAAATCTGGGTATCGATTCCTTCGATTTCGAATCCCTCTTCAAAAAAGATTTTCCTGGCACCAAATTGTATTTTGCCAATGACGGCAACTGCTCTAGCTTAGTCGAAGCCGAATACGGAGCCAACAAAGGCTATCTCAATTCCGCCTTCGTCACAATCTCTACCGGAATCGGCTTAGGTGTCGTTCATAACGGAGAGATGATTGACCTTCCCTTAGAAGGCGGAAGAATGTTTGTCAATTACAAAGGCACAAACTATGAATCCGAATACCTTCTCTCTGGAAACGGCATCGTCAATCTGGCAAGACTGAATGGAATCAGCATCCATAGCGCCGCCGATTTCTTCCAGGGCATCCGTGACAACGATGAGAAAATGGTAGCTCTTTATCATGTCTGGGTCGACATGCTTGCCACATGGTTTGGCAATCTTCAGCTCCTCTTCAACGTCGATTCCTATGCTATCTCTGGCGGTGTCATGAAGAGCAAGGATGTCTTCTTCGAAGAACTGGAAAGACTTGCCAATGAGAAGATTGCGGCCTGGAACTTCAAACCGATCGTTCTGAAGTACGCTTCGTTCACTCAGGATGTCGGCTTGGCTGGAGGCGCCGCACTTGCGTGGCACGCCTTAAAGAAGTAAAATACTTAGCGTTTCTATTGAAAGGACAATTATGAAAATCATTTTACCGGATCATTCCGAAAAAGAAATCAAAGACGGTAGCACCGCCTTGGAAGCATGCAAAAGCATCTCCCTCTCCCTCGCCGAAAAGGCAATCTGCTGCAAGGTCAATGGCAACCTTTTCGATCTGAATGAAGTTTTGCCGGACAATTGCACATTCGAGGCGATCACGAAGACATCTCCCGATGCGCTTCATGTTCTCCGCCATTCTGCCGCTCATTTGATGGCGGAAGCGATTCAGCATCTTTTCCCTGGCGTCCAGTTCGCTTATGGTCCTGCTACGGAAGACGGCTTCTATTACGATATGAAGCTTCCGCGTCCGATCTCCGAGAACGATTTCCCGAAGATTGAGCAGGAGATGAAGAAGATCATCTCGGAAAAGCAGCCGATTGTCAGAACCAATGTCAGTGTTGAAGAGGCCGAAGAACTCTTCAAGGATCAGAAGTACAAGCTGATCCATATCCATGAGCTTGCCGACAAGGGCGCTATGCTCTCTGTCTATTCTCAGGGCGACTTCAAAGACCTTTGCCTAGGGCCTCATATGAGAACCACAAAAGATATCAAGGCGATCAAAATCATGTCCACGTCCTCCTGCTATTTCCAGGGAAACAAGGACAATGACTCTCTTACCCGTATCTATGGCACTGCTTTCTTCTCTCAGGAAGAACTGGATCAGTACCTTAAGCTTCTCGAAGAGAGAAAAGAAGCCGACCACAAGAGATTAGGTTCTCAGCTTGGACTCTTCATGTTCTCCGACTATGGACCTGGACTTCCTTTCTGGCTTCCTAACGGCATGATCATCCGTCATGAGCTCGAAAGCTTCCTTTGGGATCTTCTCACCAAGGAATATGGTTATTCCTTCCTGAAGACGCCGCAGATGCTCTCCCGTGAACTTTGGGAGACTTCTGGTCACTGGAAGAAGTACAAAGAGAATATGTACATCACCAAGGTCGATGGGAAACCTTATGCCATCAAGCCGATGAACTGCCCTGGTGCCATCCTAGTCTATCAGAACAGCATCCACTCCTACCGCGATCTTCCTTTGCGTTATGCAGAGTTCGGTCTTGATCACCGCCATGAGGCAAGCGGCGCTTTGAACGGTCTTTTCCGTGTCCGCGCCTTCACTCAGGACGATGCCCATATCCTTTTGGCCTTTGACCAGATCGGAGATGAGATCCGCAAGATGATCAAGATGTTCGGTTATGTCTATAAGACCTTTGGACTTTCCTATTCTGTCGAGCTTTCCACCCGTCCGGAGAGATTTGTCGGAAAGATCTCCACTTGGGATAAGGCAGAAGCGGAGCTTAAGGCATGCTTGGAAGAAAACAACCTTCCTTACGAAGTCAATGAAGGCGACGGTGCCTTCTATGGTCCGAAGCTTGACTTCAAGATCAGAGACTCTCTCAACCGCGTCTGGCAGTGCGGTACAATCCAGCTCGATATGCAGCTTCCTCACCGCTTTGGTCTGACCTATGTCGACAAAGACGGCAAGCTCAAAGAGCCGGTCATGCTTCACCGCGCCATCTTCGGTTCCTTCGAACGTTTCTTAGGTATCATCACCGAGAACTTCAAAGGCGCCTTCCCAACATGGTTACATCCGGAGCAGGTCAGAATCATCCCTGTCAACAACGATGAGAAGGTCGTCAGACTTGCTTCCGATCTCAACAAGAAACTCTTGAAGAAGGATGTTCGTTCTAAGATCGATGACAGAAATGAAAAGCTTTCCTACAAGATCCATGACTCTCAGGTCATGAAGGTCCCCTATACGATTGTATTAGGACCGAAGGAAGCAGAAGAAGGCAATATCACCTATCGTCTCTATCATGAGACTGCTTCGAAGACTGTCACTGAAAAAGAGTTCCTCAAGATCATCGAAACCGATATCTCCACAAGAGCGCCTTATCGCCATTACTAAATTAAACCAGGATGCCTTTTATCCAAACAAAGGGATAGAAGGCATCTTTTTTTGTACTGAATAAAATATCAAAACCGTACAGGATTCCTATCTATCGGCTTAAAAACGGTATATCCGAGCCTATTTCAACACTAAGCCAAAGAAAAAGAGGCAATAGACTGTCTTACCTGTCGTCTAGTGCCTCTGTTTCATTTCGTAATTATAGGGTATTGAAATTATTGTCTTGGGTGACTACTTTCTGTTATAGAGCTGAATGGAGTCATCGTTCTCTTTTTCAAGATAGTCGATCTGGGTCGAATAATTCTCGATTTTCTTCGACATCTCGCTGTTCTTTTTTCCATAGACAGAAAGGATGGCGATAGAGGAAGCAGAAACGACCGCAGTAAAAGCAACCATTAAGAGCATGGCAGTCTTCAAAGAGTGTCTAGGCTTTTTTCTGTAAGTTCTTTCGATACGGTCTTTCATATGCTTATATCCTTTCTATCGCTCGTAGAATTGATGGTTTAGAACGGTTGTTCTTCTTGATCTCCTCTTCAGTAGGCAGCAACGGTTTCTTGGTCAGAGCGATATAACCAGACGTTTCCTGCTCTTCCTTATATTTATCGACATGCTTCTCCACGATGTATTCTTTGAAGGTATCCTTGACGATTTTGTCTTCTTCGCTGTTGAAGGAGATGATGACAAGCCTTCCTTTGTGATGGAGGAATTCAATCGCCGCTTTCAGTCCCTTCTCGAGCTGTTCCATCTCTCCGTTGACCTCATAGCGAAGTCCGAGGAAGAACTGCTTGGCAGGATGTCCTTCCTTGCGAAGCTCTTTGGCTGGAAGGGAGGACTTGATGATGTCGACAAGTTCGAATGTCGTCTCAATCTTCTTCTCTTCCCTGACCTGAAGGATTTTCTTGACGACGGGGTAGTAGATCTTGCACTGTCCGAGATCTCGGAACACGTGACAGAGTTTTTCCTCATCGTAGCGATTGATGATGTCAGAAGCCGTCATCCTGTCCTTCTGATCCATCCTCATGTCAAGAGGAGCATCATAGCGATAGGAGAATCCACGGCTAGGATCATCGAACTGTGGGGAAGAGACTCCGATATCCATCAGGATGAAATCGGCACCATCGAATCCGCTTTTCTTCAGCGTCTCAATGCATTCCGCATAGGTGGAGTGTAGGAAGTACTGCTTTACCGTCTTCGCATAAGGTATCAGGAATTTCTCGCAGTAGAGAAGGGCATCATTGTCGCGGTCAACACCGATGAAGGTGCTGCCTTTTGCCATCCTTTTCATGATGTTGGAAGCGTGACCGGCACGGCCTAAGGTCATATCGAGATAGGTCATCTTCTTTCCCGACGGAACAAAGGAGAGAACCTCATCGAGCATGACTGGCATGTGTTCGTTGTACTCGCTCATGCCTTATCATTCCCTTCTAAGAGTTTCTTCGCGTTGGACGAATAATTCTCCTCTCCTTCTTTCTCGCTGGCGTAGTAGGCATCCATATCCCAAACTTCGAGATGATCGTAGACACCGACAACGACAACTTTCTTTCCTAAGGAAACCTTGTTCATCAATAATTTCGGCAAGAGAATGCGGTTGTGGGAGTCGATGGGAATATTGAAGGTGTTTCCCATGAAGATACGGCGGACATCTCTTGCTTCCTTGGAGAATTCAGAGAGCTTCATGATCTCTTCAGCATTCTTCTCGAATGTTTCCTTCGGAAACAGCTGAACGCATTTGTCCATGCCTAAAGTAGCAAAGCATGTGCTTTCTGTGAAACCATCGCGATAGATAGAGGGTAGAACCAGACGATACTTGTCATCAAGTGTCAGTTCTTTTTGTCCATAAAA
The DNA here is from genome assembly GCA_963654365.1 of Oscillospiraceae bacterium. Lineage (GTDB taxonomy): Bacteria > Bacillota_I > Bacilli_A > RFN20 > CAG-288 > Enterosoma. The sequence continues at coordinate 22,486 of CAVJZP010000019.1, forward strand.
CACGATTACTTTCCCACTTTCACCCACAATTATAATAACTTATCCCACTTCGTGCAATACTTTTTAAGTTTTTTCTTGATTTTTTTCGTATTCTCTTGTTTCAAAAGAAAATAAGTATAACAAAAAAAGCCCATAACTAAGGGCTTTTTTAATAAAATAACACAGATGGTGGGTGGATGTGGTACTCGGAGAGCAAAAGTGGGAGAAAAAGCGACGATTCATAAAAATCTTCAACAAAAAGCCCATGGTGTAACCCATGGGCAATCATGATTTGAATCAGATCAGAGGTCAGAGAAGGCGTTAGAACGCTTTTTCTTCTCCTCTTCATATTCTTCCTCGGACATCAGAACATAGTTCTCATGTTCGATCTTGGTCAGAGGAACTTCCGAATAATTCTGAGGGATGTCATTGAATAGTAGGGCAAGAAGTGAGCCTCTTAAGTCATAGAGACCATCGTCATCAGGAAGGAGGTCGCTATTGTCTTCGTTATCGGTGGCGATAGTGATCTCCACGCTGTCATCGAGATGATATGCCCGTTGAGAGAGGTCGTGGGCATCGAGTAGAGTGATGTCTCCGTTCACAGTGACAACCAGAGAGCTGATCTTGCCTAACGATAGTACCTCCAAGGCAAAGGCGGTATCATTGAGGGAGAGAAGGTTTGGAAAGTATTTCTTCTCCTTATCCGTCAGTTCGAAATCGAGGTCGTAGACGTTTCCTTCCTTGAGGGAAAGGAGGTCGATGGCAATTCTATCTTCCTTCACCATTGGAGATATATCCTTTCTTAACCATGTCCTCCTGAACAAGGAGCATCAGTCTACGGATATCGAAATGGGCGTGAGGATCGGTGCGGAGAGAGAAGATCTTCTTCCATTCCTTCAGATTGCAGGTCACCATGATGGAAGCCTTCAGAGAATTCGGAAGGACGGCTCTTGCCTCATCAGGGGTAGCGCCGGACTGGATGAGTTCGAAATAGGTGTCTGCGCATTTCTGATAGAAGGAATCATAAATTTCCTTTCTCTCTTCGTATTTGCTCGGCTTCATGAAGGTGAGACAGGCATCGAACTTGTCTTTGGTGTAATTGCAGTAACGGGTGGATTCCTGGGCGAAGGAACAGATTCTGTGACGGACCAATTCATGGGTGACGCCGCGGTCGGTGATCAAATGATAGGTCACATAGTGGAAACGGTCATAGATCTCAGATGGAATCTTATCTCTATTCTTCTCTACATCGAAGAGAGAAACACTCTTTCCCTCTTTCAAGTCGGGAAGAAGGACGGATTTCACTTCCAAAGGAAGGGAATTGGCTAAAAGGGTTGCCATCTCTTTTTCTAAGACATCCTCGCTATCGATATTCTCCAAAATAGGGCGGATGGAGCAGGAAAGTAGGTATACCATCTCCCTATAGCTTCCCTTTTCCCTCATGTATTCACCTAATTCATAAAAGGGATTATGAAGTTCAAGGAAACTATGATACTGGCTCTCATCTAAAACAAAAGCAAAGCGGTAATGCTCCATCATCGCAAGGTGTCCGCTCTGGACAAGTCTCTGAATGAAGCCGACATTGCTTTCATGGTCCTTTTCCTTGACCTGATAGCAGTTGTGGGCAACCAGAGCAATCTTATCGTAGAAATCACTGTGATTCACCTCAGAAAAAGAGTTTTCTATCAAACGGAAACTAGCCATATCATTCACCTCTTAAGGAGAGACCCAGTTCTGCTTTGCAGCAGTCTGTGATCTTCTTGATGGAAGAAGAGATTTCGCTCTCCTTCAATGTGCCATCCTCTTTTCCTAAGAAGACAGAGATGCCAAGATAGGTGATAGAGGTGACTTTGTCAACGAATTCATCGAACAGGCATACATCCTGTACATTGGTATCCGGAACATGAAGAATGGTCTTGCGCAATAAGGCATAATCGACTCTGTCATTCATGCGGAAGGAAAGATCTCTTCTGACTTCCGGGAAGGATGAGAACGGAACGAATTTCGTATTCATTCCCTTCAGGGAAAGAAGCTTGCCTAAATCGAGTTCCGCCACAAAGAGCTTATCCTCGTAGAAGGAAGGGTGAAGCTGACCGAAGGTTCCGACAAGATCCTTACCGACAAGGATATCGGCGGAGCAGTTAGGATGGAAGCGGCTGTTCTTGGAATAGGCGATGCGGAAGCGGGATTCGGATAATCCGATTTTCTTCAGTACAGCATAGACATATCCTTTGAGGTCGAAGAAATCATAAGGACGGCTAAGATATTCATCTCTTCCCATCTTGTTTCCGAAGAGGGCGATAGAGAGGTATAGGTGATTCCCTTTCGGGGTATCAATCGGAGAGATTTCAAATAAAGCAAGGTTCTTGTTCTGATGTGCCTTGTTGTAATCGACGGTGCTGATCAAGGAAGGAAGAAGGTCAGAACGGACAATCTCGTGATCTTTCGTCATCGGATTGATGATCTGAAAGCCTTTCTCGTTCTGGAAGACACGGATGGATTCATCCTCTTTCTCACTGATGAGAGTGAAGGAAAGGATCTCATCGAGACCGCGTGAGACTAAAAGCTCACGGATTTCTTTCTTCTTTTTCTGAACTTCGCTAAGTCCGCCATGGGTGATAGGGAAATTCTTCAAGGAAGGCGTGATTCTCTCCGCCGGGAAATAGCGGAAGACTTCCTCATCGATGTCGCACTGCTCATTGAGATCGACACGGTCGATCGGGGCAAGAAGCGTGCCATCCTTGCGCTTTTCGATGCGGTAAGCCTTTAAGACCTCATCCACTTCCTTTTCCGTATAGGAAGAGCCAAGTCTGGCATTGAGATTGGCAAGCGAGAAGGCGAAGGGCTTGTTCTTCGTCTCAGCGCGGTTGAAGGAGGAGTAGCTTGTCAGTTCATAGCTTTCCAAAAATTCGGGCAATAAGGAGATTGTGATCGACAGAGCCTCTGTGATCATCTTCGGGTTTCTCTCCTTGCAGAAGAGCTGAGAAGAGAAAGAGGATAAGCCGATACGGGAAGAGGTATGACGGATACTGGCGTGATAGAAGCAAGCTGCCTCGATCATGATGTTCTTCGTAGAAGGACGGATGAACGCTTTCTCGCCAGCCATGATGCCGGCTAAGCAAAGCGGATTCTCCTTATCCGAGATGACAAGGTCACCCGGTATGAGTTTCAGGACTTTTCCGTCAAAACAGGTGAAATCGCCCTCATAATCATCGGAGACGATATAGTCATCGCCGGTATTGTGATCCGCATCATAAAGGTTCAGCGGCTGACCGGTCAGAAGCATGGAATAGTTTCCTAAATCAACAAGCGGAGACAAAGAGCGGATTCCGTTCGCCATCAAGGTTCTCTTGATATAGAGAGGAGTCTCTTTCTTCGGCACGACATTGTTGATGCGAAGCATATCGATTCTTGAGCAGTTGATCGTTTTGGAGCGGACGTGGATATTGTCCTTTAGGGAACTGAGATTATAGGTGGGAAGGCGGAAAAGAGGGCGCCCGAAAAGGGCGGAAATCTCTCTTGCCATTCCGATATAGCTAAGGCAGTCCGGACGGTTCGGAAGGACATTGATATCGAGTATGACATCCTCCAATCCAAGATAATCGAGGACATTTCTTTCTCCGATAGGGGCATTGTTCGGAAGTTCTTCGATTCCATCCAAGGAAGGCGAATTCTCATCCAAGGAATCTTTTGAGACACCCAATTCCAATAAGGAGCAACACATACCCTCACTGACTTCACCGCGGATCTTACCTTTCTTAATGGTTTCGCCTAAAGCAGGAAGGACGCATCCTTCCAAGGCGACGATGACGCGGAGTCCTTTGCGGACGTTCTTCGCACCGCAGACGATATGCTTGATGCCTTCCTTTCCGCAGTCGACGGTCAGAACGTGAAGATGATCGCTATCGGGATGCATCTCACAGGTGAGAACCTCACCGATGACAAGAGAACTAGCTTCAGCAAGTCTCTCCATGCCTTCCACTTCAAAGCCGGAGAAGGTGAGACGGTTTCTCAGTTCCTCGGGAGAAATACAGGTCAGATCGACCAAAGTAGATAATGTCTTATATGAAAATAGCATGGTTTTACTCCTTTCTGAACTGAGACACAAAGCTGACATCATTGGTATAGAATCTTTTGATGTCATCGATGTTGTATTTCAGCATTGCGATACGGTCGATGCCGATGCCAAAGGCAAAACCTTTGTATTTGGTGTCATCATATCCGTTGAGACGGAGAACGTTGGGATGCACCATTCCTGAGCCTAAGACTTCAATCCAACCGGTGCGCTTGCAGAAATTGCAGCCTTTTCCGTTGCATTCAAAGCAGGAGATATCCGCTTCGACGCTCGGCTCCGTGAACGGGAAGAAAGAAGGGCGGAAACGGATTTCACGCTTTTCGCCAAAGAGATGGCGCAAAAGAAGAGTCAAAGTCTCAAGAAGATTGCTGAAGGTGCAGTCTTCGGAGATGACAAGGCCTTCGATCTGACCGAACTGATGGCTATGGGTTGCGTCGTTATCGCGACGGTAGACTTTGCCAGGGCAGATGACCTTGACCGGTCCTTTTCCCTGCATCGCCTGCATGACGCGGGCCTGGACACAGGAAGTATGGCTCCTTAAGACAGTATTGGGATCGATGGAGAAGGAATCCTGCATATCTCTTGCCGGATGATCCGCAGGGATATTCATCAGTTCGAAATTGTTTCTGTCGCTTTCGACTTCCGGTCCATCCGCAACGGTGAATCCTAATCCGACAAAGAAGTCGGTGATATCATCGACAACCGCATAGAAAGGATGTTTGCTACCCAAAGACTCCTCATAGCCAGGAAGAGTGATATCGACCTTTTCCTTGGCAAGTCTCTTGTTGAGTTCTTTCTCTTTGAGTTCCTTTTCCTTTTCCTCAAAGTAAAGGCTGAGCTGTTCCTTCAAGGAGGTCAGTTTTTCCCCAAAGGCTTTTTTCTGGTCCTGTGAGATTGTTCTCATCTGGGAATAAAAAGCGGTAAGATTGCTCTTTTTTCCTAAGAATCGGCCCTTGAATGCTTCTAAGGAAGCACGGTCTGTGATCTTCAGGCTTTCCTTTTTTGCGTCTTCAATCTCTTTTTGGGAGAGTTTTTCAAATTCATTGAGTTCCATGTTTCATCTCCTTCGTAATCAATCCGCATCGTGAGAAAGAACCGTCGGTTCCTCCTCATCGTCATCGGAAACAACATCCTCATTCAGAGGCTCATCCTTCTTTGCTTCACTGACCGTCGGTTCCTGCATCTTGTGGCGGAGGAAGTTCGGTAGGACGCTCGAATTTCTGTCCTCGTTGCTCTTCTTGATCGCATCACTGACAAGAGCATCATCCTTGTTTTCCTTTGCGGCAACAGGAGCGCTCGGCTCGGAAGAGACAGAGGGAGTCTTCGCATTTCGTAACGGCACATCGTTGAAGTCGACATCCTTGTTGAAATCCGTCGCGATGATGGCGATTGTCATCTCATCGTGGAAACTCGGATCCTGCATGACACCGAAGATGACATTGGCCTCTTCTGCGCTATCTTTTCCGACCGCCGCGGCATTGATGTATTCGACCGCTTCGGAAGTGTCAGAAAGGGTGGTATCCGGACCGATGACAAAGTTGACGATCATGCTGTGTGCGCCGCGGATGCTTGCCTCAAGGAGAGGCGAGTTGATGGCGTTATCGGCAGCCTCGATAGCCTTGTTCGGCCCTGTGCCATGGCCGATGCCGATCAAGGCGATGCCTTTCCCGAGCAATGTCGCTTTGACATCGGCAAAGTCGAGGTTGATGATCCCGTGTTTGAGAATAAGATCGGTCACGGTCTTCACAGAAGAGCCTAGGATCTCATCGGCCGTATGGAAGCTTTCCGCCATCGGACGGTTTCCGTTATTGAACATCAGTTTGTCATTGGAGATTACGATCAGAGCATCGACATTCTCCTTTAAAGCGTTGATGCCCTCTAATGCGTTGGTCCTTCTTGTTTTTCCTTCGAAGTTGAAAGGACGGGTCACAATGCCGATGACAAGGCATCCCACTTCCTTTGCCGCCTTAGCGACAACCGGAGCGGCACCTGTTCCGGTTCCGCCGCCTTCACCGGCAGCGATAAAGACGAGGTCAGAGCCTTCGACGATACGCTTGATGTCCTCATAGCTTTCCTCCGCTGCCTTTCTTCCGGTAGCAGGAATTCCGCCAGCGCCAAGACCACCGGTCACCGTTCTTCCTAATACCAGTTTGTTTTCACACGGGGAATGGCTCAAAGCCTGGCAATCAGTGTTGAAAACCCAGTATTCGACTAAGTCTTCCTTATCGTGGATCATGCCATTGACGGCATTTCCGCCGCCACCGCCGACACCGATGACTTTGATCTTCGCGTTCTTCTTCAGTTCCTCATCATCGAGGAGTTCATGCAAATCCTTGTTTTCTTCCATAAGTTCAGTCCTCTTTCTGTTTATCTGTCAAACATCGTCGATTTCAGCTGGGAATCCGATTCACTTCTGCGGAAAGAATCTCTTGGCAGCTGATAGTTCTTATTGGCGATGGCGATGGCACCTAAGGATGCATCGTAAACGCCATGTTCTGCACCCATAGCCCTTTCTTTGAAGATGCGGGCATGATGCTTGAAGTAATATTCCAACGCGTATTCGATTCCGAATATTCCGTTCCCGAGTCCCGTCAGGATAAGGGGAACATCCGTCTTGATCGACTCCTCCACACTGATTACTTTCTGAATCCGGTCAAAAAGAGGCAGGAATGCTTTCAAAAGCGTATTGGATAGCTTGAGAAGCGTGAATCCCTCATCGGTCTCGTATTCAAAGTCGAGGTTCTTCATAAAGCCGAAGGTAGAGATCAGTTCCATCGCTCTCTCTTCGGAGATAGATAACTGTTGGGCATAGCGCTTTTTTACCTGAGCTAGTCCCTCGTTGATGAGGTCAGAGGAGATGACGTGGCGGTTTCTTACAAAGGTCACATAGGTGTAATCCGGCTGCAGTTCAAGAAGCAGATAGGTCGAATCGGATTCTGTCATGCTGACAAAGTAAGAGCCGGCATAGGTGGAGATCATCTGAAGATAGACGCTCGACTTCAGCCCGGCGGAATTGACCACGTCCTGATAGTAGGAAAGTATGTTGCGATTGATGAAGTGGACATCGCCTTCCACCTCCAAAGAACTCGAGATTCTGTTCAGAGGAAATTCGTTGAGGTCACTGGCATCATCGACGCGGTAGCTGTACGGAACGAAATAAAGTGCTTCTTTTTCTAAAGGCGGCGTCACTTTCATCGCGCGGATGCTACACGTTCTGAAATCATCGAACATGATGCGGTTTTCCGTGTTGCCGGTCATATTCGATTCCCGCACATCCACGGCAGCAAAACCATAGGGCGGATAAAGGACAACTAAAGGCCCTAAATCGATTTTCGACTGCTTTCTTGCCGTTGCGACCAAGGTAAGGAGAGATTCCCTTAAATCCGATATCTTGGGCAGTCCGTTTTCACCGAGAGGAAGTTTCTCGCCTTCGAGCGACTGCAGGACTTTGATTTTGTCCTTCATATAGTAACCGTTGAGCAGTTTAATGCTGTCCGGTGTAAATTCAACAATGGTTAACTGTTTATCCATAAGGTATCCTTTCTAATCCGAGCTGACATAGCTCCAGCCGATTTTCCCCTCGCTTCCAAAGTACGGCTTAAATAAATAGGCATCAATATTTTTGCTTCCGTCCTTGAAGGCGTATGAGACGGTCTTTACGTTCTCAGTATCCTTTGTCTTCTCATTCAAGGAGGACAGGATGATATCCGGAAATGCCTTGGAAGTGAAGTATTTGGAAAAGCTATCCACGAGACAGTCCTTCAGAACAAACCATTTTCCGTCATAGCTGAGGGCGAAATCACAGACATTGTTCCAGGTCGAGTCCCCGCTGTCATTGATGAACTGGATGTCAGAGAAAGTGCTGATCGCCGAATAGGAGAAGAAGGAAAGAGAAGAAAGAGCATTCTTTATGACCGTGTCATCAACAGCAAAGGAAGAAGTCGGAAAATGGATGAGAGGAACGTTCTCGGAATCTTTTTCCAGATTCGCTTTGATCTCGCTGATGCGGGAAGAATCCAGGGGAAGAGAATCAAGCTTACTAAGCATCAGGGATGTCTCCACGCCGGATAGGAAATAGGATTTCTCCGTCTCGGTTTTTATCCTGGCGTGAGGAAAATCCTCACTGAGAGTCAGCATAGCTGAGATTCCGTTAGACTGATAGGAGGCAGAGCGGACAAGGCCAAGAGAAGAAGAGACAATCGTTTCCGCCGCTTTCTTTTCATTCAGGAACAGAAGAGGAGAATATTTCCGGTTCCCGGAGAGTGTGACAATGTCCTCTTTGGTCAGATTGACATTTCCGCTCAACGGGATATTCTTGCATTGGAATGAGGGCAATGTGAAATAGAACACCAATAGCAGGGCAGAAACAGAAAGAGAGATAACGGAAAACATTTTCCTTATCTGATTTTTCCTGTTCTTTCGCGCAATGGAATATTCGATCGTATCTTGACTGGACAAGGTCTCGGTTTTGCCAGATTGATTTATCTCTTCGTTCAAAAAAGCAGTCCTCCGACTGCTTAATATTTTATATTAAATCTCTCGTTTATGAAAGCATTAACTACGTTCAAAGACAAATCTTTTGTCCAACATATACTTGCCGCAATTGTCAAAGAGACAAACAGCAAGATTCTTTGCCTTTTCCAGGTCATCAAAACAGACGGAAGAGACAAAGACGGATGAGAGATGCGGATTCTTGTAGTAGACGACATTGAAATAGCCCTCCGCTCCTGGAATGAAGCACTCGACAGGAATCACAAGGGAATAGACCATGGGATGGACATTGATGCTCTGCAGAACATAGACTGCAATCGAGGTGATCTCCTCGACGGGACGGATTTTGCTTTTCAGGAAGGCGATGACATAGTCACGTAAATAAACTCTCATAAAATTTCTTTTCCTCCGATATGCTTCTATTTTACACGATTCTAAATAAACATTCAATCTTTATCGTTCACTCGTCATATGTCATCTTATCCGCCAAAAGTTCATAATGAATGACGCCGTTGAAGGAACTCTTTCTAAGCGTTCCGTGGAAGATAAACAAGGAGGCGATGCTATCGCGGACAAGGGAAGCATTTTTAAAACAGCATAACCTTCCGCTTTTTCCGTTGTCTTTCGAAAATATCGCATTACCACTCCTCGAAAAGAAAAGATCTTCCTTGGATAAAGTCAACGAGAAGCGTGGCTCTTCAAACTCTTCCCCAAACGGCATGAACGACTCATAGATGTCATAGTTTTCCTTAGAGAGATCCTCTAATACGATAGGGATTTCTTTCTTCTCATTTTTTCTGTGGAAGGACTGCTCCATGGAATAAGCGGCAAAAAGGGTTGCTACCTGGTAATAATCTTTCTTTGCAATCGTGATTCCCGCCGCTTTGCTGTGACCACCGTGATGGACGAAGTACTTCTTCTCCTTTTCTAGGAAAGGAAGGACATCGTATCCCTCTGGCATACGGATGGAACCGACAAGGAGATTCTCATCCATCTCCATCTTAGAAAAGACAATGACAGGGATATCTTTTTCCCTCATCACTTTGTTAGCGATAGCCCCGGTGAGCCCAGAATAGGAGATGTTGGAACGGTTGCCGGTCTCAGACTGATAGATCTCGGCGTATTCGGATTCAACAGGATGAGTAAGAGACATCGTCTTGACGAGCTGTTTTCTTTCTTCATTGATGGCGTTGATTTCATTAAATAACCGGACCATTCTCTCCGATTCCGTGTTTTCCAAAAGAAAAGCGACGACATGGTTGGTAGCCAAGGGATCGTGAGAGATTCTGCCTGGTGCATTCAGACAAGGATTGAGTTGGAAACCGATTCCGTGATAAGAGATATCATCAGAAAGGAAGCGCATCAGATTCGGATAACGATGAATCTTCAAGTTCTCCAACATGGTCTTAGCAAGATTGAGATTGTTGCCGACGAGTGGCATAACATCAGAAAAAACCGCAATTCCAGCCAAGACGGCATCATAATCGTCAAATCGGTCTCTCAGATAGGAAGCAACAAAGAAACAGAGAGACGCCGCAGAACAGTTATAGGATAAGAATCCGCTGTAAAACTGATGGAAGAGATACGGTGTATCTGGAAGAACATCGAGAATCTCGTGATGATCGATGATGATGACCTCCATATTCAGATTTCTTGCCAAAGCGATGCTCTCCTTGCAGGAGACACCGTTATCGACCGTGATGATGAGGTGATATCCCTTTTTGGCAAACTCACGTACACGGTCTTCATTCAAGCCGTATCCTTCCTTATATCTGGATGGGATAAAGTAACCTGGAACAAGTCCTTTTTCATCCAGGACTCTTTTCATGATGCAGGTTGCACTGATGCCATCGACATCATAATCGCCGTAGATGACCGTCTTCTCATGGCGATCAATCGCCTTCTGAATCCGTTCGACGACAGATAAGAAAGCAGGATTCTGATACGGTTTTTCCAAACTAGCAAAAGACCCTGGCGTTTTTCTTTCGCCAAGGTCCTTTACCGTCAGATGATAATATTCAAGCAACTGACTTAGAAATGACATAATCAATGATGGAAATCGTTGACACCAGGGATGACTGTCTCATGCGGACCATCCTGATCGACATAGACAATTCCGTTCTGGGCTTTGAGTTCTTCTTTCTTCTTTCCGTGCTTCTCACGCCATTTGTCGTGGGCTTCGGAAATTCTCTTGAAGGAGATATGTGTAGAGAAGTAATAGTAGAGAGGAACAGCATAGAAATACATAAGAAGGAAGGACAGGACAGCAAAGGCAATCATGGAGATGGAAAGTCCGATAAGTGCCGAATTGATGAAGGCAACGCCAACACCGAACAGGACTAAGAAGAGGGAGCAAGGCAAGGTGACAAGAAGGCTGCGGTTAGCGACCTCATTGCAGATCTCTGCTCTTTCGTCATCGGTTGCGGTCTTCTTGATTCCTCTTTCTTTCAGGATCTCTCTGTTACCGGAGAGAAGGATGACAGAAAGCATATCGAAGAGGGTGATAACGGCAAGGAGTCCGAATCCAGTGTAGGAAGTGAAAGGAATGCGAGTGGCGACGAGAAGAAGCAGACCAAGGGCAGAAGCTAAAGTTCCATTCACGAGGACTGTCAAAGCCATATTGAGAGAGAAGCCATAGCGGAAGAGGAGATAGACAGCAGCAAAGCAGGAGAGGAGGAAGACGAGAAGAATCATGGAAGTGTAGTTATGAGCAACATTGGTCGGAGCAGTGGAATAGCAGCCGACAGTGAGAGAATCGTTGATGTAGTGGCCGAATCCAGCGAAGGAGATATCGCCGGTGACGCCTTCCACACCTTCGACAGATCCCGATTCCATCGTTCTGGTGATGATGGAAACGACATCGCTGCCGTTATTGGTCTTGACGCTGTTGAGGTCGCGGTCAACATTGACCGTAAAGTACTGATTGTAATATTTGTTGCCTTCTTCGTCTTTCTTTTCGACGATGTTGACAAAGGCAGTCGTCACATCATATTGGAATCCGACAGCAGACTCATTGACAGCGGAATCGCTCATCGTGAAAGATTCATCCGTGGAAAGTGTTCCGATCTTCTCGAGGTAAGCCAAGTAAATTTCCTTGGTGGAAAGCTTGGTATAAGACTGAGAATCGCCCTGGAACATAATGTTGAGGGTATAGCCAGAAGAGAAGTCACTCTTGTTGTTGAAGAAAGAATTCGTATCGGACAAGGCATAGGATGTCGGTAAGGCAACGCCTAAGCCAACAGCGAGGACAATCGGAAGAAGAGCAAGGAATTTCGGAGTGAACTTCTTCTTGTCAGAGACCATGACATACTGTTTGTTCTCTTTCTTCTTGCGAAGTCCGAAGAAATAGTTCTTTTCATCATCATGGATATTGTTGCAGAGCCAGTACATCATCCACTTATTGACATAGTTGGTGATGACAAAGGTGAAGATGGAGCCGATCATTATGACGCCGAAGAAAGTCTTATAAGAACCGACAGCGATGAGGAAGGAGAACAAGGAGATGAGAAGGAGAACAATCGAGCTGTCCAAGGCGCCAAAGAAGGACTTGTGATAACCTTCCTTATTCGCCTTTTCCAAATCGTGTTTGGCATTGATTTCACGCTTGACGCGTTCAAAGTAATTTAAGGATATCAATAGCGACTGACAGATGAGAACCGCAAGGGCGACAAGTGCGGCGACAGAGAACTCAAATCCGAGGACAGAGAAGAGGAAGAAGGAAGTGAGAAGGGAGCCGAGCAATGTCAAGGAAGCGGTGACACCGGCAAATCCATAGAAGATGATGAGCAAAGCGATGATGACAACTAAGAGAACGCCTAAGACGATGAAGGAAGCGATAAGACCTTTGCTGTTCGTGCCAAAGGTGGCAGGGACGCTGTTCTGATAAAGGAATTCGATATCGAATCCATAATCGGTGCCATTAAGCATATTGACGAAGGCACGGGCAGAGGAGATATCGAAGGAATTGCCGTCTAAATCGGAGACGATGGAAATTCTTTCCGTATCGGAATCATAATTGCTCAGATCAATCTTGGCGATGACCTTGTTTTTGACTTCTTCCTGAACAATCGTATCGTTCGTTCCGAAAGCCTTGTTGTAGGTATCGTCCTTTGTTTTGTTGGTCCAAAGGTAGACAGTTGTGGAATCATCCGAATCAGAGCTGTCATCTTCTTCCGTATCGGCGTTATAACGATTCGCCTCAGATGTGGAGGTCTTATCGTTCTTATGTGCTTCACTGGCTTCCTTGGCTTTATCCTTTAAGGTATCATAGTCTTCCTTGGAGACTTTGATGGTGGGATAAGGCGTGGTGCCGTTATAGACGATTTTGGAAAAGGTATCAGAAGAATAGTCAAAGAGCTGATTGGCGGATGCATACATGACCGTATCATCACCGATGGTGCCCATGGATAAGGAACCTGTGATTCCGATGACCTCTTTGACACGTCCTAATTCGCTTTCATTCAAAGGAGAGAGAGATACGCGGAGCTGGTAGCCTTCCTGTGTTTCCTGGTTGCCTTTGACAATCTTGACATTGGCATTTCTGACACCGGCAAGATCGAGGCGGTTCATGATAGCGGATTCAATATCGATATCCTGAAGGTCAGAGAACTGATTCTCCTCCAATTTGGCATCTTCCGAATAGGAAGCACTGTCTCTTTTCGTGATGGAATAGTACAATTCCGTACCGGATCCATATTCCATCGCATCGGTTTTCTGGTCCAAAACGGCCTGTGCATTGAATACCAACGCACAAACAACAGTAAGCATCATGACAATATAAGCTAAGAAGCGACGCATGTGTCAATCCTCCTGAAATCTCGTGTATAGAAAAAGCACACAATTAGACAACAAATAATTTAACAAATGTCATACCCTTTTTCA
>CAVJZP010000020.1:0-35428 GCA_963654365.1 Oscillospiraceae bacterium
GATTCCCTCCGATATTGCAAGTCTCGGAAATAGAATACCACGAACGTTGGGCCAGAACCTACTGGCATGCCAGTAGGTTCTTTTTGTTCCCCTCCTTATCTATTCTTATTTCATTTTACAATTCATAGGAGGTTTCCGGAGCTTTTTTCATGAAATTTTATCTTGAACAAAAGAAACAAGAATGATAGAATAATCGAGCACATATTTTGAGGCGTGGTGCAGCTTGGTAGCACGCTTGGTTCGGGACCAAGAGGTCATGGGTTCAAATCCCATCGCTTCAACCATTGTGCCCAGGTGGCGGAATCGGTATACGCGTCAGACTCAAAATCTGATGTCCGTGAGGGCGTGCGGGTTCAAGTCCCGCCCTGGGCACCACCAACCTTTCTCTTGGCTTTGGTCAAGAGTTTTTCATTTCTATATGTTTTATCAATCCTCTATGTTACAACTCACACTCATCAGAAATGAGTTGTAGGGAAACAATATCACGGACCTTTCTGAATTCTAAATCATCCTTTCATTTTGTTTCAGATTATAAATCCTATCATTTCTATTCTGATTCAAAGCCATATCCTTCATCGAAAGCAAACAATTCTCTTTCCATTATGCTACAATATCCTTGAATAAAAGAGACACGAAGTATGGAATCGAAAAACATTCTCTACAAACCAAAAGAACTTTATGAAAGGCAGCTGAAAAAACAGTATCATCAGGCAGCGACGGAATATTTCGATCAGCTGGTCAAGGATACAAAAACAGATGCTGCAACTAACAGTCAGCATGTCAAAGAGTACAATGAACTGCTGTCTAAGCAAAAGAGTGCGGAAGACAATGTTAGCAAATCCAATGGTCTGAAAGCATTCTTTATCTTTTTGGCTGTATTCAGTTTCCTTGGAGCCTTTATCTTCTGCATCATCGGCATTGCAAATATCTCAAAGGCCTGGTGGGCACTAATTATTATGGTTCTCTTGATTGGGCTTTCGATTTACTTGCTTATCTACACACATAAGAAAATCGATAGCGTCATTAGTCAGAAACAGACGATTGCAGACAAGATAAAGAGGGATGCTGATTCCAAACTGAATGAATGCTATCAGGATATGCAGGCTTTGAACAATGCCTTCGATTGGTCTCTTCCTAGCATAATCATGCAGAAGGTAACTAATATCATCGAATTGGACCCCTATTTTTCAAGGGAACGTCTGAATTATCTTGTTGAGAAATTCGGATTCGATGAAGACGGATACGATAACGAATCCACTCTTGGTATCCTCTCCGGAAGCATTCAAGGAAATCCATTCGTTCTCAAAAAGACGCTTACGGAAGAATACGGATATCAGAAATACACGGGAAGCATTACTATCACATGGGAGACCTATTCTACCGATTCGAAAGGAAATCTTGTCACTCATTATCACTCTCAGGTTCTGACAGCCAGTTCTGTTCACCGTGCCCCCTTCTATTCTACAAGTACTATCCTTATCTATGGAAATGAGGCTGCCCCTCATCTGACTTTCACGCATTCTCCCTCCAATATCAATCAGCTCAGCGAAAAGGAAAGAGAACGGGAAGTCCGACATAAGATGAAGGAGATCAATAAATCTGCGGATAAAGCGATTCAGAACGGAACCTCATTCACTCCTACCGGAAACGATGAGTTCGATGTTTTCTTCGGAGGATTAGACAGAAACAATGAAGTAGAGTTCCGTCTGTTGTTCACACCTCTCGCAGAAAAGAACATGGTCGCTCTTCTCTCTGATCCGATGCCGTTTGGAGATGATTTCCACATGATCAAACAGCACATGGTCAACTGCATTGTCTCAAGACATTCCCAATCCTTTGACTACTCTGCTTCTCCTGGGCAATATACATCCTACGACTTAACGGTTTCCAAAAATGCTTTCGTCAGTTATTGTGATGAATTCATTAAAAATCTCTTCTTCGACTTAGCTCCTCTCTTATCGATTCCGCTCTATCAGATGTATAAGCCAAAGGAATACATCTATGAAAAAGAAGTCCTTTCCAACTACTCTTACTGTGAACATGAGACAATTGCAAATTCCATGAATCCACAGCTATTCATGCCTCATAAGGCAGATCCTTCCTTACCTGTCATGATCAAATCCAGATCTGCATCGAAGGCAGGAAAAGTAGACCACGTCCATGTGCATTCCTACTCCTATAAGACAACACCAAGAGTGGATTATATCTCTGTCTATGGGAGAGACGGATTCTGGCACGATGTTCCCGTTCACTGGATTCAATATGACAGAGTCGACGATGACCAGTCCTTTGACTTAGCCTATACTGGTGCCAGCAGGAAAGAAGTCAACGATAAACTTAGCGAAGACAATTCCTTCACCCATCTTCTTTCAACAGCAAAAGGGACCTTCCTAGGACGTGGCATGGTATCCCTATTAGGAGATGAGCTGGCCGACAACGAAATCGATAAGATACTGAAACAGACGTTCCAAGAAAAAAATTGATACACACATGAGAAAATCAAATATAATAGTGGTGAACACAGACAAATAGAAAGGAATGAAAACAATATGGCACAATTAGATGAAACAGATGTCAGCTTAGAGAACAAAGAAGGAAGAAGCGTACATGTCATCGACAAGAAAGTAAAGGTCGAACTCAATGGGACCGACAAGTTTGTCAATGTCGCGGTCTGGTTCTTATTCATCATCGGTGGAGTTGCCTATACCTTCAAAAAGAACGAGGCAAGATCCTATTTCAAGCAGTTGGAGCAGAAGATTCAGCACGATGCTTCCACCATTGACAACTATATGGCACAGCGTGTCATCATCCTACAGAACACCGCAAAACTGATCGATAAAGCAATTGCCTTAGACAAAGAGACCTTTGTCGATGTCGCTAAAGCGCGCAATGGAATGTCCTCTGACACGGACTTAGCGCGCAATGAATTACAGGGAACGTTAGACACAGCACAGAAATCCATCGATGTCGTCTTGGAAAAGTATCCAGAACTGAAAGCCCATCAGGAGATTCAGGATGCCTTGCAGCAGAACTCCTACCTGCAGCAGGAGATTACCGCTGCCAGAGAAGTCTATAACGATGCCGTCGCCAAGTGGAACACAGAGATTTTCTCCCTCTGGGCGAAGAAATACGTCGCTGCCAAAGAAGGATATACGACCCGTATTCCGTTTATTGCATCCGCAGAGATCAAGAACAAATCAGAAGGCATTTTCTTCTGATAATCTAGAGTTTTCCTAGTTATTCTGAAGACTCACCTCCTATATCTCAGAAAGCTAAGGCACCTACAGTACTGTAGGTGCTTTTCTTGACTCAAGTAGAAAAGGCTATGGAGCCTTTTGAGGTATCCATAGCCTTTGTAGATTCGTCTATATCGTATCTTCTATCGTATTAGATCTGACCTTCCTGGATTACGACTTTATCGAGGTTATCGCCAGTGGTCTTTCTATGACCTTTGAAGTGATTCTCGAAGATGGTACCCTTAGCAGTCTTATTGCCAACTCTTTCGATGACGGTCTTAGTCAACTTACCAGCGATGGTCTTCTGATCCGGATTGACGAAGCAGAGGTAGTAAGTATTGGCATCTCTGTTCTGCTTGCTGTACTTGACAGAAGCGAACGGATTTCCTGCGTATCCGTGAACGGCGCTATAGACATCGTAGGCGTTGCCGTTAGGATTTGTTTCATTGAAGCCGTAATAGTAGACTCTGAGTTCATCGTTCTTGTCTGTCTTCCAGATGTTGCTCTGGTCGAAGACCTTATCCTGAATGGATCTATAGAAGCCTTTGGCCTTGTTGTAGAGGTCCTGGTTCTTGCATGTGAAGCCAGCAGAGATGAGGTAGTCCTTCATCGTGAAGGTCTTGCTGTCTTTTCCGACTGCTTTGATGTAGGTGGCATAATCTTCGAAGACCTGCTTGTAGATCTTTTCCTGTTCCGTGCAGTCGAGAGTGTAGATGACATTTTCGTAGAGGACGACATCCGGAGCATTGAATGTTCTGATGATATTGGTAGGATTGTCGCCGTCTCTTTCGAAGGAAACGTAGTTGTAATCGTTGTCAGCAGGAGTAACAGGAAGAAGGCTTGTAGAGAGGGTGACACCATCCTTGACAGTGATGTTTCCATCTTTGTCAACGACTCTGTCACGATAGGTGATAAGATGATCCTGATCGTGTTTCTTCTGAATCTCATCCAACTTGACCAATTCATCCTTGAACTGAGCATTCAGTTCATTGACGGCCTTGATCATGTTCTGGACACCGAGTTCATAACCCTTGAGGTTGGAATCTCCGGCATTGAGCTGACTCATCTTATAGTTAGCGGAGAGCTGAGCGAGCTGGCATAAGCCATTGACTAAGAAACCGACATAGGCGATGAAGTTCTTTCTCGGCTGAATTGTCATATAGTCCCACTTCTCAGCGACACCATAGGATTCTTCATAGAGGTCGAATAACTTCAAGGATCTGTCGACGGAATAAGGAACAGTGAAGTTCTTGGCAAGTGTCTCAGCAGCGTTCCAGAGATTGTTCTCACTGAGTTTTTCGAACTTGAGTTCGCTAAGTCCAGCTAAGAATGCCTGTTTTTCTTTCTCGAGTTCTTTAGCATCTGTATTATTGGTTTCCTTCTTGGCAAGGTCAGCAAGGATAGCGAATTTAGCAGCGACCGGAGTCTGAATCTGATCGAGCTGGCCAAGGAGTCCGTTCATGATGTCTTTGTTATGGAGTTCAACAATCTTTCTCTTAACATCGCTGAAGCCCTGTGTCAAAGAGTTCTGCATGATCTTGAGCTGATCGCTAATATGATCGAACTTCTGTTCTTCATCACTTCTCATATCGAAGCCTAACGAAGTCAATGCGCACTTGAATCCAGCCTTGGCAAGATCGCTGGCGATGTAACCGATGAAGCTTCCGCCACCGGCCTTAAGGCCATCGAGGAAGAAGGAAGTGAAATCAAAGGCAGCAGAGGTCTTTCCGAGGAACATCTTCTCACCACCGATGACAAGTCTGTGATTTTCATCATTGGAAACAGTAGCGATAGGAGTATTTTCATCATTCTTGTTCAAAGTGATCTGAGTTGCAGCTGCGACAGTGCCGACTCCCATCATTCCGAGAGCGGTTGTGGCTAATAATGCTTTTTGAAACTTTTTCATAATGTTTTTCTCCTTGATGTTTACAAATCGTTCAAGTTTGTTTCTTTGAACGCTTATATTCTAAACAATCTTGTAAGTGTTGTCAATAGAAAATGTTACAAATTTTATATTTTTGCAACTTTGCTTGTTTACAAGGTTACAAAGTCAGCATCTATTTATCAATTTTATAGAAATTTTGTTATATTTTCACTACAACGCACAATCTTTGCACAACTATTTACCTTAACTCTGTTTTTCTGCTATAATTGGTTTGAGGAAAATATTATGGAAAATGTTAACGTAACCATCCGAATGGATAAAGAATTGAAGAAAAAAGCAGAGACGCTCTTTGATGAATTAGGACTGAACCTCTCTTCCGCCATCAATATCTTCATCCGCCAGGCAGTAAGAGAACAGGCGATACCTTTTGCAATCACCAAGAAAGAGACAATCCAATA
The DNA here is from genome assembly GCA_963654365.1 of Oscillospiraceae bacterium. Classification (GTDB taxonomy): domain Bacteria; phylum Bacillota_I; class Bacilli_A; order RFN20; family CAG-288; genus Enterosoma. Next base: position 5,580 of record CAVJZP010000020.1, read on the forward strand.
TGTAGATAGCTCTCAATACGAAAAGGCTGTCAAAAAAGACATGGAGGAAAACCACCATGTCTATGAAGTCTTATCCAATAAATAATCCTTATATATTATAGAGTCCGCAAGATTTTCATGACTCCATCCTCATCATTGCTGTCTGTCTGATAACGACAGATCTCTTTGATATAAGGAAGAGCATTCTTCATCGCGTAGGAATGAGTGACTGCATTTAGCATCTCCGCATCATTCAGATAATCGCCAAAGGCCATGCTCTCTTCCTTTTTGATGTGATAGAGTTCCATAACCTTCTTCAATGCGATGCCTTTGTCAGCATCGGCATTAGAGATATCAATCCAGCTTTCTCCGGACAATACGGCTTTCAGTCCCTCTTTTACCTGGCGTAATTCAGCGTAATGTTTCTCCGCATCTCCGTTTTTGAAATAGATGGCAAACTTGATGATGTTCTTCTCTTTTGCAATTTCAAAGAGATCCTTCACGCCGGTCAGCCTATCATAATACTTTGTCGCTTCAACAATCGCCTCATTCTCGGATGCATCCATATAGGCGGATTCATTTCCGCAGAGAATGATTGTCACTTCTTCCATTCTCTTCAAAAGAGTCAAAACAAAAAGAACATCTTCTTTCTTCATCGTATTCAGATAGATGACCTGGTCATGATCGACAACCATGGTTCCGTTTTCAGCTACAAACAGAAGATTATCTTTGATTTCCGCAAACTGCTTCGCCAAGGAGTAATACTGTCTTCCGCTTGCGATTGCGACATGAATAGCAGGATGACTCTTCACAAAGGAAAAGAAATCGCTAGGGAGTTCCTTCTTCGAATTCAAAAGCGTACCATCCATATCCAAGGCAATCAGTTTGATCATAGTATCTCCTTCAATTGTGCAGAATACATGCACAACAAATTTATGATATAACGAGTTTGGTCATCATTCAATATGAAACGCTTCTGAATTTAGTTATCGTTCTTTATGCCTCCAACACAGAATAATAATCGATTACAACTGTGATATCGGCAACCGCGGCTTTTCCGCCGTCCAGTGGTTTACAGAACAGACGGACAGACTTGAATCTCTTCTTGGTCTGTTTCTTGATCAAGAAGGCACCACGGTATTTGGCATTGTCATTGTCCATCGGGAAATCGATGTAATCCTTGTCAGATTCATCAAAATAATAAAGGAAGCTTCTGTCTGTTGCATTCTCAGGGAGAACCTCTGTCGTAAAGATATACGGCATATAATAAGAGTCATTGTACTGAACTTCCTGATTCGTATCATAGACAAGCCACATGCTGTTCTTTTCAGCATCGTATTTGCTGTTGTCGCTCGGCTTGATTGCGATAGAGTCGATATAGATTTTCGGTACGATGCCCTGTGGCTTCGTTCCGAAGATAGCGACGATGACAATGGCGATAACGGTGGCAGCAAAGACTATCAGAGACACCGATTTTTTCATAACCGTTCTCCTTTCGAATAGACATACTTGATTCTCTGGCAGTAGAGATAGATATTCAAAGCGAGGAATAGAACACCTAAAAGGAGAAGCTTAAGACTGGCTGTCATCTGGATGTTGACCAACCATACCAAAGGATCTGAGCTGAAGTAGTAGAACAATAAGGTGAACAGAGCACTGAGAACAAAGGCGAAGATAACGGATCTGTTCTCATTCTTGGAAAGGAAAGAGACATCGCCAAAGGAACTCTGCGGATTAGTGAAATCCAAAGAGGCAGAATATAAAAGATGTCCGATATAGATCAATAGTATTCCGCTTCCTAAAAGAAGATTCTCATTCTGCATATCTTTTCTTAGCATTGCAATCACAGAATAGGAGACGATTAGGCTCAGTGTTCCAAAGAGCATGGGAAGGAAGAGTTTGCTCGTAATCAGAAGCCTGTCATTGACAGGATAGGTTCTCGCCAGCTTGAAGGCGCCTCCTTCTTTGCTGTACAGATTCGCAATGATGCTATTGGAGCTTAAGACAATGAGAAGGGTAATCAAGAGAATAGCGACCTGAACATAGGTCAGTCCTCTATTATTCAAATCCATTGCCATAAAGATTTTGCTGATCAAAGCAAGAAGCAAAGGAAGGAAGACGAATAGACCGGTATAGTTGATCATATCATTGTCCTTGAAATAAAGAAGGAGTTCTTTTCTGACCTGGGAAACAAAAGGAGAATGTGCTCTTTCTGTCTTTTCCTTCTTGGATGTCTTGGACATGATCTCATCATTTCCGCTTGCTAATTTCAGATAGAAAGGAGAAGCAAAGGATAGGCAGGAAAGGAAAAGCAAAGGAATAGAAAGGAAAAGAGTGAGGAAAGTATAGAGTCCAGGAAGTGCTGAACCGACAAAATAACTGAACGTATATCCGGTGTAATATCCTAGATAGAGTTTGGAGGTGTTATAGAAGAAGGAAAGACGATTAGAATAGAATCTCAGTCCTTCCTGAATCTTAGTGAAATAAGGGCTCCAGTTGGTGAAGATATCGATGTTCTCCGGAATGATGGAGATAAGATAGGAAGAGATTGCGATGATAAAACAGGAGAAAACAAGAGCAAGGACTCTTTTTATGACTTCATGGGAATATAAGAATTTCTGAACGAAGTATAAAGGCATGGAGAGAAGAGCGCTGATCAGAACAAAGAAGAGATCGATGATAAGGAAGAGGACAAAGACTAAGAAAATCATATAGACCGGATATTTAGAGACTAGGTAATATCCGATCAGGAACGGAATTTCCAAAGTCATAGAACGGATATAGACATTGATGAAGGAGACAAAAAGTCTTGTCAAAAATAATGTGTTTCCGTTTGTCGGAAGTGTCAGAAGGACCTTATTATCATTGGAGAAGTAGAGGTCCTTACTCACTCGAAACAGAGTAGAGAAGAAGGAAAAGAACAATAGGATCGTCATGACAATGGAAGGGACTGTCATCGGGACAAAGGGAAGAAGGGAGAAGATGTTCAGTTTGATGCAGACTGTGAAGAAGACAAAAGAGATGCTGCCCGCCAAGGCAAAGATGACAACTTTCAATAGGATATTGACGATTGTCTTCTTTTTGTTGCCTTTGAAATCAATCGATAAGGAATTAGAGAGAAGCATGGAAAGAAGGACAGAAAAGGACTTCCATTCCACATGGAAGAAGTTTTTTAGCTTTGAAGTCTTTTTCTCAGTAGGTAGACTCATAGTATCTGGCCTTTGCTTTCTTCAAGGAGAAGTTCTTTTGCTTCTTCTTCGTTATCGCTTGTCAGAAGGAGGAAGTCCTTCTCCAAGGTGTCTCTTCTCTCCGGATGCTGATCCAAATCGATTTCCTCAACGAGTTCACCATGTTTGATGATGATGACATCATTGCAGAGCGTCTTGACGACATCGATGATATGACTGGAGAAGAAGACGATGTTTCCTTTCTTCGCGTGCTGTCTCATACACTCTTTGATCTGATAGATGCTATTCGGATCAAGGCCGGTCATCGGCTCATCGAGAATCCAGACTTTCGGTTCATGGATCAAGGCAGCGATGATAGTGATCTTCTGCTTCATGCCGTGGCTATACGTCTTCATCGGCTTATCATATCTTGCCGTCATCTCTAACCTTCTGACTAAGTCCTCTTCTCTTTCTTTTCTTACGGATTTGTCTACTTCAAAGAGATCTGCGATATAGCCAATATACTGTCTTCCTGTCAGGTTTTCGTATAAGGCATAGTTATCCGGAACGAATCCTGTATCCATCTTTGCTTCCATCGCCTGCTCCGTGACATTATGTCCGCAGATGGAGATAGTCCCTTTTTCAAAGCCATGGATTCCGACGATAGATTTGATGATAGTAGATTTACCGGCACCGTTCTTTCCTAAGAAGCCGTAGATCTTTCCACCGGTGAGATTCATGGAGAAATCTTCTACTGCATAATTATCGGCGCCATGATATTTCTTAGATAGATGAGACACATTCAAAGTGATTCCATTGTTTTCCATAGAGGCATTACCTTCCTTTCCATCTTCCAGATAGGCTTTATGTCTGATCTTATACTGTCTTCTTGCTGTTCCTAATAGCATCAGTTCATCTGTCATTCGGAAGAGCAGTTCATAGACAAACCACATTGCAAAGGCTAATACGATGTAGACGAGATAATAGATGATGTCATAGATGAGATGCACTTCATATTTGTATTCTCCGATGGTGAAGGTGATAGAGTTGGCAAAGAGATCTTTTGCCCATTTTCCTAATTTCCCAGCGACGAAGTCGGAATTGATGAAGAAGAAGTCACTCGGTTTTCCGTGTGCAGTGAGATAGACGTTGATGAACATGACAAAGGCAAAGTAGACTAAGAACCCAAGCTGAGAATAGATAAAGTATTTCAGCTTAGGTCTTTCATAGACACCGAGAAGAACGATGAGAACCGGCATAAAGAAGGCAAAGAGGTGATTGATATAGAAGTGGATGACAGTCGGAGAGAAGACAGGAAGCGCCGTAGAGAAGTTTGGCATCAATAGCGCCAAGAACGCACCGAGAACATTGATGAAGAAGGTGAAGTAATAAACTCCGTAACTCTTGAAGAGAAGTGTAAGTGGCATCGTATACATCGCCGTGTTGCAGAGATGCAACGGCCAGGAAGTGAAATCCTTCCAGATATCATATCGATTGATGGAGATATAACCAAAGAAAGTCCCTAAGGAGATCTGAATCAATGCGGATTTCTTTTCTTTTTCCGATAATCCGGAAAGAGTCAGATAAAAGTAGACTGGAAGCAAAAAGGCAAGGTAGACAAATAGACGATGGGAAAGATCACTTGGTTCATGCGGATTGGTCAATCCAAACAAAGTTCCACCTAAGATCAAAGAAGGAGTGTAGGAACTCATCGAAGAGAACAGGAAAGGAACAGCAAGAGCAAGAAGTTTTCTTGTCTGAGCAGAATTGCACTTGAAAGGTTTCTTCTCCAGATAGGAAGAGAAACTGTAGAAATCGATCAAAGCGACTGCTGCCCCCATCAGATACATACGGTAATCGACTGTGTCTCCGACAATTCCCATTACACAGAGAGGAAGGAACAAAGTGACAAGAGCAGCAACAGGAGTCATCACATATCTTCTGAAAGAAAGAGAACTATCCCCTAAATAGAAGGAACAGATCAAAGAGGATATCGTCAAGGCAGCAATCCAATCGTTCAGTATCGTAGAAACACTTCTCTCTAGATGGGACATCGTGACCAAAGAAAAGAGTTTGTCACAGACAAGATAACTCTGCAGATTCAGGTAATCGTAATACTTATAGTAATATTGGTTTCCTTCTACCAGGAAGGAAGTCGTGTTTTTATAAAAGTAGAATCGAGCAAAAAACAAAGCAAAGCCAACAACAGAAACCAAAGAGAAATAGAATCGGTATCGATTCTCCTTCTCTGCCATCATGCAGGAAAACTTTGTCATCCATTTCAGTTTATGGCTTTTTGCTTTTCTGTCCTTCAGAAAGAGATGGAGAAGAAGAAAAACAACGCAAAGAATCAGCCCCACATTTCCAAGGACTAGATAAACCATGGAGTAGGGCTGATATCGCGTTAACGATACAGATAACGATAGGCTTAGGAAAAACAAGACGAGAACAGAAACGGATAGAAAGATAACCGCCTTGTTTTTCCTGAACAACAGAGAATTCATATCAATTCAGATCAGTTGATCTTCTTGTAGTTTCCCATGAGGATGCCATAATTGCAGACGCCCTTCAAAGTGGAAGGATCCTTTGCATTGACAGACTGTCCTGTTCCATTGATAGTAGCAGCAAGACATTTTGAAGCACTATTGAATACCGCATTCGGAGCATAAGACATAGAGGAAACATCCTGTCCAAGGGCAGAAAGAATTGCATACTGGCTGTCGCAGAGGAAGTAATTTCCGTCTTTGACATTGACAATGGAATAGTGAGGGACATTGCTGTCATCGACAAGTTTGAATGTAATTGCCTGTGTTGTTGCAGCATAGGCTAAACTGTTTCCAAAGTCGGTAGAGGTAAGGCTATTGACGTAAGCGAGGACATTTGCAGTGCTTGTATCCTGAGACATGGCGATAGCCTTCTCAAAGACAGTGTCTCTCCCGTCTAAGGTAGAGTAGACTTTCTTTCCGGCAACAGTGACGTCGACATTGGTGCCGCCTTTGTCAGTGGGGAGTTCAATTCCCTCTTCATTGATAGGAAGGGAAACCATCCAGAAGTCGAACTTGCTGACATTGTTCTCCGTCTTTAAGAAGGAAGTAGCGCACTGATTGTTGAAGAGAGCATCTCCACTCTTGAGACTGGAAGCCAGGGCACTTGCGCCAGAATAGGCATCAAACCATCCGCCTTTTCCTTCTGTATAGTTGGAAAGGACAGTGTCATCATCGATGGTGACATCGGTCTTGGCAAGAGTGGAAAGGCTAGTCGGATAGCTAGGAAGCTCCTGAGTGATCGGATTGAGGAACATCAAAGGTCCACCCGCTTTCATCATCTCAGAATGAGTGATGTTGACGGAACCATTTCCATAGACATAAATACCTGCATTGAAGAGATCGCGGAAGCGGGAGTTTTTAATGTTGAGGGTTGCATTATAGTAGACTTGGCCATCATCCGTATCATATCCTTCCAGCATAGAAGCCATGTAAACTTTGGATGCGATGATATTGTCAAAGGTCGTATTGACTCTTGTCTTAGCGAGCATCGGTCCGCCTTCGGTGATATCGCTCTCAGCGCTGACACCCATGTTTCCGCTCATCTCAAGATCTTTGAAAGTGATAGAGCAGGTCTCCGGATTGACTCCGCTTGCACGATTGGAATAGAAGAAAGAGGCATGTGTGGAAATCGGCTTGCCGGCTTCCTGCTTTTCGCCTTGCTGAGAATCCGTGAGGATATAAGGGAAGCAATCAGAATCTGTCTCATCATCGTTGAGCATCAAACGGTGGCAGTTGCCATAGACAGTGACCGATTCATTGTCTTTGGTGAACTGATGATCGATGATGCCGATCCAGTCCTTCAACGAACCGACAACAGAAGAGTCCGTAGCTTCACCTTCTGCCCAAAGGTAGAAGGTAGGAAGGTCGCTCTTATTGAACGTGATGTCATTCTGGAAGACAAGAGCATTCGTATCCGGAAGTCCATTCTCTTCCTTGAACGCCGTCATCTTCTCATTGTACTTTGTTCCATAAACGCCACAGTTCTTCGAATTGTTCAAGGCATACATGTCAATCGCTTCCGTGACATTATAGCCAGAGACGACATTGACATTATAGACGATATCCTTGTCCAATTGAGGATTGGAAAGAGTGAGCGTATATTTTCCAGTGATAGTATCTTTGAACTTGACCGTTCCTTTGCTCTTGAGCTCATCGATAGCATCCAATGCATTCTCCAATTCGACCTTCTCGCCAGATTCATTCTTTAAGCTGAAGACAGTATCCGATGGCATCTTGTCCAACGTGACAACATCAAGCGGATTATCCGGATTCAATGCAAAGACAGTAGGCATCAAACTCACTGCATTTTCATTTCCGATATAGTACACACCGGATTCGATAAAGCCGTTTTCATATTCCGAGCTTTCCGGATTGGTCAGTTTGCTGTTTCCTTTGGTAGAGACAGTTCTTGTGTAATTTTCATTGGCGCTCCAGTCATTGAGCTCATACTGAATATCGATGACTTTATAATCCATGCTTGTCTTGTATTCGACATTGTCCTGAGTCAATACGACTTCAAAAGTTCTCTTGTCGGTCAGCGTGGAAGTATCGATAGCGGAATAGGTGATCTTATCCTTATTCTCACTTGCCTTTAATGTGCTAAGGACTTCCTTAGAGGCATTGAGTGTCTGAATCTGCAGTTTAGAATAATCGACTGTGCTTCCAATGGTATAAGTGCTGGCAATACTATCCTTGACAATAGCGATGGATGCAATCTTCTCATCCTTCTTGGATGTTTCTTTGTCGGAGGCCTTATCCTGGCAGGCGACCAAAGAAAGGTCCATCATCATAAACGACAACAACAATAACGACATCTTCGATTTTTTCATAATTTTTCACCTCATATATAAATGAAACAACACATATGTGAATATCTATCACTCCATAGGATATGGAGCAAAAACTATTTATACTACTTCATTTTCGTTTTTGCAACTTTCCAGGAATGCACTCATACCTCTACTCATTATATATAGTTCCATCCGGAAAACTTTTATCACTTTTCCGTTTTTGATGAAAAATCAATCACTTTCTGTGGTTAGTTCAGTATTTTATCATTGCTGAAAAACTGTTTATTCCTTTCTTTTTCCTCACTCATTAAACTATGGCCATACGGAATAAGGAGGAAATTGAAATGTACTATTCCAGTGGAAATTATGAAGCATTCGCTCATCCGGAAAAGCCGAAAGATGCGGATAAGAAATCTGCATACATCGTCGGTTCCGGTTTAGGTGGTCTAACTGCCGCCTTCTATCTTGTCAGAGACGGAAGAGTCGACGGAAAGAAGATTCACATCTTGGAAGTTCTCCCAAGATCAGGCGGTTCCTGCGACGGATATCACGACCTGAACAAGGGATTCTTCATGAGAGGCGGAAGAGAGATGGACAACCATTTCGAAGTCATGTGGGATCTCTATCGCGATGTGCCTTCCATCGAAACAGAAGGAGTCAGCGTTCTTGATGAATATTACTGGCTCAACAAGCATGATCCTAACTATTCGCTCTGCCGCGCCACGGTCAACAGAGGACAGGATGCCCATACCGACAACCTCTTCAAATTGGATAAGGAAGCACAGAGAGAATTGCTCAAACTCTATCTCACTCCTGAAAAGGATCTCGAAGACAAGAAGATTTCTGAGTGCTTCGATGATCACTTCTGGAAGAGCAATTTCTGGCTCTATTGGCAGACCATGTTCGCTTTCCAGCGTTGGTCCAGCGCCCTTGAGATGAAGCGTTATATCCAGAGATATGTCCATCACATCGATGGTCTTCCGGACTTCAGCGCTCTCCGCTTCACCAAATACAATCAGTATGAATCCATGATTCTTCCTTTAGAGAAGTATCTGAGAGATCACGGTGTCAATTTCGACTTCGGTGTCAAGGTCACTGACGTCAAGATCAAAAGACTCGGAGACAAGTTCATGGCTTCTTCCTTCTCTTATGTCAAAGACAATGAGGAACACGTTCAGGAACTGACCGAAGACGATTATCTCATGATTACCAATGGCTGCTGCACGGATGTCTCTTGCTACGGAGACAACGACACCGCTCCGGAGCTCTCCTCCATCAAGCCGAACGTGGGAGATGGATGGAGCCTCTGGGAGAAGATCGCTGCCCAGGGAACAGAATTCGGAAATCCGAAGGCTTTCGCTTCCAACCCAGAAGAGACCAACTGGATGTCTGCTTCTATCCTTACGAAGAATGAAAGAATCCTCTCTCTCATCAAAAACATCTGTAAGAGAGACCCCTTATCCGGAAAGGTCACAACCGGTGGCATTGTCACGGTCAAAGATTCCTTCGACAACTGGATGCTTTCCTGGACCATCAACAGACAGCCTCAGTTCAAAGAACAGCCTGATGGCAGCGTCATCGTCTGGTTCTATGCTCTTAACACGAATGTTGAGGGCAACTATATGAAGAAGGCGATGAGAAACTGCACTGGAAAAGAGATCTGCAAAGAGTGGCTCTATCATATCGGTGCAGACTTGGATGAGATTGATGCATTGGCAGAAGAGTGCAACACCACAACCTGCTATATGCCTTACATCAACGCCTTCTTCCAGCCGAGAAAGAACTCCGACCGTCCTCTCGTTGTCCCACACGGTTCCATCAACCTTGCCTTCTTAGGCCAGTTTGCTGAAACCCCAAGAGACACCATCTTCACGACGGAATATTCGATGCGCACCGGCATGGAAGCCGTCTACACTTTGATGGACATCGACCGTGGTGTTCCGGAAGTCTGGGGTTCCGCCTATGACATCAGAGAAATGTTAAGAGCAACCTACTACGCCTTAGACAAGAAGAAGATCACCGATGCCGAAATGAGCTGGAAAGAGAAAATCCTTCTCAAGAAGGTATTATCCAGCATCAAAGACACCGACATCGAACTTTGGATGAAGGATTCTAAGCTGATCTAAAAACCATGGCCCATGCTTACATGGGCCATTTCTATTGCATCCATTTCTGATTGCTATTTTGAACATGTCTAATCTTTGATATCCAGTTTCTCCGTCTTTCGATAAGTCTTCAGGCCTTTGAGGAAAGAAAGGATAGTCACAGATTCCATCAGGAAGACCAAAAGGATTCCAGTCAGAAGAAACAGTGCGCTTTTCAGGCTATTGTATCCACCATTTGCAGTGAATAGCGTATTTAAAAGAGTCAGCAAGGTAACGCCACAGCTGATCAAAGTCACATTCAGAATCTGCCTGTTGAAAAGATTTCTCTCTTTTCTGAATTCAAGGAACCGTTTCAATAAGGAGAACAGTTTAAAGAGGGCAAAAGCAGACAGAATGATAGCGGGCGTATTGGAAATCTTGACTGGACTTTGCAGATATGCAAGGATAGAGGCTAATAGAGAGATTGTCGCGGTCAGATAGATCATGAAGACTGAGGTGAATACGTATTTTGATTTCTGAAACGGGATTCCCTTTTTCATCCATCGGTATTCCTCTACGAAAAGAATGATTCGGACAATCAAAAGCGTCAGATAGTAAAAAGAACCAAAGAGGTTGAAGAATACATGATACTTGATTCCGAAGATGGCGTTATAAATGACTAGAGTGGATGTGACTATGATGGTGATCAAAAAGGAAAAGAGTCTCCACCTGTCTTTTAAGAAGAATTTCATACTTTTTCCGATAATGGGATATAGGTTGCCTTCTCGCTTTTCTTATGTACGGAAGCACTTTCCAACCGCGCACAGACTTTATCCGCATGAGTCAGTATCCACGCTTCCTTGCATAAGGGAATCGTCCAGAAAGTAAGAGGAAACATATGAGAGCGGATCATATTCATCTCCTTCCGATTCAGAGAAAATCTTTTCTTTGCATTCCTCAACGCAAAATAAGGGTGACGGAAGCCGTGTAGGCGATGACCTTCATGGGCGTGATGCCAGTCATAAAGATAATAGTCATGGAGAAGACAACCACGGATAAGAGAGGGATAATCCACATTCCTATTCTTGCTTTTCGCATACGAATAAGCATAGAGAGCAACACGAAAGCAATGGCTGTAAACGGTATAGTGACCATGTGCAACATACTTTTTCAGCAATTGGTATTCCGGATGAGTAAGAATAGGGAGAGCAATTTCCCGGAAAAGAGAATCATACTGTAGTTCGATCATGCTTTTAGATTGGCCCTCCTTTCTTTATCATCACTTCATCCATTTTACCATATGCCAATAGGGAAAATGCTCTCATAGGAAGAAACCAGTCGAATTTATTTTAGTTGTCACTACAGTACAAAACGGATATAATCACGGCATGGAAAACACAAAGAAAAACAAGATTGCACATTTCTTCCTGGATACGTTAAAAGGTATCACACTAGGAATATCTGTCGCCATTCCTGGCCTTAGCGCAGGAACCATCGCTGTTGCAGAACGCTGTTACGATACCATCGTCGATTCCGCTGCTGGATTCAGAAAGAGCCCGAAAAGGAACTTTCTGATTCTCCTTCCTTTCATTCTCGGTCTTCTCTGCGGAGCCCTTGCCGCCTTTGTCGGCATACAGAAAGGATATAATCTTGCTCCGTTCACATTGACTGGATTGTTTGCCGGTCTTGTCTTAGGCTCTCTTCCTGTTGCTATTGTCGAACTTAGAAAAGGAGAAACCGTAACATCAAAGATCATTCATATCCTTTGTTTCCTCTTCGCTCTTCTCATCGCTTCTGGCCTTGGCATTGTCACTGCCCTTACCGATTTCCAGTTGGACGAGCCATTGAACAATCGTGTCTGGTGGATGTATCTTCTGATCCTTGTCGCTGGCATCATCGCTGCCTTTGCCTGTGTCGTACCTGGCATTTCCGGATCGATGTCCTTAATGGTGATTGGCATGTACTATCCGATTCTGAATTCCTATTTAGGTGATAAAGCCATCTGGCATAGCGGAGATAAGTCCTTCATCCTCACTGGCATCGTCTTAGGCTGTCTTCTTGCACTCGGCATTTTGATCGGATTGATTCTTTCCTCTAAGGTCATGAGATATCTCTTATCCAAGCATCGTGTCAGCACCTTTTATGCGATAGCGGGATTGATCATCGGCTCTGTCGTCTCTATGTTCATCAATTCCACCCTCTATCCCCTCTATCCTTCCATCAAGAGTTGGGATTTCATTACAGGCTCTATCCTTGCTATTGTCGCATTCGCTGTTGTATTATTCATCACGATTCCCAAGAAAAAGAAAACAGAGTAGTAACAATCCTAGTATAGACATACAATTTGTTTAACTGACCGGCATCATTATGATGCTGGTTTTTTGTATAAACGACCACTTAAGCTTTCATTAGAGATATACTATTTCATAGAGGTATAGACTATGAACATCTTAAAAAACATCAAATTCGAAGAAGCCTACAGATTAAAGGATGAGTTATCCTATCGTCCGGGTGAAATCATTTCCAAGACATTGGTTCAGAACGAGCATGTCAGCATCACTCTTTTCTCTTTCTCCAAAGGAGAAGAAATCTCTGCTCATCAGTCCAATGGAGACGCCTTTGTCTATGTGCTTGAGGGAACAGGAAAATTCACTATCGGAGGAAAGAGTCACCTTGTCAAGGAAGGGGAGTACATCGTCATGCCCAATCATGTGGATCACGCTCTCTATGCCGAAGACAATTTCAAGATGATGCTGACTGTCATATTCTGATATTCTTTTCATTGACAACGCCAATTAAAAATAGCATAATATCTTCCGCGTCAAACCAGCGCAACCATAAAGAGAAGGTGAGGGACAAGCCCGATGACCCTTCAGCAACTTACTGATACAGCAAAGTGCTAAAGCTTGAATGATGGGATCAACAGATACATATGTTCTCCCAGTTTCGCTGGGAGAACTTTTTTTGACGGAAAGAGGTATCTATGCATTTATTCAGTTCTGAGCAGGTCAGCAAATGGCATCCGGACAAGGTTGCCGATCAGATTTCCGACTCCATTCTTCAGTGGTGTCTTTCCAAAGACAAGAAAAGCAGAGTCGCCATTGAGACTCTTGTCAAGTCTTCTTCTGTTTATCTGGCAGGTGAAATCACCTGTTCAGAGCAGAACATCCCTTATCACGATATCGTAGAGGAAGTCATGAATTCTCTTGGCTATTCCTTCACGGAACTCATCGTCAACGTCAACAAGCAGAGCCTTCAGATCGGTGCTGCTGTCAACCAGGATGAGAAAATCGGAGCAGGCGATCAGGGTATGATGTTCGGTTTTGCCACAAGAGAGACCAAGAGCATGCTTCCGTACGGATTCGATATTGCCAATCACATCATCGATATCATCACGGAAGACATCGAAAAGAATCCGAATACGATTCTGCTCGGAGACACGAAAACACAGGTCACTGTCGACCTCGACAAGAAGAACGCAATGCCCGAGATCATCCTAATCTCCGCCTGCCATAAAGAAGGGCTGACTATCGAGTCTGTCCGCCAGTATCTTCTTGATCTGATGGAAAAGAATGGAATCGAAGCGAAGAAGTTCATCCTCAATCCGAGCGGCTTATGGACCTTAGGCGGACCAAACACTGATTCCGGTCTGACAGGAAGAAAGATCGTCTGTGATCAGTACGGAGGATACTGTCCTGTCGGAGGCGGAGCCTTCTCCGGCAAGGATCCAACCAAAGTTGATAGAACTGCTGCCTATATGGCAAGAGAACTCGCTATCCGCATTTTAGAGAAGTTCCCTTCTGTCAATGTCGCCGAAGTTGAACTCGCCTATGGCATCGGAATCGCTGAGCCGATTTCTGTCTCTGTCACCACCGATGGCAAGAACGCCTCGAAAGACATCTATGATTTCGTCAATACCTTTGACTTGACCCCTTCTGGAATGATTCAGTTCCTCGACATGAAGAATCTCGACTATCGTAAGATCTCCGGAGGATGCCATTACAGAAAACGTATCAGCGAATTCCACCTCTGATACATCTTGTATTTATAATTAGAATTGTAAAAGCCATGACAGTTGCCATGGCTTTTATTATCTCAGTTATTCTCCAAATAGATTTCAATCGTTTCCGTCGTATTCATATCATGGATGAACTCTGTGACTAGAGTATCGCTATCCAACGCATCCGAAGAGTTGGATAAGACCTTTGCCTTCAGGTTTCTCTTATAGATGGAATAGGGTACGGCTTTATCGTTGATTCGGACTTCTTTGATTCCTTTCTGATAGAGGATATGATACTTCAGTTTCATCATCTTCTTTTCCGTACAATAGGCTCCGTCAAAATGGCCATCCGCCTTCTCTAATGTGATGCAGAATGCGTTTTTCCCTTTGTCATAGTAAGCAGAATACGGCATGACTCGTCTTTCCCCATGCTGATAGCCAATCGTCTCCCTATCATCCTCATAGAGGAAGGAGGAATATATTCCTTTCCTCGAGGGATAGTAATCCAAGGTGAGTTCATCCCAAAACTGTTCTTTTGTATTGTTGCTGTCTTTTGCTAAGAGAATCACGCTTCCTCTTTTTACGTAGAGCGGCATTTCATCTAGTGGGCTATTTCTTATTGTTGTTGATCGATACTGATAGGTTATTCCAGTGAAGAGATCCATCCATTCTCCTTTCGGGAAATAGATTTCGTTTTGCTTTATCTTTCCTGGCTTGCTTAAATATAACGCAAGTTTTGCACCTCCTTTTTCCTGGAAGTACTCTAACATGACATGATGTTTTCCGCTTTCTATAATTCCGGTAGAGCAGTCTGTCGGAGCATGACAGGACCAATCCTCCGCTTTCAGTACTCCATCGATATAGATCCTTATTCCGTCATCACAAAGGGCAATGAAGATACTGTCCTCTTTCAATTGCATATCAAATTCAAACCTTGCGGAGAAATCATAGACAGGCAGTTCTTTTTCCAGCGCATTCCCGTTCAGGTCAAAGGCAAGACGGTCATACTCTTTCTTCAGTATCGCTTCACCTCCTAAATCACATCCGTTATAGAAGGTTGCCTGAACAGGAGAAGCATAATTGAATTCATCCAATTCTTTTCTGTTTTTCTTCAGCAAAAGAGGGGATTCTGAATAAGAGACAAGCAGATCACAGAAGGTATATTCTGTCGGATAGGATTGGGAAGCTTTATCTTCTGGATCGATATAATCCAGTGACTGACAAAGCGGAGTACCTTCGAGATAGCTCTCATACCCTCTTGCATAGATCATCGGAAGAAGA
This sequence comes from Oscillospiraceae bacterium, assembly GCA_963654365.1. Lineage (GTDB taxonomy): Bacteria > Bacillota_I > Bacilli_A > RFN20 > CAG-288 > Enterosoma. The sequence continues at coordinate 20,928 of CAVJZP010000020.1, forward strand.
CGATACCTTAGTTTGATATAGTCTCGCACGATATCCGTCGTTTCCTCATCGTAAAGCCAAGGTTCTCTTGTTCGGATGACATTGTTTGTGCAGTGCGGTCTCAAAACCGGGAAGAAGCATCCCATCTGCATCCAGCGGATAAAGAGCTCTTTGTTCGGATTTCCGACGTGACCTCCACAATCTGGATGGACATAGGGAATGCAGTTTTCTCCGGAGCGAAGAATATTGATAATGTTTTCACATAAGGAATTAGAAAGAATATCCCCTGTCCATTGGAAAGGATAGCGATGTGAGGCTGTGTTGTGAATCCCACAGTAGTTTCCGTTTTCAATGTTGTCGACATTGCTCATGACAATCGCTCTTCTAGGATATTTGTTTTCTCCTCGATGCTTTTCAAAGTAATTCTTTTCGATATCGGTGAAGAGATACATGCCCCATGTCTCAGGATGAATGTAAGAGTCGGGAGAAACGAGCTTCGTGATCCAGTTTCGGTCATACCACCAGTAATCCAATCCGATGGATAACATGTTCTGAAGATTCTCTTCCCTGTATTTGACCTCACAGGGAGAGAGCAGGCTTTCTGCCTCTTTTCTAGGCTCAGGATGATCATTGAACATGATTTCGATATGATTGTCATGTGCTCTCTTCAGATACTCTTCCATGTTCGGGAAGAGTTCTGTATTGATGTCATATCCTATTCCATTGCTCCTCTTTCTCCAATCCGTATCGATGACCACATTGTCCAATGGAATGTTATGTCTTTGATAGTCATGGATGATCTCCTCCGCTTCTTTCTGGGTGTAGGGAAAATATTTAGAGTTCCAGGATCCAAAAGCAGAAAGCCTTAAAAGTTCTGGCCTTCCTGTAATATCCAGATAAAGTTTTCTAAGCAGTTTTGGATTCTGATCGGTGAGGAGAAGATAGACGTCTTCTACGCTCTCATCGATCTCGTAATCATCTGTTTTGCTGACCCCATCCGAGTAATGATATCCATGACTTGGGACAACGATTCTAGGGCAGTCCATGATGGGATAGACATCTGGTGTATTGTCCATAGAGGGAAGTTCACCTGTGTTAGTTATCTTTCGATAATGATAGACTTCTTTTCTTCCCTTGAATACAGACAAAGAGGAACGCCCTTTCTTCTTTTTACGGACGAGAATGCGATAGCCGGATATATTTATTTTAAAGCAGTCTTTCGTTTCCTTTGTGCTGTATTCGATATCATTCGTATAGAAATCTCTTTTCGGTATGAAAAAGGTGTCTCTATCTTCAAACTTTCCGTTCTTCATAGTCTCTACTCGTATGATTCGGTCGGATATCAGTTCTACTCTTAAGTCTTTGATATACAGTTGTTTCATATGTTCCTCGTTATTTCATCGGTTTCATATCAAACTCAAAAGCATGAGGTATCGTACCATCTATCTCATACTGTCTATGGACTGGGGCACCCCAGGAATCATCTCCACCAACTCCTCTCATCAGGCCTAATATTTCTAGATGATGATAGTTGCTGTTTCCTAATTCTTCCTCATGTTTTACTTCATCGATCCTGAAAGAAGAATATTCCTGGAAGTGGAAACTGAAGTAGTCCTTGTCATAAGAGAACAAGAGCGAGGTCTTGTCATTCTTCAGTTCAAGATACCGGGTATCTTCTCGGTTCCCGCTTTCCTGTGGGTAGATGTATTTTGTTCTTCCGTTCTGGATATTCAATTCGTAGACACCTAATCTGTTTCCAGCTTTTCGGTCCGAATAGCTTTCAAGATATCTTCCGTAATAGGTGAGATTCTCGATGTTCTTCGCTAGATAGAAGTGAAGTCCGAATTCACCTAAGGTCCTAAGACCTGATAATGGTTCATAATCTAATCGGACATGGATATTGGAATCATCCGTCACAGTATAGGTGACATAGACGCCTTTTCTATTTTCTTCATCCATCAGGTAATGGAAGGTGATGGCAAACGAATCCTCTGTTATCTTCCAACGTGTCTCTTTGACATCGACACTCATGAATCGGCTATAAGAATAGGAAAGTTTTCCTCTTGAAAGGAAATCGTTAGTCTGATCGTTGTTTGTCGTAGCGCGGAAGAGAGTCGGCACAGTGCTCAGAGACAGATATTCTTCTCCTTTATATTTGATAGAGATTAAACCGGAAAGGGCAAAAGACAGATTCGTCTTTGAGAAAAGCAAAGACAGGTCTTCACAGGTAACTCCGATATTGAATCTTCCATTGACAACTTCTAATTTATCCTTCTTTTCTAAAACTCTCTTCTGCTTTTTCTGTATCACAAAATCCTGATAAGAGATTTCATCCCCACAGTTCAATCCAAAAAGATTATCAGTCAGATAGACGGAGACAGTCAAGGAAATATCCTTTGTCTCATCAAACGGCATAGATGGAATATCGAGAAGGCAAGTCTCTCCAGGCTTAATATTCATAACCTTATCGCATATATTCTCTCTTTTCCCATCGGCAAGATAAGATAAGACAATTCGATAATCACTTGTGATAAAGAGCAGTTCGTTTTCCATTACAATCTTCTTATCCGTCAAGGTGATATAGAACGGCTGATAGAGGTGCTTCATCGCTAATGCCTTAGAGGAGAGATGTGCATCCTTTCTATTAGCGAATATCACACCATTGCAGCAGAAGTCATGATCGTTTGGTTTATCAAGATAATCTCCTCCGAAATGAAGGTGCTCTGACTTTCCTTTGCCATCAAAATACAATCCCTGATCGATATAATCCCAGATAAAGCCACCCTGATAAGAAGGGTATTGTCTAACAAGATCATGATATTCATCCAGGTTTCCGCAGGAATTTCCCATGGCATGAGCATACTCGCACTGAATATAGGGCTTGTTCGGATATTGCTTCAGTAGGTCAGGAATCCATTCCGGACGGAAATACATCGTGGAAGTGACATCGCTGAGATAAGACCATTCTTTATAAAGGTTATATCCTTCATAATGAACGATCAAATTCGGATTCAGTTTCAGAAGAGTATCTCTCATACGGGAGAACACGGTACCTCTTCCCGCTTCATTTCCAAGACTATACATAAAGATGGAAGGATGATTTTTATCGCGAAGATACATTCTTCGTACTTTTTCTGTACAGATTGTATTCCATTCTTCTTTGCTTGCAGGTATTGGAGAGTCATCCTCAATCCATCCATCGTACTGCAGGTTTGTTCCATGGGATTCCAGGCATGCTTCATCGACAACATAGAAGCCGGACTCATCCGCCATATCATAGAACTCGCTTCGGTTAGGATAATGGGAGGTTCTGATTGCGTTGACGTTGTTCTTTTTCAAAAAGTCACTGTCGAACTTCAGATCTTTCAGAGTGACATTTCTTCCACGGTCTGCATTCCATTCATGACGGTTGATGCCTTTTACAATCAGCCTTTTGCCATTGAATAAGAGGATGCCTTCTTTGATTTCTGCCTTCTTGAAACCAAAGTGCTCCTTTATGATTTCGACTGCTTTTCCATCAGCTTTGACCTTGACGATCAATGTGTAGAGGTTTGGACTCTCAGCACTCCAAAGTGACACTCCAGAAATCTTCGTCTGATAAGTGTCAGAGTCGACGACATCATCGATGATGTTCTTCCCATCCTTATCCTGGATGATTATTTCTTTTCTCGTTTGATCCAATTCGCCAGTCAAGTGAATAAAGGCCTTGCCTTCCAGATTATCAAGATTGACATCTGTTACGACAGAAACATCAAAGATGTGCTTTTCAGGAAGGACAAATAGACTCACATCGCGGAACAATCCCATAAAGCGGAAAAAGTCCTGGTCAAGAAGCCAGCTGGACGAGGAATATTTAAAGCAAAGAAGAGACAGCCTGTTTCTTCCGTTTATAAGGAATGGAGTAATATCGAATTCGGAGTCAAGGTAGAGATTCTCGCTATATCCGACTTGATTTCCGTTCACATATAAAAACAGTCCTGATTCAAATCCTTTGATATCCAACAAATATTTCTTTTTCTTAGAGAGGTCGACATCCACATCTTTCCAGTAGAGCATGCAAGGATTCTTTACGCTCAGTTCATCGCCTTCTTTGTTGCGATTATATCCGTCAAACGGATATTCGGTATTGACGTACTGAAGCTGTCCATATCCTTGCAGTTCACAGGATAAGGGGACCTCTACCTCCTTTTCCGATCTGATATCATAATCTTTTTCAAGATAGGAGCCTAAATCATTGGGATAGTCATCAAAATATTTCCCCTTCCATATTCCGGAAAGAATGGTTTCTTCTGTTTTATTCTTTGAAAAATCAGCTTCACTGGAATAAGATTGGAATCGGCTTCTCGACTCTAAGAGATTGATTCCGTAAACAGACTTGTCAAATAAGATTTTTCTATACTGATTCATCGTTTTCCGCCTCGCTTTCCGTGTTGTTTCATTTTAGCACAATCCTATCAGTTTTCAGCCTTTCTTCGAACGTTTATTGCCTTAAATATAATGTCTCTGTTTCATTGATTTCTTTTAGATGGTGACATATCATTTATAGAGGAACAGGAAGGCAAGATATGAAATATTACACAAGAGAAGAATTAGAAAAGATACAACATGATGTCTTTTTCTTTCTTTCCGAAGAAAAGGAGCTGAAAGCGGGGGCCAAAGGCATTGCGAAGATACGTTATCCAGAGGGCTCTGTATACACTGGTCCTGTGGAGTACACAGGCAAATCATTCGAAAAGATTGGCTTTGGATGTCAGGACTTTACGGATTCGACAATCACTTGTGATTCAATCGGTGGACCGATTGGAGATACTTTATTTCTCTATGAGGGAAGATATGATTACAAAGTCACGCAGTGGATCTCTGGAGATGGTATCTTCTATTTCCTGAAGGATGGAAAACCGGACTGCTATTTCCCTGGCAATTTCGCAGGTATATCCTATGTCCGCGAATATCAGGGGGATGATTTGGAATCGATGATTCTTCCGAGTTTTAAAAACACAGCAAGGTTAAAAGGACTTCATCCGAATCAGGTGAGAATAAATGGCATGATCGAATCTTCAAAAGAGTATCCGCATGTGGATTTCATGCTTATCGGAGATAGTTACTTTGATTTTCTGAATACACACTATGCAAAAGACAACCGTTCCTTGACTGAAGTCTATTCAAAGGGGAATTATCTAGTCAATTATGGAATCGGCGGATTCCGATTCTCGGATTTCATTTCGTTTGTTGATATACTTGTGAAAAACACAGAACCGAAAAACATCGTTGTGAATCTCGGGTTCAATGACATCCATTGTGGAAAAAGCGCAGATGAAACACTTCATGATTGCTATAAATTCCTTAGAAAAGTCTTTGGTGCGAAACCGGATACGATGGTCTATCTCCTCGGTGTCTGCCATTTCCCTTTGTTTCCGAACTTTAGAGAAACGGAAGACAGATACAATCATCTATTGAATGAAATCAGCAAAAATCTCAAAAATGTCCTTGTCATTCATGCAGAAGATGTTTTTGATAACATCTTTGAAAACAAGGAGAACTGGAAGGATTATATAGAGCCTGATTTTGTCCATCCTAACAATAATGGATACCGTTTATGGATGCCTAGGTTCTTAAAAGAGATCGAGGGATATAAAATACCGGACGACTACAATCTCTAATGTCGGAATCTTTCTAAGAGGTATAGAATCAGAAGCCTTGCCGAATTGGAGAACAGGCAGTTTTCATCTTCTAGCATTTCCTTCACTTTGGAAGAGGAACACAATAAGGAATCAATGTCTTCGAATTCTTCTTTGTCGTCCGTACCCTTCTTTTCCAACCGCGCCAGAACAACGGCATTGCATTCATCCGATAAGCCTTCGGAAGTTGGTGAAGGAGGAAGCAACAATTCAATTTCAGAGACATCATATCCAGTCTCTTCCTTCACTTCTCTTCTTGCTGTCTCTTTAATGTCCTTGTCTTCTTTATCCATCAATCCAGCAGGGAAGGAGATGACTTCTCGGTTCAAGGCTGGTCTAAACTGCTTCTCTAGAAGCAGATACAGTTCTCCGTCGATAATTGTATAGCATCCGATTAGGACAGCATCCGGTCTATCATATTCCTCACGATAGATTCGCAAGTCTTTTTCATCCTCATTTCTGGAAGCGAGAAAATAGGTATAATCTTTTTCTTCGCTATCTTTTTCTACTTTATAATGCACAATATAGAAATTCAGAAAACGATGTTCTGTTTCTTTCTCGATTGATGACACTTTCCATTTCATATCCGTGGTCCCTCCTGATTAGAATCCATTTAATGATATCATTTTTCCATCTGGATATTTCTTTCCTTAGAGGAGTCTCATTAAAAATATTGTTTAGGGAATGATGGGCCTTCCTTTAAAATGAAACAGAAGGAGATTGTTTATGAAAAAGATCAAAGGTGTTCTGTTTCTTCCTATTACGGCATTCTCGCTGATGTCGAATTTTGCTAATGAGGCAAAAACGATACCGGATGGATATACAGAATTATATTCTGGTATCTATGTTTCTAAAGTTCCGGATTTCTATTCCGGAAAACAGACTTTATCCTTTATTGTCGAAGGCAATTTAGAACTCTACTACAGTCTGAATTATGATAATTCCGACATTTCAAAGATGACATTATATGAGAAGCCCTTCTCCGTCGATAAATTATCTTCCTCAGACACAAAAGATTATCCTGTGACTTGCTCTGTGGATGCTATCTTAAAAGATGATACAGAGGGCAAGTGTGTTTCCGACACCTATATCAACAATATTCAGAAGACAGGAAATTATGTCCTGTTCGACAAACAGCCTGTCGTAAAGATAAATGTCGTCAACAAGAGTACGAAAGAGACCATATATAAGAGATCGCTGACTTATATCATTTCCGATAAGGTGACAGAAAATATTGACATCCCTGTCATCTCACTGTCGCTCCCTTATGATGACATCATGGGGGAGAATGGGTTCTACAATAGAATCCGGAAAGATATCAGCAAAAGAGCGGATATCGAATATTTTGATTCTTCCTATCAGGAATACTTCTATAGAAATACCCAGATCAAACTAGGCGGGAACTGGACGTTAGGATATCCGCAAAGGACATTCAATCTCAATTTCAACAAAGATGAGAACGGAAAGAAAAACGAAAAAGTGAACGAGCATGTCTTTCAGGAGCGTACCAAGAGAGCAGACAGTTCAAAGAGACTTACTAATTTAACTAGAATCCGACTCCATAATGGTGGAAATACGTTTGAATCTTCGACAAGAATCAATGATGCCATTCTTCAGGAGATTATGAAGGACGGATATGTAGCTACGACCGGATATCGTCCTGCTATTGTCTATATCAATGGTGAGTACTGGGGACTGATGTCCATTAGAGAACACTACAAGGATGTTTATTTCGATAACAATTATGGTGTCGACAAGGACAATGTCATAACCTATGACTTAAAAGGAACATGGTCAGTGGATGAAGGCGAGGAAGAAGCTGGTCTAGAAAAGCTTAACGCGATGGAAGACTATCTCACAAGCAATGATTTCACAGATGAAAACGTCTATCAGAATTTCATCAACACCTATCTCGATATCGATTCCTTTTTGGATGTCGTTTTGGCTCATGCCTATTCGGGAAACTGGGATTTCATCGGAAACTTCAACAATCTGAAGATGTGGACGGTAAAGACAAAAAGCGATAACAGCAAGTATGAGGACGGCAGATTCCGATTTGTACTGCACGATACGGATTTTGCTTTCACAAGTTATCAGAATCCTTTATATCCTTATCACGCAAACGCCTACTCCAAGTTTCCGCTTTTCCAGAAACTGATGTCGAATCCATCTTTCCGAACATCGTTATATAAGAGAACTGTGGAGCTCGTTGACACGATTCTTTCTCCGTATCATTGTATGGAAACGATGAATCGAATGATTGATGAAATAAGACCATATCACAACGATTCCGCCCTGCGTTGGGGTCAGAAAGAGGAAGACCTTTCATCCTGGAACAGTGACATCAACAATGTCTTCGCTTTCTTTGAAAAGAAAAGCAAGACGTTCGTAGATGAGATAAAGAATATTCTGTGCATGTATTAGGAGACTCGGTTATGAAAAAGACATTATTGCTATTGCCCTTTGTTCTGTTATCTTCTGTATCCTGTCGTTCAAAGATTTCTGATTCCTCTATTTCTGATAAGGAGTCTTTTACAGATGATTCCACGACAAACAATGAAACGGATAATAGATCCGATTCAGATAGAGACTATTCTCGGTTAACGATCAACTACTCTTATCAGGATGGCACCTTTCTTTATCGAGAGACAAAGTCCTTGCTTTCAAATGAAGCGTACTCGATTCCTGTAGTTCTTAATATTCCATTCATGTCACCTAACATGAGCTCCATTGAAGGCATCAAGGGAAACAAAGAGGAGTTTGTCGATGTCGTGTATTCCTATAGTAACGATGAAATCAATGAGCCAACCATCAGCACTCATTACTCTTCCTTCATGGCCAATGAGGATTACGGAATTTCCTTTTCTTTCTATGCAAAGTCTCTTTCTTCGAATCAGACATTATTCAAGGGAAAGCATTTTGAAATCACTTCTTCTTCCATTTCGGATGGGGAGAATGTGATTTACTATTCCTCTTCTTACATGGAAAACCCTTATGATTCCTCGCTTCGTCTTCAACAGGATGAGCAGGCGATCTATACTTTCTCCTTCTTTTCCGATAAAGCTGTCATCTATAAAAACACTCATAGAGTCTTTACTATATTCAATAATAGGACAACTGGAAATAGTTTACCAAAATACAATACAATTTATAAAAGTATTCTTTCTGACATTAGAGAAGATGGTTTTACATTAGGCCAAAAATCCATTTATGATTTAACAGTTTCTGGCGGCATTGAACAGAAAGATGTCATCAAAAGAAAAGAGAAATATATCATAACAGAGCTTCAATGTATAGATGAAAATAATGATATTATTGAAATGCATAGCAAAGTCGGAAAAGAGCCTTATTCCTACTCTTTCTCTATTACGGATCTTCCGAATTACAGATTAGAGGATTCTGCTGTATTATCTGGTTATGCCAGAGAAAGCAAGACGATAAAGGCAACGCAGATTTTTTCTGGAGCCAACCATAGTCTCTCTGTGAATCAGATCGATTCCAGCAATGAGACAGGATGGAGTGAGGAAAGCAAATGGCTGAAATACGCTGAGAATCTCATGGGCGATTTTACAATGAAAGTGAGTTTGTTGAATTATGGTGCTATCAGCTATGATGCAAAGCCTAGCAAGGGAGGCGAAGTTTGCTGGAGAACCGTTCTTCCTATCGTTTATGATACTAAAAGCAAAGACCGCTGGGTTACAAGGTTCGATTGGTATGGTTGGATGGATGATGTCAATAACGATGGAAAAACACTTGGGACTTCCGCCAATTATAATAACGGAGATTGCTATCTTTTCGATTATGATACAGATATCTATCCGGTTTACAAAGAGATGGAAATCGATATCACCTATTCCAGACGCGGTCAGACATTGTATCTGGATTCAATCATCAAACCAAAAAGAACACCATATCTCAGGCAACAATATTCCTATCATTGCACTCTATATGGTGTTCAGTCCGATTCGTTATCTTTTGCTTTGTCTGCGGAGGATAGCATTGGAATCATCACTTCTCTTCAGTATTGACTGTTTCGTTTTTCAGATTCCGTTTCTTTTTGATGAAGATGACAAGAAGAACGATTCCCAATGCAACAAAGACAACTGCAATTGCGCCAAATAAATAGGCGAGAAATTCATAGCGGTTGACCAGTGCGTTCTGTGTTGTCCATGCTTCTGTCCCTTCCTTTGTTGCAGCTAAGCCGATGGCGGCAAACACTGTAACGATAAGAAAAACCAGGCATCCAACGAGACTTCCACCGCCAAGAATCAGTGACAGAATGCCGCTTACAATACCGATAGTAGACTTTTTACCTTCATTTGTTTGCTTCATGTTCTCTTTCTCCTTTCAGTCATTGTAGCGGAAATAATGAACATTTTGCAAGTATATGCCAAAAATCAGGCTTGTCTACGGTGCTTTTTCTCTAATATCTTACGAATATCATCTGGTGTGTAAACATAGGTCTTTGCGCAGAAGTCGCAGTTCACTTCAATGTTCTTCCCATCTTCGATCATGGATGTCAGATCGGAATCTTTCAAAGTGGATAGAACTTCTTTTCCTCTTTCAAAGGAGCAGTTGCACCCCCAGCCGACTGACTTTTTGTCCGTTATTCTGACATCGAAGCCCTCCAGTGCCTGATTTAGAATCTCTTCGATTGTCTTACCTTCCTGGAATAATTCAGTGACTGTTTTTATCTTCTGCAGATTATCCTGCAGTTTGGATATGACTTCTGGCTTGGTAAAAGGCATCAGCTGAATGATGAATCCTCCCGACGCCTGAACTTTCTCAGAGTCGTCGACTAAAACACCCAATCGGACAGATGTCGGTGTCTGTTCGGACTGAACGAAATAAAAGGTCAAGTCATCTGCAATTTCTCCAGACTGAAGATTGATGGAGGAAACATAGGGTTCCTTCAGTCCCATGTCACGAATGACCGTCAGGGAAGCATTCGGCCCGATTGCTTTTAGGATGTCAAAAGGAGAATTTTCTTCATTTGTGACGGAAGGGTTAGAAACATACCCGCGGACTGTTCCATATAGCCCCGAGGTGACGATGATGTGATGCATCGGACCATCTCCTAATATCTGAATGGTGAGTTTATCTTCATTGGACTTCAGCATCTGCCCCATCATCAGTCCTGCGGAGAGCATTCTTCCTAGCGCTTCGCTAGCAAGCGGAGAATTATTATGGATTTGTCTTGCGTATTCACAGATTCCGGTAGAATCCACAGCAAATGCACGAATCTGATCATCCGCGGCGATGGCACGGATCAAATAATCGTGTTGCATAATCATTCGGAAAGAAGCTTCTCGAGCTGATTGACCAGTTCGGTCATTCTTCTTGTCACGCATTCAAAGGCTTCCTTCTTTGTCAGATCCACTCCGCCGAGTTTGACTTCATCGATTGGATAGGTGGAACCGCCGGACTTCAGCATCTTGATGTAATTGTCAAATGCGCCAGGGACTCCTTTTTTGACATTCTCATAGATCAGCATGGATGCCGTAAAGGATGTTGCATACTGATAGACATAGAAGGGGGTATAGAAGAGATGAGGGATATATGCCCAAACGAGTGGCTTGACCTTTTCTTCTTCAATATCGATTCCGTAATACTGCTTGTAAAGTTTGATCATCTCATTGGAGAGAACGGAATAATCGATTGGTTCACCTTTTTCAGCAAGTTTTGCTATTTCGTATTCATACTGTCCAAACAAGGTCTGACGATAGAATGTTCCGCAGATCTGATCAATCGCCTTCTGGAGAAGGGAAATCTTGTCATTCTTAGAGAGAGTCCCACTCGCCATAAGGTAATCAAGAAGGTTGTGTTCATTGAAAGTAGAAGCAATCTCAGCAACGAAAATAGTATAGTTCTGTTTTATCACAGGCTGAGATTCTTCCGAATACAGAGTGTGAATGCTGTGTCCGGATTCATGTGCTACGGTAAAGACGTCTTCCAATTCTCCGTTGAAGTTCAACAGGATATAGGGATGGATGTTCTCGCCACCGGAAGAATAGGCTCCGGTTCTCTTTCCGGGATTATTATAGACGTCGACATATCCATCCGATAAGACATCCTTGGCCTTGTTTCTGAAGTCCTCTGGGAAGGATTCTATGGAATGGAAGAAGAGTTCCTTTGCTTCTTCAAAGGTATACTTTTTCTCGCTCTTTGCTAAAGAGACAAAACGGTCGTAGGAACGATGTTTATCAAGTCCTAAGTATTTTCTTCTGATTTCATAATATTTCTGAAGTGGTGCACTTTCAGTGGAAGCAACTTCAACAAGATTATGGAAGACAGATTCGTCAATATTATTCTGGTACAAATGTTCCTGCAAAATGGAGGAGTAGTTTCTTGCCTTCATCTCACTAAGCTGTGCCTGAACAACAGAATTATAGATTTCTCCGTAGGTATTCTTATGTTCATCATACCAAGTATATAAGGATTCGAAAATACGTCTTCTATCCTCTTGTCTGTCAGCCTGAGCAACTAGGGTCGTCCAATTTGCCTGTGATACCTCCACTTCTTTTCCGTCGGTAAGGGTTACTTTCTTCGGCTGATAATCTGCTACAGAAAGTAAGGAATAGAGCTGTGCTCCTTCGCCAGAAAGCGGAGCGTAATAGCTTGTCAGTCTTTCCTGCTCAACAGGAAGGACAAATTTCTCTTCACGGAAGAGTTTCTCAAACATGAAGTCAAAATCATTGAATTCTGGATTGTTCTTCAAAAAGGCATCGACATAGTCCTTGCCGAGTTTCAATATCTCCGGATTGATGAAGCTTGTCGCAACGGAGTATTCGTTGAAAAGCAGGTCGATTTTGGAATAGTCTTTTGCGTTTTCGATGTTTTTCTTATCCAAATCGCTTCTCATCGAAGCAAACATGGCAAGATGTGATATCTTCAAGTCGGCTTCTCTTTCCAAAAGGAGGTATTTTTTCATTCCCTCTTCTGTTCCGAGTTTCCCCTGTAAGGTTTGGTATGCAGGGATGATTTCCTTCTTCACGTAATCCAACTCGTTCAGAAATGCGTCTTCGTCTTTATAGATCTTGGATAGATCCCATTTGTATTTTTCCATAAGTTACAATCCTCTCGTACATAATCTTAACAATTGGTTTTTGTCTTTTCAAATCTAGTGAATCGGTTTGATTTGGAAAATCAGGAAATTTTCAACAGATTTCGTCTGTTTCAAGGGCTGTTATGCTTTTAGAACGATTGAGCACAGAAAATGAAAGGGCTTTCGGAAATCACACTCTCTCGGAGTGACTATACTATAACCTGTTTATTAAGGAGATTGTTCTTATGATGACTCATTTTTTGATTGCTATTCCAACAGATACCAACCCTCAGGCTTATAAAATTCTTTTGCCGCTTGGTTTGCTTCTTTTGCTTTCAAAGGTTTTTGCCTTGGTCTTAGCCAAGATCAAGATTCCACAGGTCATCGCTTATCTCTTATCCGGTCTTGTCGTTGGCCTTATCTACCTGATTCCTGGTCAGAATGTTCTGACAGATTACACAGTCACAGACGGTTTGGCTTTCTTCTCGAAAGTCGCTGTCATCTTGATTATGTTCTCTGCGGGCATTGAGACGGACATCAAGAAAGTCAAAAGTGTTGGACTCGCTTCCTTTATCATCGCGCTGTTAGGTGTTCTGGTTCCGATGCTTTTGACCTTCCTTGTTGCTTTCCTTATTGATAAAGCAACAGGTGGCAGTCTCCATATGGAAAACTCCAGTGTCAATCCTATCTATACGGAACTTTATTATGGTGTCATTCTTACTGCGACCTCTGTCTCTGTCACAGTTGCGACATTGAAGGAATTAGGAAAATTGGATACAAAGATTGGTTCAGCCTTAGTCTCTGCTGCCATCATCGATGATATTATCGGCATTATTGTTTTATCCTTGGTTATCTCTTTAGCCAGTTCCAATGGCAGTCAAACTGGCACAGATTTTGCCTCAATGCTCTTCAATCTTCTTCCAGCCAATTTGCAGAATACCGGTATGAACATTCTCTTTATACTATTATTCATGATCATCTTCTTTGCACTGACGTTCGGTGCCGGCTATTTCATCCGAAAATTATTCAATTATTTAGGAACAAAGTTCCCGCATCATATCCGTATCACAATTCTCTCTTTGGCATTCTGCTTCATCTGGGCATATCTTGCTGAGTTCTTCAATATTGCGGATATTACCGGTGCTTATCTGATGGGACTTATCCTTTCTTCCACGGTTGCGCATGGTTATATCGACCACAGAGCAGAAACAACATGCAATTATCTGTTTGCTCCTGTCTTCTTCGGAAATATCGCAATGGGCATGTATCAGTCCAATTTTGACTTCAGCAATCCGAAATTTGTCACATTCATGATATTTGGTTTTGTCTGGATTCTCTTAGGCCTTATCGGTAAAGTTCTTGGTTCTGGCATTGCTGGTGCCTGCTTCAAATTCGGATTGCATGGTTCTTTGATCATCGGATTTGGTATGATGGCAAGAGCAGAGGTTCTTATTGTCTGTGCAGAGAAGGGTATTTCTTCCGGAATTGTTTCGGACAATATTATGCCGTTCTGCCTTCTTCTAATTTTGATTTCTTCCTTTGCCACACCGATTTTCCTCAAGCTTGCTTATCGTAGCAAGGACAAAGCAGATGAGCGTCTGAAACTAAAGGAAGAAAGCGCTGAAAGCAAATAAATTTTCAAAGATAAAGAAAAGATGGTCGGTATTGTTGTACTGCACCCCTGATGTTGGACTTTAAATAGAACTATAGCACAACATGGGGATGGGTGCAATGCTCCTGTTCTGAACAGGAGCACCGCCGAGCCTCTCCACTATCCTCTCGTTGTTGTACCAGAGGAT
>CAVJZP010000021.1:0-32140 GCA_963654365.1 Oscillospiraceae bacterium
CTTGGTTGCCAAATATACCAAGGTTGACTGTGTGAAATACGGAATCTATCCTCAAACGCATGTCTCGGATGAAGCTCTTATTGCCACTCTTAACACTTTGACGACAACGGAATCAAATGGATGGTATTTCTATGATGGCAATTACTATGCTAAGTTGACTGCAAAGCCATATAAGACAGGCTATACATTCGATGACGGAACAACAATAACGAAAGGAACGGATTACTGGTTCAAATGTGAACCTATAACTTGGAAAATTCTAGAGTCCAACAATGGCGAATATAAGCTTGTCTCATCTGTCCTTCTTGATGCACATTGCTATCATTCTTCAACTAGCAATAGAACCATTGACGGAGCGACTATCTATGCCAACAACTACAAGTATTCTGATATAAGGACATGGCTCAATGCTGACTTCTATAATAAAGCATTCTCATTAGGAAACTCCTATATACAGACCACAGAAGTAGATAACAGTGCATCGACAACAAGGTATTCAACTAATTTGTATGCCTGTGAGAACACGTATGACAAGATATATCTGCTGAGTTATCAGGATTATGCGAATGCCAGTTATTTTGCGGATGATGCGGCAAGACAGTGTAAGACAACGGACTATGCAAGGGCAAACGGATGTTATGCTAGCACTGATTCATCAGATAAGAACAATGGATGGTATTGGACACGTTCCCCGTACTATTCCTATTCGAGCAACGCCAGCAACTTCTACAGTGATGGTGGCAATTACATCTGCAATGTCGACGATCAGCTCAGCGGTGTCCGCCCCGCTTTGACAGTCAAGTTCGAGTGAAATGAGAACAATCATCGCAGCCATAATCAGGCGCAAGCCATGGCTGCGGTCAGAATGCTATGAAAGAATCATCACATAAGAAGGGAACCTTATATGTCATCACATGCTTTGAAAAGGTGATGGATTACCTTTTCAAAGCATGTGAGAGTTCCCCGAAGAAGTTCCGATATTCGTTTGTCATGAAGATAGAGCAGCTATTGCTCGATACTGAGGAATGTCTGATTCATGCGAACATGACAAGGCTTGAAGACAAGAGAAGAACGGAACATCAGGAAGAGGCGAAAGTCAAACTGGTCATGTTATCCGCCATCCTTCGCATTGCGATGAATCAGAAGTGCATCTCCTTCAGTCAGTATGAGAATGCGACAAAGCTGATAGCGGATACTGTTTCCTATCTGGACAAGTGGATGATCAGTGATGAGACGAGAAGGAAGAACATACCTGAATCATCATCCAAGGATGATGTTTAGGCGGTAGTAGCCTGCAACACGGAACCGTTGTGATATTTCTGTCGTTCCCCGAACTATAACAATTCGAACAACGCCAGCAACGTCAACAATGACGGCAATCTCAATAACAACAACAATGTCAACAACTCCAACAACGGTGTCCGCCCCGATTTGCCTGAGAAGATGATGTCTTTGTCCTGGTTTTCCATTCGCCATGTGCTTTGGAAGGATGGCTTCAGGCAAAGGAGGCTATTCTCCGTTTTCGGCCTTATAGCCGACAAAGAAAGGCGTCCATCCGTGCTAGATGCGCCTATGGCTCATCTCTCCTGAACCGGATGGACTTTTATTGAAAATGGCATTGGACTACAATTCCCTGTTTACCTATCATAACCTCTATTTTTCCTATCTGAAGGCAAGAAGGAACAAGAGGGACAAGGATGAGGTCATCCTCTACTCTCTGGATCTGGAGAATAACCTCCATAGGCTGGAGAAGAGAATGAGGAATAGGGATTTCCCTTTCTCCGGGTATTATCAGTTTGAGATATTCGAGCCGAAGAGACGTAAGATACAGGCGATACACTTTGAGGACAGGACCTTCAGCACTGTCTCTGTGACTTCTATCTTACTCCTCTGTTGGAGAGGCATCTCATCTATGACAATGCGGCGACAAGGATAACTAAGGGGACGGACTTTGCAAGGGACAGGATGAAATATTTCATGAACCTCTTCTATCTCCGTAACTGCACTAATGACGGATATGTGCTGAAGTACGATATCCATCATTATTTCCCCTCTATCTCCCATGAGGTGCTGAAGGGAAAACTGGAAAAGATAGTAGAGGATAAGGATATCCTCTGCTATCTCTATTTCCTCATCGACAGCTATCATGAGGAAGAGACAGACAGAGGGCTTCCCATCGGAAATCAGACAAGCCAGTGCTTCGGACTTCTGTATCTGGACAAGGTAGACCGGATCATCAAGGAGAGATTCCGGATGAAATACTATTCCAGATACATGGATGACGGAATCGTCATCCACGAGGACAGAAGAGTGCTGAAGTCTCTTTTGTCCTCTGTTTCCGAACAGCTGGAAAAGGACAGGCTTACGCTGAATCCGAAGACAAGGATCTATACATTAGAGGAAGGGTTCGAGTATTTAGGTTTTCATTATTCCATGAAGGACAACGGGAAGATACTTCAGATCCTTCCCAAAAAGAAGAAGGAAAGAATCCTTCGCTATGTGAAGAAGAGAATCAGAGAGGACGGAGAATATGATTTCTCCTCCTATGAGAGTTATCTAAGCCGTGGGAACAACAGGAAGTTCATCGATAGGCTGAAGGAGATAGAATGATATCGCTAATGCGTATTATACCAAGTTATAATACACCGCTGATAAAATGATAATTATGTCATAAGATATGATATAAACTTATTATCTATAATCCTATTGTACTTCAATTACTTATATCATTGCCGATTTAAAATATAGAGATAAGATTGACGATGCGTTTTCTTTTGCATCGGCTTATAGAAGTTGAAAAAATGCAATTCTATAGTAGTTTTTGGTTGGAAAAATGCAAAAAATGCGGACATAAAAGGTTGGAAAAATGCAAATCTAGTAATATAATACCTATGGGGGAAGTATCATGTTAAGAAGAAAAATAATTACAGAGATAGAAAGGTGGTATCAGGAAAGCACAAGTGGATTATTGATTGATGGTGCAAGGCAGGTCGGTAAGACAACGGCTATTCGAGAGTTCTTGAACGAGAATCATATCAAGCATGTGGAATTCAATCTTTTGGAAAATCATCTTGTCAAGGAAGCGTTTGATACTTCTTTCGATGCCGATCAGCTTTTTCTTAAACTGACTTCGTTGATGAGCGATGAGATAACAGAAAATTCTGTTATCTTCATCGATGAAATCCAAGAGGCTCATGATGCGATTACACCTATTAAGTTTCTCGTTCAGAACACAAGATACAAGTATATCTTCTCTGGCTCTCTTCTTGGAATCAAGATGAAGGATATTGAATCCCTTCCTGTCGGATATCTCACGATACGAAACATGTATCCTTTGGATTTGGAGGAGTTTTTGTGGGCAAATAAAGTATCATCTAAGATAATCGATTATCTTAAGGAATGCTTTGAAAACTTATCTGCAGTGGATGATACGATACATAAGCAGATGTTGGGACTCTTCCACATCTACTTAGCGGTAGGGGGCATGCCAAAGGCCGTTTCCGATTTCATTGAGGAACATGATTTAAGGAAAGTGAATGAGGCATTGATGGATATCGATTCCGGTTACCGGAAAGATATTACAAAATATGATAAAGACGAAAAACTTCAGATTCAGGAAATCTATGATCTGATTCCGAGTGAACTGAATGCTCAGAACAAGAGATTCATTCTCAAGAATATGAATGAGAAGGCAAGATTCTACCAATATGAGAAATCCTTCACATGGGTCAAGAACAGTGGAATAGGTTTATTCGTTCACAATGTCGATAACCCTGTCTATCCCTTATTGGCTAGCAAGGAAAGAACTCTTTTCAAACTTTTTCTTTCTGATGTTGGTCTTTTGACCTATAAGTTGTATAACGGGAATCAGATATCGATACTGAATGGAAATAGCACCCTCAATTACGGTGCTATCTATGAGGCTTTTATTGCGGTGGAACTGAATTCTCATGGGTTCTCTCTTTTCTATAACAATGACAAAAAGAGAGGAGAGATTGATTTTCTGATAGAAAAAGATCAGAAAATCATACCTATTTTAGTGAAGAGCGGAAAGGATTATAAAAGACATTCCGCTTTATCCAATCTCCTATCGAATGATTCCTTTGGCTATGATTTCGGTTATGTATTCTGCAATGAGAACATAGAAAAGAAAGCAAAGACAATCTATCTTCCTATCTATATGGTCATGTTCTTAAATGAGGAAAAGATGGAAGAGGATCAGAAGGTGACCTTCGATATTTCAAAACTGATATAGGTTTCCTTTATTCCTTAAAACTATAGAAGTCATCTAATGTGAAGCAGTTATATTTTTCCTTGTCAATTTGGGAAGAAAAACCGCTCTTGGATATGAATCCCAGTTTATAGAATCCAATATCCAATTCTTTTGTCTGCTCTTCCTCTTCCTGAATGACTTTTTTAGTGATTCTTTCATTGGTGTATTTGCATTTATAGGAAATATATCCGTTCTGATCTAATGTAACCACATCGAATTCCCTGTTGATTTTCTTTTTTGCGTCATCAAAGGAATAGGATCCAATATCGAGCAGAATAGGATTCATCTTATCTGTGAAATTCATCTTCAGCAAGAATTCCTTTGAGATGTCTTCGAATTTATGTGGAATGAAGTAAGATTCCAAATCATTTTTGATGAAGTTGCGGAAGAAAAATTCTTTGCTCCTTCTATTGATGGAATACGGATTGCTGAATAAGTATCGGTAATAGAAATGAATGAGGCTATCATCGAATTGAAATCTCATCTTTTTCGTGTTGTTCTTCTGATTGATCGGTGTCACTTTCTTTAATAGGTTCATCTCAATCAGCTTGTTGATCAGATAATCTGGCCTTGAATTGCTGTATTGATTCATTTTTGAAACGATGTCTTTGTATTTTGTCGTTCCTGTGCCAATGATGGATATCAGATCATTGAGCAATTCTATCTTGTTCGTTTCCGATAGAATCATTTCATTGATCTCATGCTCTAAGATAGAGTCCTCTTTTACAATGAGATCAATGATATTCTGATTCGCACTCTTTGTCGGATCAATCAAGGAATTAAAATAGGGGATACCACCAAAGACAGAATACATCTTGATTTTGTCCTCATTTGAATAGTCAGGGTAAAAGAAAGATGACATATAGTAATCGAAAGGCTTGATCAAGAAGATGTGCTGAAATCTTCCATAGCAATGAGAACCGAATTCGATCATTTTAGTCATGAGTGTCACATATGATCCAGAGATGATCAGCTTCATCTTTGATTCGTTCTTGTATTTATCGATGGTAACTGCCAAAGCAGATTCAATTGAAAAATCATTTTCCAAAAGGAATGAGAACTCATCGATTGCTAATACAAATTTATGATCGATGGAGTATTGGAATACATAATTGAAGAATTCATCAAATGAGGAAAACACCAGGTTGGAAAGAGAAAATGTGTGTAAGAAAACCTGAGTCAGATTATTTAGATTCACAATAGGAGAAGACCTTTTGCATTCAAAATAGACGATTGGAAGTTTACAGTCGGAAAGGGATTCTTTTATAATCTCGGATTTCCCGACTCTTCTTCTTCCATAAATCAGTATCGTTTCTGCTTTTTCGCTATTCAGCGCTTCTCTGATTTCCTGAAGTTCTTCTTTTCTTCCAATGAACATAATCGATCCTCCTTAGGCATATGATAACACGGTTGATATTTTTGTACAAATCAATTTGTAGCAAATCCGTTTGCACAAAAATATAGGTTGAAATCCTATTCAACATCACTTATCGTGTTCTATAGTACAGAGATGATCGGAAGGGTTGGATATATCTACTGCAGTGAATATCTTCCTAAGACAATGTGTAATGAAAGGAAGATTGCCTTTTGATGCTGATTATCCTGAACTCAAAAGGAATTGTTAGATGCCATGGAGGAAGCAAAATCCTTAAGTCATGATTCTACTATAAAGAGGTATTCTGATTTCTCAGAGGTGTTAGACGATATCGTTAGGTGAGTTTCAAAAGCTGGAAAAATGCAATTTTTAGGCTTGAATAAGTTAAAAAATGTAAATCCAATCTCTACTATGATTTATTTTGCACTTCTGTCTTTCAGAAATCTCTTTATGAGGAAGGTCATGAAATAAGGAAAAGTATAGAACTTTCCATTGAATCCGATGTTTTTGTCACAAAGCTTGATTCCATATTGAATATCTTTGTATCTATCAGAATCGATCAATTTATTCAAAGAAATGGCTGAACCATCTTTTGCTTTTACTTCTACAGGAATCAATGAGTCTGTGTCTCTTACAAAGAAATTCATTTCCAGAGTCCCTTTTTCGTTTTTGTAGAAATATAAAGGATACCCTTCTTTTGCCAACATATCGGCAACGATATTTTCATAGATAGCTCCTTTGTAGATGTTGAAATTCTTGTTGAATCTCAAATCATTCTGAGCCTCTTCATCCAGAGTGGCAATCAATAGGCCAGTATCTTTGAAGTACACTTTGTAATTGTCGGGATTGTAGTTTCCTTTCAGTGGCAAGGAAGGCTCATTCATACAATAGCAGGTGTTTATCATTCCTGCGTTCTCTAACCATTCGATCACCCCAATATAGTCACGGCTTTTTGCACCAGTCTTGATTTTGGAAATCTGGAATTTCTTGTTGTCTTTTCCTAAAAAGACAGGAATCTTTCTGAAGACATTAAGAATCTTAGTCTTTTCTAAACCAGCGGCATATTTCGTGATATCTTCCTCATAGTCCAAAATCAGCTGTTTCTGAAGTGCAAGGGTTCCACTGAAGTTTTTGTTTCTGATATAGGTAGCAACGACATTCGGCATTCCGCCAAGAACAAGATAGTCTCTGAAGTTCTCGCTCATAACATTCATCATTGCCGACGGCAATGGTTTGACATTCTTCATGCATAGATACATTTCTTCTATCTGACTTTCTTTGTATCCTTTTGCCCATAGAAACTCTTCAAAGTCCATAGAATACATATCATAGTCTTCTTTATATCCAACGCTGTTGGATTCGATTTCTTTGTAATTGATGCCCATTAACGAACCAGAGCAGATCACATCGAATCTCCCATCAATTTTGAAGGATTTCAAAGCTGTGGCACAATTGATGCAATTCTGTATCTCATCAAAGAAGAACAAGGTCTTATGAGGTATGAATTCAAGGAATGGATTCTTCAAAGAGATGTTTTTAAGAATAGTATCCACTTCAAATCCATCATCAAAAATATCTCTGTACTGCTTTTGAAGAATGAAATTGATTTCGATGACATTGTCATAATTGGATTTCGCAAACTCTCGTATCGATTCCGTTTTTCCGATTTGTCTTGCGCCTTTGATGATAAGGGGCAGTCTATCATCGTTATTCTTCCAATCTCTTAAAAAATCATTTACCTTTCTTTTTAGATACATATGAAATATCCTTGCATGTTCGTATCTTTATAGATAGACTTTATACCTTTTTCCGATACAAATCAAGTGTACTTTACACCTTTTTCCTAGGTTTTTCAGACAATATTTACACCTTTTTCCAACGCGATTAGACTATTGTAGATGCTCGGTAATAAGGTGAATTCTATACAAACTTTCCGAATTCCGTCAGAATGTCATTGAAAGTAAATATCGATAACCAAATAAAAAGATGAAGAAACTGATGCGGATATCTTCATCTTTTGTTTTTACTATTCAGGTATTGATTCGTTGACTTCTATCGGAATCGAGCCTTCTACGACTCGGCAGTTGGATAACTTATCTACAATAGAGCGGTTTTCTTTGTTCAGTATTGCTACAAGCAGATCGATAAGAGGAACAATGCCTAAGGAGAGAATGCCAAGTAGAACATCTACAATGATATAGATGACACCTCTAAGTAGAACGAAATAGAAAGGAAGCGTCTTCTTTTCTTTTCCTTTGATGAGTGTCAGTTTCATGCATAGCCTACCTAATGTCTTAGTTTTTAGACATAAAGGCAAGAGGATGAAGGCAATAAAGGAAGAACATAATAGAGAATATAGACATCCTAGCATCGTGTATTGAAAGACATACGTCGCCTCATTCTGAATCGTCTTTGTCAGTTCTATGACTCTGCTATCATTTAAGAATGCATTCTTAATATCATCGCTGACTGTGTTATAGATGATATCCGATGCAGAATCATAAGAGATGATTCCGTAGTCGACACGGAGGGCATTGTAGTCATTCATACACTGGGTATAGTTCTCTTTATGAGAGGAGATATTGTAGATATCATTCATCACGGGCTTGAACAGGATGAAATAGAAGAAGAAAAACAGCATCATTAAAAGCAGGATATCGACAAGGTTTGCCAATAGTCGTCTTCCAATCATAGAGGATGTCTGTTTCTGTGTGTTCATAATAGAAATAATCAATGAGCCTTTCGGCTCATTGATTATACTTTTATCTCCTTAAATTACGAAATAGTTTTTCTGAGAAGCGGTGTCACCGATTTCGTTTCCGTCTTTGTAATGCTGACCGCCATTGACGATTGCACCATTTTTGAATTCCCACGCCATACCCTTTAAAGCAGTCGTGGAACTGTAGTCTTCAACTCCTGTTTCAGTGCCATCGATCTGGAAGGTCAATGTCCAGTATTTCTCTGTCTTGGTATAGACAGGATTGTTGAGTGTTTCACCATCGGCGCCGAAAGGATTAGTATCATGTTCGTGATCCCAGAATCCAGTGTTTCCTGTTGTATACTTAGCACCATTGTTTTTGATGATGAAGGTGACATCAGTAGAATCCAATGCCCAGCCACTGGTAGTATCCGCAGCAGAGTGGACGATGAAACGGATAAAGTCATTGTCTCCAAATCCAGAGCTATCGCTGATGAAGGAAATGAGGATTCCATCCTTATTTCTTTCCGTCTTCATATAGATGTTGCTGTTGTTTTTGGAGATTTCATAAGGATAGCCAGTGGTATCCATATCATGAGTTTTCTCCTGAAGCACATAGTAATTGCTCTGATTTGCAGGATCACCCAATGCTTTTTTGTCGACTCTCATGCCGTTTTCAGTCAATGTAGCATCGTAGATGGCTCCGTCATCGAATTCCATGCAGTAGAGAGAGACCTTTCCGGATGTGGAATAATCAGGAATCTCCGTGAAATCGATTGTCCAACTCAATGCGTAATATCCGCTTTCATCTTCACGATAGATAGGAGCGTGATTGGTCGCCGTATCGGTCTCATCGCTTGCGAAGGTGTTATAGTCCCAGAAGCTTGTGATTCCAGTCTTCTTTCTTGCCTTTGTGGTATCGAGCTGGACGAAGAGGTCACTAGAAGAGGTACCCCATCCTGACTTATTGTCATCATCGGTGTGGAAGATGAGTTTCAGATGTTCGTTTCCTTCCATCTTTCCGAATAAGAGGAAACTGAAATCGAATCCAGTCTCAGTCTTTGTGTACTTCATATAGATGTCGTCGGCGACATCGCTCTTCTTAGTGTATTCGGGTGTGGCTGTCTGGAAAGGATATCCTTTGGTAAGAGTATCTTTGTCATAGGTCGGCGGAACATAGTATTCGTTCTTCGTGTTGAGGAAGATGACATTCTCTTTGTCAGCACGGACATAGGCGGCAGGAGTTTCAACAGCATGCTCACTTCCTTTTGTAAGGTCCTTCATCGGTGCCCAGTCACTATCGACAGAGCTCCAAAGACCTAAATCAAGGCCTAAGATATCATTTGCAGTGATTCCTAACATGCTGAAAGGAATACTGAACTCAATGGAAGTGGATGTATCATCATGGCTTTCTTCATAGCTAGGCAAATCTGTGATAACTTTGCCTCCATAGTTCTGATAGGAAAGTTCCTTGCCGGAAGTCAAGAGAACCTGATAGACATTTCCGTCTCTTGTGGCACTGACTTCACCGACAGAGATGTAGGCTTCTAATTTAGAGTCTCTTCCTGTAGAGAAGAAGACACCATTATCCGCATCGGCTTTGATGTAGAGGTTATCTTTATCGCGAGTGGTGCTGAATTCAAAGGCCTCATAATTTGTCCAAGTCTTATCGACGAGTTTTCCGAATGCGACATAGTCGGATGCAAGTTCAATCGTTCCTAAGTTGACTGTCTCCGTCAGACTTTCTCTGCTAGGAAGTGTGACATATTTGTCACAGTATCCATCTTTTTCAATTTTGAGTGTCATCGTATCTGAGACAGTGACCTTTGCAATGGAGAAGGAGCCGTCTTCACCGGTCGTGACTTCCTTGCCGTCGATAGAGACGATCGCATCTTTCATAAGTCCGTTGATGAAGTGAGAGACAACACCAGTGACAGTGATCTCGGTGAGAACAGGAGCGGTGCTTTCGCTTTTATCACTGTCGGTATCAGATGCAGTGACTTTTCCAGACTCTGTTCCTTTTGAACTTTCGCTCTGTTTCTGCGTGGTAGGATCTGATGTGGAATCAGTTGTGTTTCCACAGCTGAATAAGGTGATGGTGGAGAGGAATGCAATTGCTAACTTTGTCTTCTTTTTCATAAGTTGTTTATCCTCCTTTTTGTAAACCTTATGATATCTTCAGATTCTTGTAGATACAGCTTGCACCATTGGTGTAGAGACCAAAGTATCCGTGTGTGAAGCCGATGGAGTCAAAGTAGGTGAGGGTATGCTCTGTCTTTCCGTCGGTTAAGGATAGGTCGATCTTGTTTCCTTTTATGGTTGCCTTGAGATGATAAGAGACAGAAGAGGAGACAGAGATCGCATCGGCGGCGATATCGGTGAAGGAGTTATTGTAATCGCATTTGCTGATGAAGAATTTCGAGTTGTTGAATCCGACATAATAACCTTGGATGGAGTTGACATCGTCATTGGAGGCAAAGGCGGGATTGCTTCCTCTTAAGATGAATCCGACTGTGTTGGCCTGTGTCTCACCGACAAGCTCGATATCGCATTCGGCGGTATAGTCGCTTAAGGTGTTGTCACCGAAGTAGACTAAGTTTCTGCTTCCGCTTAAGGCGTAATGTCCGTCCTCTTTCAATTTCCATGTGGTCTTATAGGTAGCGCCTTTCATGACGTATTCCTTTAAGTCCGCTTCAAAGGAAGGAGAGAATTTGCTCGAGAGATAGTAATCTCCTTTATGGAAGGAGATATCCTCATCTCCAGCATAGATGGTGAGGTTATGGACTCCTTTTGTGATATCGAGTTCGACAACCTGTGTCTTCTGATACTGGCTTAACTCATCGCTTGTGGAAGCGAAATGACTGCGGTATATGGTTCCGTCATCGATCTGGAAGAGGACCTCTTTGGATAAGTTCTCATTGTCATAGGTCAAATCGATTGCATAATATCCGTCTTTCTCCGCTACGATCGGATAAGTGACATAGCTGTTCTTCTTCACTTCGACATCATAGCTGTTCTCTTTGCCGTTGAAGGTTGTATCTTCTTTTTCTTCCTGCTTTTTGATGCTGACACCCGTATCGGAGGAATAGAGATAGTTGGCTCCTAAGAAGGAATCCTGATTGATTTCGTTTTTGTCGCTGGAACCATTGGCCTGATGGGAGAAGGAAGTGTAGTGGATAGTGGAAGAGTCGTTCTTCCGATATCCGATCTTTCCTTTTGTGAATCCGGTGTCTAATGTGATTTTCTGCATGCCGTCAAAGTAGAGGGAGAACTTGTCAGCGCTGTTTGCAATGCGGATTGTATGGAGCTTGCTGAAGTCGTATGTCTTTGTTAGTGTCCCTTCCTTTACGACAGAGGTTGTTCCGTTCTTGTTTTCGGATAGGATGATGCTGTTATCCTTGAAGGAGATCTCGTAATGGCAGTCATCCTGATAAGAGAAGACTAAGACCGTATCTTTTCCCTGGAAGTTATATTCCGCAGAGAAGGTATCCGTCGTTTCGTTCTCAGTGAGCAGATAATTGCCGATTTCATTGAAGTTAGTCTTATCCTCGGTTTCAAAGTCTGGACCTTCCGGAACATAAGAGTTGTGAAGCTCAGGATGGACAGCCTGCATTGTGGTTCCAGAGAAGGTGAGTCTAGAAAGGTTGAAGGAACGGTTCGGACCACCGGAGGAATTCAAGTTGTGATAGGCGATATAGTAGGAGTCCAAGTTCGGTCCTAATACCGTAGAGGAATGACCTAATCCTTTGAACTCGTCGCTCGTATTGAGGATGATCGTCTCGCCCTGCTGGAAGGCAGAACGGGAGAAGAGTTCTCCTGTCGCATAGGAATATCCGATACGATATCCTTCACTAGTGACAGCGTTACCAGTATAAGTGAGGAAGTAAGTCCCATCTTTCTTGATGAGATAGGGCCCTTCTGTCCAGGAACCGATCTGAGTGTTATCCAAGGTCTTGGAAGAGCCTAAAGTCATATCATCGTTGAATTTGACAAGTCGGATACCATTATTGGAGGCGCGGAGGAAGTAAAGCTGTTCATCATCGTCGAGGAAGAAGGAGCCATCGATGCTTTCGCCGAAGTTTCCGGTGATTGCCTTGAAAGGGCCTTCCGGTTTCTCAGCACGGAGAAGATAGTGCCCGTTTCCGGCCTGAGATTCACAGAGGTAGAAGTATCCGTTGTAGTAGATGACTTCCGGAGCGTAGGCAGTCTCTGTGCAGCTTTCCATGCTGACATAGCCTGTCTCCATTCCTTCCCCTGTCATCTGCTTCCAGGTCATCATATCATCGCTGACCCAGCCGCGGATACCGATTTCGTTATTCTTTGTCGAGGCGTAGAGATAGTATTTTCCATTGTAGCGCATGACGAAAGGATCACCGACACCATAGTCTGTCCACTGACCAGGAATCCGGTCTTCTCCGAACTTGTTGTCATAAGTATCTCTTTCCTTTAGAATCTCATGCGTCTCTTTTTTGTCATCGTTTGAGCCGGTTTCCTTCTCACTGGTCTTATTCTCGCTGCAGGAGCAGAGAAGAGTAAGAGAGAGGAAAGATAGAATCAGATTCTTTTTGTTTGTTTTCATGTTCCGTTCCTCGTTATGCTTTCTTCATCACAGTGTCATAGATGACGCTTTCTCCGCTTTCAGCCTTTTTCTTCAGCTGCATAGCGGAAATCTTCTTCGTCTCTGTCGTATATCCATCTTTTGTGAAGGTGATAGTGATATTGCTTCCTGTGGAGATCTCATCGATAGTGTAGGCTCCGTTTGCATCCGTTACGGCTGTCTTTTCATCCGGAGAGATGGAAACAGTGACACCGGATAAGTAAGCTCCGCTTTCATCGGTTACAACACCTTCGACTCTGACGACAGACTTAATAAGGATGATGTTTCCAAGAGAGTAGGAGGAAGCGGATAAGTCCGTTTCACTAAGAGTGATCGTCTTATCGCTATAGCCGTTACATGTTATGGTTATGGTTGTCGCCTCTTTCAATAAGAGAAGAGTGAAGCTTCCGTCGGAGTTGACCTTCGAACCATTGACTGTTGCAGAAGAGAGAGGAGTAAGCGAACTATCGACAACAACACCAGTCACCTTGCAGGCGCTTACCTCATTGCTAGAGGCGCGGTAGAGATTGTTATCCATATCGAGTCTTAAGTACTGGTCGGTGTATTCCGGAGCGACATAAGGAGCAAATCCGTTGCCTTCGTAGCTGAATCCGTCCCAGTCGCTTAAAGACTGTGACCAGACACCAAGGCTGAATCCAATGATCTCATCGCTGTCGACAGAAAGGAAGGAATAAGGAATCATCGTATCCATATGGTAGGTCGTCTTTTCTAAGTAGGTATCGTTTGTGATTCCAGATGTAGAGACAATATTGTTGGAACCATCGCCGAAGTTGACAATGGCAATTCCGTTATCAGCTTTGAAATCGATACGATAGTCTGTCGTATCTCTTCCGTGGAAGCTTGTCTTCGTATCCAAGAAGAGCTCGACGTGGTCTCCGTTTGCCATATTCTGAGAGGAGGTGAAATCGAAGTGGATTCCATCGAAGCCGCGATAGACATCGGCCTCGACTTTAGCAATGCCTCTTGAACCGCCGAAGCTGACATGGCTCGGATTGGAATAGAGGGCAACCTCTTCTAAGTCGACCGTGTCTTTTCCGATGAGAGAAAGGATGTCCAGCTTCGTTGTGCTGTCTTTGAATCCATCCTTCGTGATGATGAGATTCATCTCTGGTTTCAGCTCTGTCTTGATAGAGAAGGTTCCATCGTCAGAGGATAAGGCGGTAGAGCTATTGATAGCGACATTGGCAGAGGAGATAGCACCGTGGCTCGGATTCATGACTTTTCCTTTCAGCGTGACTTCGACTGTCTTGGAATTATCGAAGAGGACAATGTTCTTCTCTAGCTTTCCGTTCTTGGCAGTGCGGATTTCCGAACTCGTTATGGTTTCAGAATAGCTCTGATATCCGTCTTTCTCTATCTGAAGAGTGATATCGTTTTCGCTGTTGATGTCAGAGAGGGTATACTTTCCGCTTTCATCCGTTGTCACTTCCGTATCATTGATTTTCACTTTGGTATTAGGAAGGACGTTTCCTGTCTGATCCTTTACTGTTCCGGAGATAGTGAGATTATCGACGGGCACGGCATCGTGGCTATAGAATTTGTTTCCTTTGTAGACGACGTAAAGGGAGGGGTTCTGAGGGTCGATGAAGTTACCTTCATAAGTGAGTCCACCCCAGGTATAAGGAAGAGTATCATGAGTGGAATCCTTGCCTCTTGCAACGCAGCCTAAGGCAACGCCGAAAGTGGAAGTCTTGTCAATTCCGACTTGAGAGTAGGGAATCATCAGTTCGACCGTATATCCGTTATCGACATCCTTATCGTTGTTCAAGGTGCCATCCAACTTCACCTCATAATCGAGAAGTCCGTTCCAGTTGCCCCAGGTTCCAGAGGAACCGACGAAGATTCTCGTCTTTCCGTGGGCACCGATATTGATCTGGATGTCGTCCGACTGCGGTTTGCTGGATTTGTCGTTTTTGAAGTCGAAGTAGATTTCAACTGAATCACCTTTGGTGACATCGTCACCATTGTTGTTTCCGACCGTCTCCAAATCGATGTCCTGCACCTTGAAGAAGCAGAAGAGTGCCTCTTCTCCGCGGTAGAGTTTGACACTGGCCTGGTTTTTGGAACCGAAAGTCAGTTCCGGGGATGCATTCTGATACTGAGCATCATCATCGACACCGTCGATGTTCAGTTCCGGTGGCGTGTAGTTTCCATCGAAATCAAAGGCATCTCCAGATGGTGTCTTATTCGGACTATAGTCGACAATGTCATCGTCTGTCTTTTCTGAACCCTTATCTTCGCTTGTCTTTCCAGAGCAGGAGACGATAAGAGGCAGAAGAGATAGTAACCAGATTTTCTTTTTTGTCATGTTGTTACCTCACTTGATTGTCACGTCACTATGAATAGAGATATATCTTCCGTTATATCCTTCCTTCTCTTCGAAGGGGAGGTAGATGGAGATCATCTCCTTCAAGTCGAAATATACTTTTAGATGGTCGTCCTTCTTTTTGTAGGAGAGAGTATGCTCTTCTCCTTCTTGTATCGGCACTGGGACATCGTAGATCCGTTCTGTCTCATAATTCAGATGTTCTACGACAAGGAGATCGTTTCTCATGCCGACTAGATATCCACAGCATTTTGGATGATGGACACTGGAGTGAGAGCAATAGTCTTTTGCATCCAATAGCATACCGAAGAGAGAATCTTCTTCGAAATGATGAATCGTGAAGTGAATCTTGTCTTCGTCTTTTCTAGGATAGAAGGAATAATTGCTTTCATAAGAGAGAGGAAGCGCAATGGGTCTACTGATTTCAAGGCGGGAGAAGGAGAATTCACCAACTAGGACCTCGATCGTAATCTCATCCTCTTTATCGATGAGGATATCGGTAAGGAAGAGAAATCTCGTATCATAGTCGCTATCAGATGGGTTTATCGTGACTCTCTTCGTTTCTTTTTTTGTCGATATCGATAAAGTTGCAACAGATTCACTAAGACAGGTCGCATAAATCTGATAAAGGCCTGTTTCACCGTGGACTTTCATCTTTGCTTTAGACTTTACCGAGAGATAGTAGGAGTCCTCTTTTTTTATCAGGGAGTCTGATGTTTTCCACGAAGTGGATTCGATGATGTTTGGAATAAAGAAACAGTCGCTCTTCTTTATACTGGATGCAGCAACGTAGTCGACGATGCTTCCTTTTTCCAGTGTTAAGGTGATTGTATCTGCAACATTGATAGATAAGAAGGGAACCTCATCGAAGCGGATCTCATAATAGCTTTCGTTCATACTCTTCTTTTTGATGAAGAGAAGAGTATGAATCTTACTGGTATCGATAGGAAGAGGATAGGAGTCTTTGTCATCCAGGACTAAATAGTTATACTGGATTCTGAGTCTCTTGTCTTGTTGAGTGTCATCCTGTATTCTGATGTTCAGAGAATCTCGGAATGTGAATTCGGCAACGAATTCATCTCCGCCTATCATCTTGACATCCTCATCAAGTACTTTGAAATCGTAAGGATGTTCAAATTCTGGAGTGGAGGAAAAATCATTGAATAGTACCGATGTCCGTCTTCCGTTGAACTGAAGGCTGTCTAGGTAGAGATGGCGGTTGAAGTCATCCTCATCTCTTCCGTGATAAGCAATCACTCTTTTTGTCAGGTCATAGGATCTTGTGATGCTATTGTGTCCAAGGGAGTGAAAGCCGTCTTTGGTAGATAGAAGAAGAGGGCATTTCTCTGTCACATATCCAGAAGTCAGTTTAGAAGAGGAGGCAGAGAGAATCCGGTAGTTTCGGCTCCAGACAAAGTTCCCGCAATAGGTTGCACGATAGTAATCGTCTTCATAGAAGATAGTAGGGCCTTCTGTCCACGCTCTTGAGACTTGAGGAAGTATGTTATGGTGGTTGGTGAACTTTCCATCTTCATACTTCAACATGGCGATACCATTATGATCTGCTCTTGCAAAGTATAGATGGAAGTCTTTATCGTGAACAAAGGTTCCATCGATCATCTGCTTTACATTGCCTGTGATGATTTGGAAAGGACCAAGAGGAGATTCGGATTTCAGGAAGTAATGTCCGTTTCCGTTTGGAGAGGTGCACATCAGGAAATAGCCGTCGTGATAGATGACTTCTGGTGCGTAGGCGTTTATAAGTCTTTCATCTTCTACGACATATCCGTATTCTTTGAAGTCTTTCAGATTCATGCTGATAAAGCAACGGATTCCTTTCTCATCGCCATGGGCAGAGGGATATAGGTAATAGACACCATCAAAACGCAAGATGAAGGGATCACCGATACTGTATTGCCTGTTGTCTTTTGTTCGGATGGTGATGAGGTTTTTCATGTTTACTCCTTCATGCCGGATAACGCAATGGAATTGATGAAGAAATTCTGGAAACAGAAGAATATGATGATCATAGGAAGAGAGGCTAAGACCGATCCAGCCATCATGACAGGAAGGTCAACACCGCTCTTGGTGGAGTCGATAAGGGAGTTGAGATAGACCTGAAGCGTCTTGACATCTCCGGTGAGGTAGATGGAAGGACCGAAGAAGTCATTCCAGATGCCGACAAACCAGAAGATGGCCTGAGCGGCAATAGCAGGCTTGCTAAGAGGAAGGGCAAGTTTGAAAAACATCTGAATATAGGAGGAACCATCAATCTTTGCCTGTTCGATCAAGGCATTGGGAATACCCTGCTTCATATACGTGAAGAGGAAGAAGATCATGGAGACATTGCCGAATAAGCCAGGAAGGATCAAAGGCCAAAGGGTTTCCACCATTCCTAAGTCGCGGAAGACTCTGTACTGAGGAAGCATGACGGCCGCATAAGGGACCATCATGGAGGACATAAGGATGAGAAGAAGCGTCTTACGGAATCTCATCTTGAGTTTGCTGAAGGCGAAGGCGGCAAGAGTAGAGACAAATGTGCCAACTAAGATGACAGAGACTTCCAGGATGAGTGTGTAGACGACAGACATATAGAAATTCGGATCGACGATGATATCGCTATAAGCGTCGATCAGCCATTTGCTAGGGAAGAAGACCGGTGGGTCAGACCAGGCTTCCGCATTGCTCTTAAAGGAAGTAAGGGTCATCCAGAGGTATGGGAAAAGCATCGTAACAGCACCGAGTAAGACGATGATTGTCGCTATGATGAATCCGATATTGGCTTTCTTATGCTTTCTGGTATAGGTGACTTTTGAAAGTGTCAGTGTTCTGTTTTCCATAAAGCCTCCTAATCGATGTCGAACATCTTCGTCTTCTTGAACTGGATGAAGGTGATCGCCATGATGACAATGGCAAGAAGGGTACTGGCAGCAGAGGCAAGTCCATACTTGGATTTATCGATGCCGTATTGCCAGATATAATAGACAACAGTTCTTGCGCCTTTGTTTCCCTGTGCGAAGACCTGGGCGTCCGTATAGGACTGAAGTCCGCCGATGATTCCCGTGATGAGAAGATAGAAAGAAGTAGGATGTATCAATGGAACCGTAATCTTGAAGAACTGCTTGAATTCGCTTGCTCCATCAATTTTTGCTGCCTCATAGTAGCTATCTGGAATGGAGTTTAATCCTGCTAAGTAGAGAAGCATCGTTCCGCCGATTGCACCCCAGATGTTCTTGATGATGATGGCGATGCGGATCAGCCAGGGGTTAGAGGTACCAAGCCAAGGAATCTTCTGACCTAAGATTGTATTGATGAGTCCGTGCTCCATATCAAAGAGATAGCGGAAGATGATGTTGATGGCAACCGCGGAGCTGACGGCCGGCAGATAGTAGACAAGACGCAGTATCTTTGAACCGTGTGAGATCTTCTTCAAATAGGTAGCCAAAAGCAAACCTATGAACATTCCAATAGGGATGGTAACTAGGAAAATGAGCGTATTCATGCAAGCTAATCCGAAATTCTCATCTGTGAGAAGCTTCTGATAATTCTGGAACCATACCCATTTGGTCTGCTCCTTGACCGGATTGAAATCCGTGAAGGAGTAATAGATACTCATGACCATGGAAAAAACAGTGAATAACGTAAATCCGATGAAGGGGATAAGGATGAAGAGATGAGCGGTACGTCTCTCTTTCTTTCCTAGATCATTTTTTCTGTATTGAATTCTCGTCATATCAGTTCATGTTTTCGTTGGATTCGTCTAATCCCTTCTGGTATTTGGTAGCGTAACGCTTCAGGAATGATTCAGCCGTCTCATTTCCTAAGAAGACAGTGGAAAGATTGTCTTCCAGGTCATCGAGGAAAGTATTGTCATAAGCGTAATATCTGGCTCTGTTATGTCCTTGGACTTTATCGGTTCCTTTGACGATGTCGACAAAGAGCTTTCTGTTTTCCGGATAGAGCTGTCTGCCAGTCAGTCCGACACCATTGATGTAGTCTCCTTCTGCCATCGATTTGATGTTCGGGATGGCCTGACCTAACTGGTAGTTCATCTGGTTGGACTTTTCAGAGAGGGCGAGATACTTGGCAAGGCGGATGGCAGCATCTTTCTTCTTTGTCTTATTGGAGACACAGTATGCGACAGAGCCGACCCAAGCGGTGGATTTGCTGCCTTCTGCTTCTCCGACAGGAACAGGGACAATATCGAATTCAAAATTGATGTCTTCCCAGAACTGCTTGCAGTCCCAAGGCCCCATGAAGGTAAAGACACAGCCCTGGTTGAGGAATCTCTGGAAGGAGTTCTGAGAACTCTGTTCATTTGCCGTCGGGGCAGTCTTGTCGGTGACGGAGAGATCGGCGATGAACTGAATCGCATCGATGAAGTTCTGGCTGGAGATGGTTTCCTTCTTTCTTGTAGAATCGAAGTAATCGGCGTTGTTGGAATAGACAGCAGCCATCATCTCATAGTATCCGATACCATAGACATGCTTTCCGTTGTATTCGCCTGTGATGGCTTTGAGATAGTTTCTGAATTCAGTGAATGTCATCGGATTCTCTTTGTCCGGCAAAGAGATGCTGAGATTGTTTTCCTTGATGATATTCTGGAGCAAGGTCTTGTTATAGACGAGCGGATAAGGTCCTAAGTCCTTGGGAAGTCCATATAAGGCCCCTGTTCCGAGCGTGTAGGTGTCCTTGTCATAGCGGTACATGGATGTGGATAAGTCCCAGGCGGAGTTGATCTCTTCTTCTGTCACATAGGAAGAGATATCGAGAAGCTTGCCGCTGTCGACCCACTGCATGAACTCATAATCCGGCATATAGAAAACGTCAGGAAGACTGTTTCCCTTGTTCTTGAGGGTGGTCATGTAGGTTCCGGAGTCGGTTGCGGAATAGGCAACTTTGATATCCGGGTTGTCTTTCATGAACTGATCGATGAGGATCTGGAAGTTTTCCTGCTCCTGTGCGCTTCCCCATCCGAAGAAGGAGATTGTTGTGGTGCCAGAGCTTCCGGAACCATTGTTGTCTCCGTCTTCATCACTATTCACTGTAGAACCGCACCCTACTAATAACGACAGTATGGAAAGGGATAGAATGATCGATTTTGATTTTCTGAACATATGACACCTCCTGTGTGTTTGATTTGATTTTATGTTGAACACGGTGGATACACAATATCTTATCTGCAATCTTGTATGACTTTTTTTAATAACTTTGTAATCGCTTACACCTATGCTATACTGAAATGGTATCGTAGTTATCGGAAAAATAAGTATGACCGAAAATTATTTTTGTAGTATTATTTCAATATTTTTATGAAAATTTAAGGCACATAATTAGCTTTGGCAAAAGATATAATCAAAGCGGAAAGAGAGAAAACATGATATTCAAAATCGAGTACGTTGTACCAGGTGCTTTGGAAAACGCACCCTTCAGCATCGATAGACCAGAAGGCTCTTATCGTTATCTGTTCTTTCATTTTTCCTCTTCTGTGACGATAGAAATCAACGGTGAAAAAATGGTTGCTGATCCGGGAACATGCATCCTTTATACACCGAATGTCAAACAGCTCTTCTATGTGAAGGTGAACCGTCTTAATCACGACTACATCGATTTCAGCTGCAATGTTTCTGAATTCTTCTCCGACATTCATTTCCCATTGAATACCCCCTTCAATCCGAAATGCTCTCTCTGGATCTCTGAGAAAATCAAAGAGATCCAGGAGGAGAAGAAAAGCGATGAGATCGGAATCGAGTATAAAGAGGATGCGATGATGATTGACCTCTTTCTGACTCTGAGCAGAAAGATGCATCATCGAAACAGCCGCTACTCTGAGAAGTATGCCGACGAGATCAAAAGCAAATTTGAAAAGATCCGCCTGGAGATGTATCAGACACCGGATCATTTCTCAGTCTCGGATCTGGCAAACCGATTAGGATTCTCCCTTCCTCGCTTCAATGAACTCTACAAGAGTTATTTCGGTACAACGCCGATCAAGGATCTGACAAAGGCAAGAGTCTCCAGGGTAGAAGACCTGCTTCGAGAAGGAGACAGCACAAAAGAAATCATCAAGAAGATCGGCTTTGCCAGCGAAGAGTATTTCTACCGTTGGTTCAAAAAGCATTTCCATATGACGAAAGAAGAATATCTGAAAAAGGAGAACATCGACTATGATCACGCACACAAAATCGTATAGGAAGAATCATCCGAATCCCCAGTTCCTCCGTGAACCTTTCCTCTCGTTGAACGGAGAGTGGGATTTTGCCTTTGATGACAATGACATCGGAAGAAAAGAGGATTATTCTTCCTCTTTTCCAAAGGATTCGATGACGATAGTCGTACCCTATTCCTTTGAATATCCTTCCTCTAAGATCAATGACAAAGGAATCCACCAGATTCTCTGGTATCATAAGACTTTGAAATTGGAGAAAGGAAAG
The DNA here is from genome assembly GCA_963654365.1 of Oscillospiraceae bacterium. GTDB lineage: Bacteria > Bacillota_I > Bacilli_A > RFN20 > CAG-288 > Enterosoma. The sequence goes on from CAVJZP010000021.1 coordinate 21,725, forward strand.
AAGTATCTTCTTCATTTTGATGGTGTCGATTATGAAACGGAAGTCTATCTTAATGGAAAGATGATCGAGACACATGTCGGCGGATATAGCGGATTTACAGTGGAGCTGAGAGATAATTTCCTCGACGGAGATAATGCTCTTGTCTTACGTGTGCAGGATGACTATTCCTGTCTTCATAGCCGTGGAAAACAGAGATGGCAGGATCATAATTATGAATGCTTCTACCGAGAGACGACAGGTATCTATAAGGATGTCTATTTAGAGGAAGTGAAGGATTCCTACCTCACTTCCTGCCGTATGGATCCTTCCTATTACGATAGGAATATCAAGATCGAATTCGATATCTCTCATTATAGAGATGGATTGGAGATAGAGACAGAGATCTCCTATCACGGAAAGAAGATTGTGAAGTCAAGAGAAGAAGCATGTCGTAACGTTTTCTCTGTTACATATGACATCAGTGATGACACGGATACGATGAAAGTCCATGGCTGGGATGCTTCTTATCCGAATCTTTATGATGTTGTATTCCGTCTTTATCATAACGGTATAAAGATTGACGAGGTCTATTCCTATTTCGGTGTATGCAATTGGAAATCAAGCGGGAAGTCCATCTATAGCAATGGGGACAGAAGATTCATGAAACTCGTCTTAGACCAGGGCTATAGCAAAGAGGGCGGACTCACTTTAAGTGAGGATGAGATGATCTCCGATATTGAGATGATGAAGGAAATCGGATTGAACGGATGCAGAAAGCATGAGAAGATCGAATCTTCCCTCTTCTATTATTATGCCGATATTCTGGGATACTATTTATGGCAGGAACTTCCTTCTGCATATGAATACAGAGAAAAGACAATCTCTAATCTTACAAAAGAATGGCTAGACATCCTTCAGGAGCATCACAATCATCCCTCTGTCGCTGCACTTGTCGTCTTTAACGAATCATGGGGCCTTCGCTCAGTCAAGGAAAGCAAAGAGATGCAGGAAGGAATGCAAGGTCTCTATCATCTTACTAAATGCTTCGAGAAGAACCGCTTCGTCATCTCCAATGATGGCTGGGAACATACTGATAGCGACTTGCTTACTCTTCATAACTATGGATCTACCTATCAGGCCCTGATGAAGGAATACGGAAAGAAGGAGACAAATGATCATAAAGACTTCTATTCCCGCGAAGTGATCGCTCATCCAAACGGAAGAGAATTCGCGATACCTGGATATGAGAATAGGGATAAGCCGGTATTGCTCAGTGAATTCGGTGGCATCGCCTTTGAAAAGGACAAGGATGTCGGCTGGGGATATGGAAAAGCTGCAAAAGGAGAGGAGGAATTCCTCTCTCGTCTGAAAGGGCTTGTCGATGCTATCTTTGATTCCTGCTTCTTCAGCGGATATTGCCTTACACAGCTTAGCGATGTTCAGCAGGAAGTCAACGGATTGCTCACAGAGAAGAGAGAATACAAGGCAGACAAAGAAAAGCTGAAGGAAATTTTCAGCAGAAATGACTGATAGGAGGATAGCAAAATGGCAGATCTGAAATTATCTCACGTCTATAAGGTTTACCCGAATGGTGCGAAGGCAGTTAGTGATTTCTCCCTCGATATCAAGGATGGAGAATTCATTGTCTTTGTCGGCCCATCCGGATGCGGAAAAAGCACGACGCTCAGAATGATTGCTGGCTTAGAGGAGATTACGGCCGGTGATCTCTTCATCGGTGACAAGCTGATGAATTACGAAGAGCCGAAGGACAGAGATATCGCCTTTGTCTTCCAGAACTATGCTCTTTATCCTCATATGACAATCTATGAAAACATGGCCTTCGGACTGAAGAACCAGAAGATCACAGATACCAAGAAAGACAAAGACGGAAAAGAAATCATCGGAATCGACAAGAAGAGAATCTCGAAACTGAAAAGACAGCTTCTCTTAGCCAAGATGAGAAAAGAAGACCAGGAAGTCTTACGCCTGAAGATGCTTTTGGATGAGGCTAAGAAGAAGGAAGGTCCCATTGAGATTCAAAGGCATTATACCAAGGCCGAAATCGAGGAAAAGATCAAATACAGTTCCAATATCTTAGGAATCACGGATTATCTGGCCAGAAAGCCAAAGGAGATGTCCGGTGGCCAAAGACAGAGAGTCGCCTTAGGAAGAGCATTGGTCCGCGATCCGAAAGCCTTTCTTCTAGATGAGCCGTTAAGCAATCTTGACGCCAAATTAAGAGGACAGATGAGAACGGAGATCACGAAACTCCATCAGGAAGTCAAGAAGACCTTTATCTATGTCACGCATGATCAGGTTGAGGCGATGACGATGGGTGACCGCATCGTTGTCATGAAGGATGGCTTCATCCAGCAGATCGACACTCCGATGAATCTCTATGATCATCCGAAAAATAAGTTTGTCGCCGGATTTATCGGAACACCGCAGATGAACTTCTTCCCCGTCACTCTGAAGAAAGAAGGAGAGGAAGTCATCGCCCATATCAAGGATGCCACTTTTTCCCTTCCTTATTCCTTGTTGGATTCTCTTCCTTCTTCCTACCTTAATGGGGAAAAGGAAATCACACTTGGCATCCGAGGAGAGCATATCGAAATCGTATCCGATGGCATTCCGTTTAAAGTCTCTGTCGTTGAAAAACTGGGAGATGAGACTTTAGTATATGGGGATATCACCTTGAAGGACCTTAGTTATCCTTGCACTATCAAGACGACAGGAAATCATCCGTACCAGATAGGACAGACATTATCTCTGAAATTCAAGGGAGAGAAGATTCATCTCTTTGATGAGAACGAACAGTCTCTTCTTTTATCTGTCCGCAAGGATTATGAAGTCGGTGCTAAGATTGAGCAAGGAAATCTTATCCTCTTTGGAAAGAGTGTCCATCTATCTTCTGCTTTAGCGGATGTTTTACACGATGGTGATGTCACTTTACGTATTCCAAATGATTCCTTTATCAAGGGAGAAACAATTGCATTAGAGAAAGCGGATGTAAAGACTATTGATGATGTCGCTTATTTCCGCATCGATTCTGATGGATATCATTACTATTTCAAAGAGACGGAGGATGCTATATCCTACGACCTTGATTTTACAAAGCTGACTGTCATTCAGGACGGAAAAGAAGTCGTTCAGCCTATCTCGGATGTTTTGTCTATGACAGGCAAGATCATCAAAGGAAAGAAGAACGAATACTTCTTCTCTATCCGTTCTAGCCAGGTTGACGCTATGATGGAGGCGGTAAGAAAAGCGGCCTTAGTCGATGGATATGACTGCCATAAGAAGGAATATGAGTTCATTGTTCCTACCAAGAATATCAAAGTGAATGAAAACGGAACCTTCCATGGCAAAATTCTTGATGTCCTTGATTATAAAACAGAAAAATATCTTAAAGTCAGCTGGGATGATACTACCTTCTACATCCCTTATATTAATAAGGATGAAACAGAGAAAGGAAAGAGTATCTCCTTCGATATCGATTTCAGTGAGATGTCTCTCTATAGAAAGGAAGACCAGGTCAGAATCTATTAGACTCTGAAAAGGCTATCCGGCTTCAAGAAATTGTATATAAAATTTACAGGAATGTAAGGTTTCTGTAAATTTTTTGTATAGAAGAATATTGCAAATAAAGCCATAAAATTGAGAAAAGTAGTAGTTTTCTTCTAAAAAACATATATTTATTTTTGATATTATTTTCCTGGTTTTTTGAAAAAGTGGTTTTTATTGACTTGAAAGCGCTTAGATACTATAATTTTACAACGTAGAGAGACTTCTGTCCTCTATGTAAAGAAACTATCTAAAGGAGAAATCGAAATGAAAAACAAATTTTTAGTTTCTACGTTAGCTGTGCTTGCGTTATGCGGGACTACTTTATCCACGACTTCCTGCGGTAAGACCAATCGTGATACCGTTGAAGCCGCTGTCAAGGACGCTATGACTCTTGATCGTGATGCCCTTCTTCAGAAGGCAGCCGATGAACTTGTCAACTCCAGCGACAAGAACTTCAGATGGGTCGGATGCTCTTCCAGAGCTAAGAAAGCCGCTACTTATTTCAGAAGTCTTTTAGCAGAAAAGAATCCTGAACTTGCTGATGAGAAGAAGTATGAGTTCACATGGGATGTCTTGGATGATGGACACATCTACAGCAAATTGGTCGGTGACATCAAGGCCAACGCAAAGACTGGCTATGATGGTGCTCTTGTCCAGGATGGCTATCAGCTTTCCCAGTTCGGAAGCCAGTTCGTCAACTATGTTCCGAAGGAATGGACAGGCGATGATTCCAACAAGGAGCCTTTCTCTCTCCAGTACAACTTCAAGACTTGGTTAGTCAATAATTCCGACGGCGAGCAGGAAATTCCGGATAATGTCTGGGACTTCACCGATACCGGCAAGCATATTCAGACCATGGATCCGAACAATGAGAACGTCAACCGTGACTGGCTTATCATGCTCACCAAGACGGAATACAACACCATGCTTAAGGAAGCTTGGGAAGATCTTAGCGAAACCGAGAAACTAGCTAAGGGCGTCAATCCGGAATCCGATGAATTCTCTTCCTATGGCGACAAGAAGTATGCCTATGCTTTCATCGCTGGTTACATCAAGAACGCTATCTTCCAGAATGATGATGGCGCTGCTGTCAATGCCTTCGCTGTCAAGACGGCAAAGGGTTCTTATGGCTGGATTGTCTACTCCAAGATGATGAACCTCTCTGAAACCGATGAAGTCTCCAAAAAGTGGATTGTCTCTCCTGCTCTCGGTGCTAATAATACCGATGGAAATAGTGCTCAGATGAAGATGAAGGGCTTCGGTGGCTTCATGTATAAGCATTACCTCCAGGTCATGCCGAATTCCACACATCCTTATACCACCTGCGCTTTGATCAACATCCTTTCCACCACTGCTGATGGTTACAAGGGATGGGCTGTTGATATCGGTGACTATCCTTCTATGTCTTCTATCAACATCGACAGAACCAAATATGGACATGGTACCCTTGCTACAGAGAAAGATGATAAAGGTGCCTACACTTATACTCAGAGCAATGATGGTGAAAACGTTTTCTCTGTCATGAACGATCCGAAGAGTGAATGGTGGACCTCCAAGACTGGTGGAAACGCTGTCATCGAGGAACCTAGCTACATCGGTGAAAATTACGAAGCTGTCAACAAGTTCATTGTTGCGCAGACTGCCAAGAAGTAAATCTTTCCCTCTACCTATTTTGGAATTTCATAGGCCGTTGCTCCGTTTGGGGCACGGCCTATTCTCTTGAATAAAGAAAGGATCAATGATATGGATCAACCAGTATCGAATGGATCTGCATCTTCTTTACGTCGTAATCTGAATAAGACCAAGACATTCTTTTCCTATCCGCCGAATACGATTCTTGTCACTTTAGGACTGATTCTTCTCGTCCTTACCATCACTCCTTTGGTCTCCTTAGTCTTATCCACCTTCGCCAATACTAACCCGATCACCTCTATCACCACGGGGTATGGATTCACTAACTGGAAGAACACATTGGCCGGTGAATTCGCTGTTTCGTATTTCTGGCAGCCGATGGGACACTCTTTGTTGATCGCTGTCATCGCCTGTGTCTTCTCTATTGTCTTTGGCGGTGGCGTGGCCTATTTGATTACCCGTACGAATATGAGATTCAAGAAGTTTATCTCCGCTATTTTTATTTTCCCTTATGTTATGCCTCAGTGGACACTCGCCCTCTTCTGGAAAAACCTTTTTATCTCCACAGCATGCCGAGGCGGACATGTCGGTGAAATGCAGGCTTTGACAGGATGGGTCGTTCCGGAATGGTTCTGTTATGGACCTTTCCCAATCGCTTTTGTCTTAGGCCTTCACTACGCACCATTTGCTTACATCCTCATCGGTGGCATCTTAAGAAACATGGATGCTAACTTGGAAGAGGCTGCTACGATTCTGAACATTCCCCGTTGGAAAATTTTCACAAGGGTCACCGTTCCGATTTTGAAACCAGCCCTCTTGTCTACCATCCTCTTAGTCTTCTCCAGCGCAATCTCTTCCTACTCTGTCGCTGTCACATTGGGTAACCCTGTCAACTACAAGGTCCTTGCAACACAGATGGAAACCTTGCTCAACTCGAAAACGGAATGGCAATACGGTATCGGAAATGTCATCTCCCTTGTCATGATTGCAATGGGACTTATCGTCCTTTACATCAACCAGAAATCCACTGGAAGCAGAAAGTCCTTCACGACGGTTTCCGGAAAATCCGGTCAGATCACCAAGATCAATCTCGGAAAGATCGGTAAGTGGGTCGTTGCCGTTATCCTTTCTATCCTCACTGTCTTCTTCTGCATCGGTCCGATGGTCTCCTTCGCTTTGGAGTCTGTTCTTCCGAACCCAGGAACTGGTGACTTCTCCGGCTTTACGTTGAAATACTGGATCAGCAACAATCATGATATCGGTTCGGCTGGCTATAACGGCATCTTCCACAATTCAGAGTTCTGGTCATCCATCAAAGGAACCTTATTGCTCTCGGTTGTCTGTGCTCTTATCGCTGGTACGGTCGGTCTATTGATTGGTTACGCGGTAGCGAGAAAACGTAAGTCCAAACTTGCAAACGGCGTCAATGCGCTTGCCTTCCTGCCTTACCTCTTACCTTCCATCACTCTTTCTGCCATCTACTTCGTCATGGCATCCAATCTCTCTAGCATTGGCATGACATTCCTTTACACTTCTCCGATGCTCCTTGCCATTATCTTAGGATCCATCAAATACATTCCGTTTGCTTCCCGTTCTGCAACGAACGCTATGCTTCAGCTCTCCGGCGAAATCGAAGAGTCCGCAGTCATTCAGAATGTTCCGTGGTGGAAACGTATGGTTCGCGTCATCTTCCCGATTCAGAAGGCAAGTTTCCTCTCTGGATATCTCCTTCCTTTCATCTCCTGTATGCGTGAATACGACTTGTTCGTCTTTATCGGCGGCAACCAGATGCTCCTTACCAAGGAGATGTTCGTCTGGCACGCAGATGGTGTCTTCGGACTGGAGAACGCTGCGAACTTATTGCTTGTCGTTGTTATTTTGTTGATCAACTGGTTAGTCAACCTGATCACAGGCGCTAGCTTAGACAAAGGTATCGGAGGATAAACAGTATGCCTAGGATATTACTTGAAGACGTTACCAAGAGATGGAATGACTTCTATGGAGCCGACCATCTTGATATGGAGATTGAAGATCAGGCTTTCATCACCCTTTTAGGACCTTCCGGATGTGGTAAGACAACTACCCTTCGTATGATTGCAGGTCTTGAGACACCGACATCAGGAAGAATCACAATCGGTGATGAGGTTGTCTTTGATTCTGACAAGGGAATCAATGTCCCTGCCAATAAGAGACATGTCGGCTTCCTCTTCCAGAACTATGCTCTTTGGCCGCATATGACAGTCTATAAGAACATTCTCTTCGGACTTCAGAACGTGAAGCAGGAGATGCCCGTTCACGCCAGTGAATACGAAAGACTTCTCGATATGTCAAAGAAAGTCCTTCAGCTGGATGTGATACTGAATGCCATCAAAGACAGCATCAACAAAGACGGCAAGAAAGATGCCGACAAAGAGATGCTCTTCCTCATCGATGGACTTACTATTTCTCAGTACTCCGCCAAGGAGATCATGAATCTCAAACTTGACGATATGGATGAGGTGGCTGCTAAGGAAGCAATCGAAAAGGCAAGTTCGGATTATCTTGTCAAAGCCGAAGCCGAGAAAGCAAAGATAGAAGAGAAAGGCTTCACAATCGATGAGAAGACATATGATCTTCTCAAAGACGGAGAAGTATATCTGAAGAAGAGAAGACTCGACAAGGAAGAGATGGATCTGAAACTCAGACATGTCGCCCGTGTCGTCAAAATCGGAGAATTCATGGATCGTTATCCAGCAGAACTCTCCGGTGGTCAGCAGCAGCGTGTCGCTATTGCAAGAACCTTGGCACCTGGTCCGAAGGTCCTCTTCATGGATGAACCTCTTTCCAACCTCGATGCCAAACTGAGACTTGAGATGAGAGCGGAACTGAAGAGACTTCATAGAGAGACTGGTGCAACCTTCGTCTATGTCACACACGATCAGCTCGAAGCTATGACCCTTGCCACAAAGATCTGTTTGATCAGAAACGGTGTCATTCAGCAGTATGATCCGCCGCTCACCGTCTATTCCAGACCGAACAACCTCTTCGTTGCTGACTTTGTCGGAAATCCGGCTATGAATTTCGTTCCTGTCGATGCCGATAATCAGGATGGAAAGATTGAACTCACAGGACTTAACGGCGCTTTGAACGGTGTCTTCCTTCCGAATGAGACTGACTTCTCCCTTGAAAAGGAAGAAGGCGAGTATCTTACTCTCAAAGAGGAAAGAGACAGACTCAAAGAGGAAAGGTCTGCTCAGAAAGGCTATGTCGAGAAGAGAAATGCGGACACTACCTTCCTTCCGAACATCGTCACCGCCGATGGTGCTGATGTCAGCGATAATGGAAGATTCTATCTTGGCATCCGTCCGGAAGCCTTAAGAGTCTGTGCAGGAAAAGGAATCGAAGCAGAAGTCTATGCTGCCCTTCCTTCCGGTATGGAGACGACAGTCAAACTCAAGGTCAACGATTACATCCTGACTTCTGTCGTATTCGGTGGAGTCGACTATCCTGTCGGAAGCAAGATCATCATCGATGCTGAAGGGGACAACATCCTTCTCTTCGATAGACTGGATGGAAGACTTGTCGCATCCGGCAAGCTCGAAATCGAGTAAACGAATGAAAATCAATGCCATAGATCAGAGATGGTCTATGGCATTTGTATGGATAAATTTAAATGATAATATGATTCAGTCGAGGATTTAAAAGAGAACGATTGAAAACAACTTTATGTTATTTAACGATAAAGATCTTCCAAACTGAACAAGAGATATGAGTCCTTATCTGATAAATCAAACCCGGATTTAGAGAAGAAACCATATTTGACTGGGCTTAGATTTGTCATGGAGACTTGCTGAATCTCCTCTTGAACGATTTTGTCGGTAATAGGGCTTTCTGTGAATTTGCATTCGAAGAAAACATATCCGTTCATGCATTTTCCCACAACATCGAATTGACCGTTCTTCTTTTCTTTTGGATTGTCATACCAGTAGGTTCCGATATCGATAAGCAATGGGGTTATTTTTCCTTCTTTGTTCTTGCGGATTAAGAATTGCTTTGCAATGGTTTCAAAACAAAGTGGTACTGTATGCTTCTCAAATTCTTCAGCTATGAATGTGTCATAGAAGAGTGTTTCACTTAAGATGCTGTGAGCGGATTCGTTTCTGTATATGAAGTTGTAATAAAACCGCACACAGAAATCGCTGATGATATATCCGCCCTTTGTCTTTTTCCTTTTGTCATTGATTGGGGTTACATATTCAATCAGATCCATAGCAATCAGTTTCTGAAGAACGCCAGAGAGTGCTGCTGATGTATCGATATGCGACTTTGCTAGAATATCAGAAAAGTGGAATGCGTTGAGGGCAATGCATTCGAATACAACGTTGAAGTTGTTGATTTTTCTTAATTCGCTTTTTAGATAGATTTCCAAAAAGTCTTTTAGATTAGAAAAATGACCGCTGATGATTCGAATGATGTTTTCTTTTACAGATAAGGAGTCATTGATCTGGGCATTGTAATATGGTACACCACCGAATGCCGCATAAACGCGTACTTTATCCTCTGATGAGTAAGAAGGATAGAATTTAGAAGAATCGTAATAGTCCATCTGTTTGAGCAAGATGGAAGAATGGAATCTCATGTATAAGGGGCTCTCATGTTCCTGGATTTCCTTCATTGCGGAAATGCTGCTGCCTAAAAGGAAAAACTTGATATTGGAGTTCATTGCATGAGAATCGATGATCTCCTGTAATTTTGAATCACAGCCATCTATGAATTCTCGGATATACGGATATTCATCGATGACAAAATAGAGTTCTTCTGTTTTTGATAAGTCAAAAAGGTAAAGGATGGCATCCATAAAATGTTCAAAGGAAAGATATGATTTTCCTAGAACCTGTTTGATAAGCTCGGTCAGTTGAATTGTGTTGTCCTGTTCACTGGATTCTTTGCACTGATACATAATGACAGGCTGCTTTTTATTCATAAGACAATGCTTGACAAGCTCAGTTTTTCCCATACGACGCCTGCCATAGATCAGGCATCCCTGATATCCAGATTTATCTAATATGGCGTTGATCTTGTTTTGCTCTTCCTCTCTGCCTATGAAGTTCATATTGTCCTCCTTTAATTTAGTAATTTATGATTTAGTAATTTATGATTTACTAAATAATACAAAGGTGGTTGAGATATGTCAATAATTACACGACCTATCATGCATGGTGCGTGAAAGAAGTTCCGAGCGAAATAAAGGATGACATC
>CAVJZP010000022.1:0-27476 GCA_963654365.1 Oscillospiraceae bacterium
GGAAGTGAACGTCCTGATCTGAATGATCCTGAAAGCTTGTCTCCGATATTTTCAACTGTTACGGATGATTCATTAGATTGTGTAGATTATTCCGCTCTCGCAGTATCAAATGATGACCCTCTGTCCTATGAAATGCCACAACTCAATGTCGATCTCTATACGAGCCATTATGATAGTTTTTCCTCCGCACAATATCTAACGAATTGCCCAACATACTATAATTATTCATATGGGCCAATTGATAACGGCTGTGCTCCAACAGCAGGAACCATGCTCGTTTCTTTCTATGATAGATACTCTAATCTGACTAATCTTATTGATGGTCTGCTTCCGTTAGAGCATTCTGATAATAAGAAAGCGGTAGATAAGGTTATTGTTGAGATGGCCGGTTATATGAAAACATCCACAAACGATGGCACATCAAGGGCAAATGAATTGCTTGGCCTTACTTCTTATTTTGCGGCAAAAGGATATTCGAATTATAAAGCTCGTTGTTCGACCTCTTTTAACGATTATGCTGCTATAATCAATTCGAAGAAGAATCCTGCAATGCTCAGTATCACATGTATTGATTCGAAAGGAAAAGAAAAAGGGCACGCGGTGTTAGGAATTGGTGTTGCGAATATACGTTATTCCGGTAATTTCATGATTACACATTATGATTGGTACAAAGAGAATGAAGGCGATTATTATGTGACAAGTCAATATTTCAGAGCTGCGATTTATATGGGGGCATAATGAAAAATGAAAAGAAAATCAATCTTATTGGTGGCTCTGTCTCTTCTATTAGTAGCCTGTGGACAGGGAAAGAAGGATGATAGATATACGGTTACACTAGTGGAATTGTCTGAGGTTGCTGGTCATCGGTATAAGGAGACCTCTGCTTATATCTCTGATAAACTTATCAAACAGTCCAAAGCAGTGTTTGATTATCTTGTAAGCTGTGATGCTGAGAAAAGTGATATGAATGATTATGATGGATGGGAAGGAACAAATGAATATCATTGCAAGATGGATGATGTCATTCTCTTCATTCCGGTAAGCAGCGAGGAAACGCAAGCCTATTATGCAACAGATGTCAATGACTATAAGACCTATCATGCATGGTGCGTGAAAGAAGTTCCAAGTGAAAAGACGGATGACATCAATTCACTCCGCAAAGAATACAAGAAACTTGTCACATCCAAGAATGCGACAGTTCAACTTAGCTGAACAAGGAAAACGAATCAAAAAATGCTCTTAGACATCTAAGAGCATTTTTAGTATACGACAATTAGGTTGTTTACTCGCTTCTCAATGAATCGACAGGATTTACTTTGATCGCTTTGAATGATGGAATCAATGCGGATACAATTCCGATGGCAAGCGATAGGGCAATGACGATAAGAGCGTGCGGGAATGTGAAGTTGCAAATCCTTTCAATGTGATAGTAGGTCAAGTAGGAATCGAGAAGATGATTGATCGGTATCGCTAGTATGACAGTGGACAAAGACCCTACGATGCCGCCTAGGAAACCGATGAAGAGAGATTCTAGTTCAAATAACAGTATGACGTCGACCTTCTTCGTTCCGAAGGAACGCAGCAGTCCAATCTCTTTTCTTCGCTCTAAGACTGTATTGGATATCATGAGAGAAGTCATGGCAGAAGAAGCGACAAGAGAGATGATGGCGAAGATGATGAGGATGACAGAGACTAGCTGAATCATTTCAGAGACATCATCGATCAGAGAGGAGTCTTCACTGGATACATAGTAGATCTGTTCCTCTTCACAGCTTGCATGGGTGGAGTCATCCTGGATATTGTTGAAGTCATCCAGTTTTTCCATGACAGTCTTTCTGGCTTCCAGAGTGCTTGGGAAGATGACCAGACATTGGATAGTGGAATAGGCGTTACAGTATCCGATCAAGGATATGATGTCATCATAGGCTTGGTCGACATTCAGAAGGAAGTCTTTCTTGATTTTATCCATCTGAGCATCAATCTCTTCTTTCGTGGATAGATCTTTGCCTTTCAGTTCATCATTGATCAGTTCTGCGCCTAGCTTCTTTGCAGTGTTCAGGAAGGTGGAGAAGCCTTCATAGTAATATCCTTTATCATCAAAGGGATAATAGTTGAAGTATCGTTTGAATACGCTGTTGAGATTCGATGTCGGAAGAACAGAGGATTCGCTAGCGTAATAATCATCCAATACTTTCTGAAGTTCGGAAGTGAAGGCACTGACAGCACTTTCGGTGACATCGCTCGGCTTGGAGAAGACAATATTGTTTTTGATCTGTGTTGCCACTTCACTCGACGTATTCTCAGGCATCAGGCTATCCTGAAGTTTCTGACTGTAACAGAGAGAAGGAGAGAGGATAGAGAAGGCGGTGGACTGCTTTGGTCGCAATATGCCGGTGATCTTCAGTGTCCTTCCGTTACTGTTATAGAAGGTTTCATTCAGCTTCTGTTTGTTGTAATAGTGTATTGTCCTATTATGACCGATGGCATCCGTGATGTTTACTTCTGAGTCAGAGGAATAGACTTCGCTGTTATTGAATATCTTGTATTCCTTACCGATGACATCGCTGAAGGAAATTGGTTTGACATTGGTTGAAAGACTGGTATCTTTGACATCGCTTTCTGTATCTTTGGAGTTATAGAATCCAAGGGCGCGAAGGATCTTGAAGCTGACGGCGTTGTATTTGTTGACCACAAGGACAAGGTCATTCTCGCTTGTAGGAAGACTTCCAGCAAGAAGGTCATACTGCTCTAAGTCACCATATAAGACATGGAAAATATTGTAAGGAAGGGAAGCGTTATTCGCATAGTAATTGTAGTTGGTGATGGTTGTGTTGACGTATTGGATAGAGGAAGAGTATTGCTTGTTGATGGATTCTGGAAAGACAGTAGAGAGATTAAAGGAATAAGAGGAGGAATATCCGATGACATACTGATTGATGAGGTTATCCTCTTTCATCGATTCCAGGTAATTGAGATATTTCTGTGTGATATTCGTGTATTTATAGGCGCTATTGGATGACTGGGTTACATTCGGATAGATCTCCTGGGAATCTGGATAGGCGATAGACTGATTGGTCTTGTTAAAGGATTCCTTATCGGTCTTCTCGGTGTAGTTGGAGATGACGATTGGAAGAGAAGTAGCGGATGCGCTAGAGATGGTATAAGAGTATTTGTCAAAGCCGTTATTGATGGCAAGTAAGAAGGCGATTCCAATCATACCGAACGAGTTGGCAATTGTGGAAAGAATTGTCTTTCCTTTTCTTGCTTTCAGGTTTTTGAAGGCTAACCTTAGTGCCATTGTGAAAGGTAGATGAGAAGAATTCTCTTCTTTTTTCTCCTCTAGCTGTTCGGTTCTTTCGTGGAGTTTCTCATCGCTTACGATTCCGCCGTCTTTCATTCTGATGATGCGATCAGAATACTTTGAAGCAATCTCCTCATTATGGGTGACCATGATGACAAGCTTCGTCTTGGAAATCTCCTTCAGCAGATCCATGATCTCTTTGCTGGAGGCACTGTCCAATGCGCCAGTCGGCTCATCGGCAAGAATATAAGAAGGAGAAGTGACGATTGCTCTTGCGATAGCGACTCTCTGCTGCTGTCCGCCGGATAACTGATTCGGTTTCTTGTTCTTCATTTTTTCCATATGGACAAGTTTCAGAGCTTCGAGAGCTTTTTCTTCACATTCCTTCTTTGTCTGATTTCTGACGCTTAAGGCAATCTTGACATTGTCGATGATGGATAACTGAGGAATCAGATAGCAGTTCTGGAAGACAAATCCGATCTTATTGTTTCGATAGGAGTTCTTTTCTTTTTCGTTGAGAGAACTGAGTTCCTTTCCATCTGAAACGACTTGTCCTGAGGAAGCAGTGTCAAGACAGCCAATGATATTCAATAACGTCGTTTTCCCACATCCAGAAGGACCGAGAATCGAAACGAACTGAACTTCAGGAAAGGAAAGGTTAACGTCTTTCAGTGCATAAAATTCCGTGCCGTCGACCTTGTAGGTCTTGTCAATGTGAGATAGTGTCAGCATGTTTATTTTGAATAAGCCTCTATTCTTTGCGAGATTTCGTATCCGCAATCATCGCTGATTTTTATTATAAGACATAGGATATGAAATAGAGCGTAATTGTCTTCGTCTACGACTAATTTTTCGTGCAGGATGCGCTTGATTCCTGTATTGAGATAAGGAATATCAAGAAGGCCAGTCTTCGAGAAGAAAAGGCAGGTCGTATGGAAGAACATATTCGGAAGCGAATACTCCAGGCGGAAGGAGTTCAGAAATTCAAACTGCTTCTTGTCATCTTTCTCAGGGCATTTCTTCTGAATCTCTTCTGAAAACTCATCCAAGGTTCTGTATTGGGATAGCATCTTCGCAGTCAGAAAGACAGTCTGAGTCATCCTTTTGTAGGCGGAGATGTTCTCTGGAAGGAAAGTATCCAGAACATAGTTCAGTTGGGAAAGATACTGGCCGTGACGAAGAATCTTCTTCGGTTCGAAGTCCTCAAATACTTCACCAAACTTCTTTCGGTTCAGGAAGTCGACCTCTTTTACAACATCCTCAGGAAGCTGAATCAAAGAGAGGTAGTAGCAAAGAGAGGAGAGATCATCGATCTCCCACATCGGAGAAAAAGAAGCGTCTTCCGTCTTTTCCTTTATCTCTGTATAGAATTCTCTTAGTGTCATTCTTCTATCCTCATGATATGAACGGTGTCATAGACAAAGAAAGCAATCGTCTTCTCATCTAGGACAAAGAGGTCGCTGGCTCTGATTCCAATTTCGAACTCGCCAACGATATTTCCGTTTCTGACATCGATGACAAGAATCTTCGAGTAGATATTGCTTGCATCCTGAATCATGGCACAGACATGATTCTCATCCAAAAGCTGAAGGTCGCTGATTGTCTCTGCGGCCTGAAGGTTCGGTTTGTCCTCTGATTTATCCTTGAATACTTCTTTGCTGACATAGAAAAGAAGAGGAGAAGTCACTTCCTTCTTTGCATCGCTGATGATATCGAATTTATTGCATTCGATAAGATTGCTGTCATAGACGCGCAGACCATATTCCGATGTGATATAGATTTCTCCTCTTTTCTCATTGAAGACAGGGTGAACGTCATTGTACTGAATCTCAGGATGTTTGGTGATGTGTTCTTCTTCATCCATGTAATCGACTTCTCCGTTGCTATTGATGAGAAGATATCCGTGGATCATCTTATGGGAGTAGGCGTCATAATAGTTTCCATCTAAGCTGACTTCCTTTCCATCCTCTGTATTAGGGAACGAGTATTGGAAAACCTTCACATTCTCTGGCTTATTCTCGTTCTTCGCAAAAGCGAATTCCGGAGTGGAATAGAAAATATAGTAGGATTTTCCATCCAGTCTTTCCGTGGAACTGATGATGGTCATATTCTCCACTGGTTTCAGTTGGACATCAAAAATGATTTCTTTCTTCTCTAAATCGTAGATGCGATGCTCTCCGCAGATATTTCCAAGCATATAGTACTTTTTGTCGTGCTGGATGCAGTCGGTGATGCCATTGAAGAAGTCACTGATCTTATATTTCACCTGGAGAGTCTCTTTGTCGAGAAAGGAGATTCCGGTATAGTCGACAAGGACGTAAGAGTCTTCTATGCTCTGGATGGAATATTTTCCGTTAAAGGAATTTAACAAAGTGAATTTCATTCGTTTACCTCATTTTCGTTCAGGAAGAAAACTAGTTTTTCAACATACTTCTCATGCTCTTCGATATAGCTTTGGTGGTGACTCTTTTCAAAGAGATACCAGTCCTTTCTGCAGGTCAGGTTTTCGTACATGATCTTGTTCTGAAGCGGGGTCGATTCGTCATCGGCACCAGAGAAAAGAAGGACTGGACAACGGATGTCTTTCAGTTTATCGGTGTATTCGTAATCTTTTAAGGTGCCATCGGGAGTGAATTCGCTTTCTCCCCAGGCGATTTTATAGGCTTCACTGCCACTGACTTTGGGACGTGTCATGCATTCAGGCAGAGTCTTCTTCTTGCTTCCTGTGATGAATTTCTCCATGTAATGATCATTAGCAATTTTAAATTCAAGAGTAGAGTAGTTATGTGTGCTCTCTGCATCAGTAATCGCTTGCTGATCTTCTATGGAAAGATAGTTTACTAACCGATGTGTCTCTTTGCTCCAGAGTCTGACACTGGATAGTGTTGAGGATAGAGTCGAGGTGATGACTCCTTCTGGATGATAATCGGTCAGATAGATGATTGAGAGCATTCCACCCCAGGAATGGCCGAGAAGATGAATCCTCTTCAGGTTCAGTTTTTCTCTGAGATTGATTAACTCCTCTACCCAGGTCTCCTTGACCCATAAAGAGGGATGACTATCCGTAAGAGAAGACAATCCACATCCTAACTGGTCATAAGAGATGATAGGCCTATCATCTTTCAAAGCCATATCATCAAAGACTTCAAAATAATTGTGTGTGGATCCAGGGCCTCCATGAAGCAGAAGAAGCGGAATCTTTTTCCCTTCTGGATTTGCAATTCGATAATAGGTCTTGTAGCCCTGAAAGGATAGATATCCGTCTTTGATGTTCATGATTTACCTCGTGTTTTCTTTACTTGTTTGTTTCTTTCTTCTTTTTCTTCTTGTTGATGGAGAGCATGACGATGAGGACGATAAGTCCTGCGACAACTGGAACAAGGACGGAACAGATCATAATCGTCAATACGACAGCAACGAGAGGATCGGTATAACTTGTGTAGTCATGGGTTCCGATGGCAGCTTTGATGCTAAGACTATAAGGCTTCTCCAAGTCGAGTGTCTCTGCGGAATTGAAGTAATAGAAGGACTGCAGAGAGTTTTCAGCATAGGAAATATCGTTTTTTGAGAGTGCGATATCCTGTCCATCGATATGCAAGACAACGCGAGGATAGTATAACCATATGGTCTTATCTCCTTTGTTCTTGTATTCATAGGACATCTTATAGTCGACGCGGTAGAGGTTCGTTCCGCTGAGATCGTTGACAAGTCTTACGGTCAGATCAGAGACGGTGATATGTCTTTCATCCGTTTCCTCTGTGTCGGTGGAATAGATGGCATTGGAGGAATAGGCGACCGCTTTCTCAAATTTGAAGTCGACAATCTTGTAGGTTTCCAAAGTAGTGAATTCATAGGTCTCTGTTGTTTTGATCATCTCGGAGATCACGGTAGAGTCTCCAGGATAAAGGACAAGCAGTCCGGAATAATCAGACAACTCTTTTGTGATGACATTCTTTCCGGAAGAGTCGGCGATGTTGTAAGTATAGGAAAAACTAGTGCAGATGTAGTCGCTGTCGTTCTTTACTGTGAAGTGGAAGGAAAGAGAAGAGGTATAGTCCTTTGGGTTTGTCGTCAAACCACTCTCGATAAAGCTATAGACACTGTCAACGGTTGCGTCGCTGACTGTCATCTTATCGGAACAGTCTTCTTCTGATTCCAGAATGGTAGGGGCAGAACCACAGGAACATAAAGAGAATAAAAGTAATCCGGCTAATAAGGAAGCAAATTTCTTTTTCATAAGAGACTCCTTTCAGACATACATATAATAATAGAACAAAATAGATAAAAGAGAAATATCAACAAAGAGAAAATTGCTGATATGTAAGGATAGATTCCTGTGCTCAAGGAAGAGAATCAATGCTTATGGATGTCAGGAAGGCTATCGATGACAAGGAGATTATGTTCTTTTGCAAATTGAGCGGCCGTGAAATTGGCGCTGTCATCCGAAAGCTGTTCTGGTGCGTGAGCATCGATTCCAAAGATGCATTTGGCATGGTATTTCCCGACAAGATGGAAGAAGTCATCCGTAGGATAACGCCATCTCTTCTCGTTTCCTATCTCCTTTTTTCCATTTCGGATGCCGGCAACATTGATCTCCAATGGGATATCATAGGCCATGCAGGCCTCGATAAGAGAACGGGATACCTTTTTGCAGTCAGAATCAAAATCAGAAATATTGGACATGAAGTAATCCGGATGTGCGAAGATTTTATACATGCCTGTCTGCAAAGCCTGAAGAGCAAGGTCACGATAAAGATAGAGCTGACTAGCGGATGTGATGTTAGAAAATCGGCAATAGATCTCTTTGTTCTCATCCATAGCGGAATGATTGCCTAAGATCAGATAATCCAAGACTCCGTTTTCAATCAGTTCGTGGAAGAACGGGAAATAATCCGGGAAGGATTCCGCTTCAAATCCTAAAAAGATATCGATCTGATTCTCATATTTTTTGGATAAGGAGCGGATAGAGTCACAGTAATCGTGGAAATGTGAGAAATCAGCTCTTGTATAAGGCTCGGAAAAATCAGGAAGCATAGCGTGATCAGAAAAACCAAGGTTACGATATCCGTAACCGATCGCTTCCTCGACGTACTCTTCGTCTTCTCCTGTGGCATGGCCGCAGCGTTTTGTATGCGTATGATAATTTGAGATGAACATATAAAATATTTTAGAATAACAAGATGGATTTTACAACTTGAGGAAAAGGGAATCAGAGATGCGTTTTGCTCATTTTCTCTGCTGCTTGGATAAGGCGAAGAATATTTAACGAGGTTAGATAGTAGAAGTCAGTTGCATGTTTTTTGATCTCATCGATGGAGATGGGTTCCCGATTGATCGGAACGATGGAACATAGTCCTTGTTGAATCATATTTTCGCTATCTTTGTCCGCACCGCCGACAATAGCGACAACAGGAATA
Organism: Oscillospiraceae bacterium; assembly: GCA_963654365.1. GTDB lineage: Bacteria > Bacillota_I > Bacilli_A > RFN20 > CAG-288 > Enterosoma. Next base: position 8,719 of record CAVJZP010000022.1, read on the forward strand.
TTTTGCTTTTTTGCCACTTTACAGATTCCATCGATTGCTTTTCCATGACTTGTCTGTGAATCAATATGACCTTCTCCAGTGAAAATCATATCAACATCTTCTAAGTGTTCTTCAAAATGTATCATTTTGAGATATGTGTCGATACCGCTTGTGATATCAGCTGACAGGAAGGTCATAAGTCCACAGCCGATTCCCCCAGCTGCGCCAGCACCTTCTATCTTGGAACAATCCTTGTATCCTAAAGACATCAGAAGCTGATGATAGCCTATCATCTGTTTTTCTAATTCTATTACTTTCTTTTCGTCTGCGCCTTTCTGCTTGGCAAAGACATAGGAGCACCCGTCTTTTCCAAGAAGCGGATTCTTTACATCGCTTAGAAGGGTAATAGTGACTCCCTTAGTCAAATCTTTCAGTTTCTTGTCGTCAATTCTCTTTACATTGCTGAGCGTATCTCCTATAGGGAGAAATAAAACATGATTCTCATCATAGAATTTCACACCTAATGCGGAAAGGATACCTGCTCCGCAGTCATTAGTAGACGTGCCTCCTAAGGAAAGATAGATGCGTCTGATTCCGTGTTCGATAGCATCTTTGATCAGGAGGCCGACTCCATAGGAAGAGGTAATGCCAGGATCCTTGATCTTTGTCATGGGAAGAGAAAGACAGCAGGCACATTCAATATAGGCGTTATCTTTTGAGTCGATGAAGTATTTGGCTTTGATCGGATATTGGTTGGAATCGAAACTATCCGTTTCCATCATCTTTCCGTCTAAAACAGAAGATACCGCATCGATAAAACCTTCTCCTCCATCTGAGACAGGGAAGGAGAGGAGTGTGCTTTCTGGGAATATCTGAGAAAATGCTTTCTTAAAAAGAGTGCATATTTCTTCGGAAGACAGGGTTCCTTTGAAGGAATCGGAAATGATGACTGCTTTATTCATTGCTTTCTATTTTACGGACAAAGTTTTCAATGGTTTCTTTGTATTTCTCTTTGTCACTTATGAAGGATTCTGCATGCTCAGCACCTGAAAAGATATGTTTTTCCTTATATCCAGAGAATGCCTGATAGATATCTTCCGAATGCTCATTCGGGATGAAGGTATCCTTTTCACCATGGATGACAAGAAGCGGAATCTTGCATCCTTTGATGTATTCAATTGGAGAGGCATCCTTCATATGATATCCGTGGAATAGCTTCATATAGAGGTCACACATCGGAATGAAGAAGGGAGAGAGATGCATCATATGTCGGACTAAGTAGACAAATAATTTTTTGACATTGCTGTATCCGCAGTCTTCGGAGATGAAGTCGATTCTGTCTTTGTACTTGACTGTCTGAAGGATTGTTGCAGAACCCATGCTTTCTCCATGCAGTCCTAAGAAGATATCTTCTCCGTATTTCTCTTTCAGCCAGAGAATGAGTTCATGAAGATCTTTCGATTCCTTATATCCCATGGTGATGTCCTTATGGACATTGTCGCCTTGGCTTCTATGATCATATAGTACAACAGAGTATCCTAGGGAATAATAGATCATAGCGTATTTGATCATCGTTTCCCGGTTGACAGAATATCCATGACAGAAGATGACGAATTTCTTATTGTCACCTTGTAAAGAGATATCTCCGTGGATGACATATCCATCGGACATTTTGACTTCAAACGGCTCTCTTTTCAACTCATCTTCTCCGACAAGAAGTCCTTTCTTCTCGTCTTCCAGATGGCTTTCCTCTCTGCTCCATCTCTTCGGATAAGACATATACTGTACTAGTCCAAATGGGATGACAAAGAAGAAGACAAGTAGAAGAAAGACAACAACTGCTGCTACAACAATACATAGAATAAAATACCATTCCATAGTGAAATCTCCGTTTTGAATAGTTTATAACCGAAAAGTCGGAAATGCTACAACGGATTCGAAATTCTATAAGTTGAACAAAAACAATTGGTATGTTCAAAATCTATATAATTTATACTTTTTTGTTAAAAACACTTTACTACTATGCTTTCTTTTGTTATTGTAAAAATACCAACGGAACACCTAAAACAAAAGATAACAAGGAGGATGGATCAAATGTCTTTTGGAAACAAAGCAAAGAAGACGATTGCCTTAATTCCCCTTATTTTGTGTTCTTGCAATCAGACACATTCGACATCGAATGAGACTGAACCTATCACATCAGAAACTTCAGAAAAAACGGTAGAACCGAATGTTTCCATGACGGTTAAGGAGATGGAGAAGGATCAGACTGCTATCATTGAAGTTGATTCTCCTATCTATTATGTGGATACGACAAAAACTTTGGATTTTTGTTTTGATAAGAAACTCTCTATGTGGGATAGAGTAACCAATATTCTTTCAGAAAAAGGCTTTGATATCACATATCTGAACAGCAATAAGAGTTCAATTCTGGAAAAGCAGAGTGCAGAAGTGCTCTATGGATTGAATTACACAAGAGAAAAAAATAATGGCCCAATGGTAACCATGAATGTTGATGGAGTAAAGAATAAGTTCGGTTATTATTGTGGAGTTTATAAGTGTCTGAAGACTGCAAAGTATGAAATTACCTATCAAGAAGATAATAAAACAGAAACATTCTATATGTGGCTTCCGCAAGACAATCTGATTTCAGTGGTGGCAAAGCGCTATGAAAATACAGAGGAGTTTTATGCAGATCTGAATAAGTATTATCTGATGGCGTAACATAGAATCTGTGAGATGAAAACTGTTGGCTAGGTACCATATCATCTGATGAACATGGTGCCAGGTCAACAGTTTTTTTCTATACTTGAATCAGGATATTCGAGAGCATTCTGGGAATACGACAAAGAGAACAAGAAGGATTACTCTTTGGCTCTGTTTGTCGGCATGTCGAATATTTGAAGAATCGAGACTGATTTTCATCAAAACCTCTGCTCTACCGATTATAATATTAGTATGAACTTCATCCAGTTATGTACAGTCACTACATATGAAATATCGGATTCCATTATTGATGTGGAGGAATATGCGAAACGGGCAAAAGACCTCGGCTATGATGCTATCGGTGTCTCCGATAACAATATCCGTGCATATCCCACTTTTGAGATTGCCTGTAAAAAGCAGGGATTGAAACCGATTTTCGGTTATCGTATTCCATTAGCAAGCTCCATCAAGAGTCCATATCATGCTTTTCTCTATGTGAAGAATGAAGAAGGATATCAGAATCTCTGCAAGCTGATTGCAAGAAAAGAAAACATCATTGGAACGAATCTGTTAAAGAGTTGTCATGATGGTCTTTTCCTTGTCATACAGGCGGATACAGAGCCTTTCTATCAAGATTATTTTCTGACGATGATCTCTCCGGACATCTATGCCTATCATAAGATCTTCCAGGATGATTTCGCTATTGGCATTACCATACGGAATCAGGATGACAAAGAGGAGAGCGATGTTTTATATCAGTACTGTGAAACGAACGGATACTCGATCATTCCTTTCCCGGAAGTCCATTATCTGACGAAACAGGATGCCTCCTCTTTCCATCTCTTTCAGGCCGCACTGAGAAAGGAAAAGTATACGGAAAATGAGGAAGACAGTTCGGATTTCCTCCTTTCCATGAATGCGCTGAAATCCATCTACCGCGAAAAGGATATTGAAAATGCCTATTCTCTTTTCCGGGGGTTTGATTTCACTTTTCTAAGGAAAAGAGGTCAGATGATCGCTATTGAAGAGGATGATAGAAAACTGAAAGAAAAAGCCTATCAGGGACTTAATAAAAGAGGACTTCTTGACAAGACGGAATATACGAATAGATTGGATTATGAACTTTCTGTGATACAGGAGATGCATTTCTCTTCTTATTTTCTCATCGTAGAGGACTATGTTTCCTTTGCTAAGCAAAGCGGAATCAAAGTGGGGCCGGGAAGAGGATCTTCTGGTGGGTCCTTGGTTTCCTATTCCTTAGGAATTACGGATGTCGATCCGATTCACTACGATCTTTCCTTTGAACGTTTCCTCAATCCGAAAAGAAAGACAATGCCTGATATCGATATCGACTTTGAGGATGATAGGAGAAATGAAATCGTCCGCTATCTGGAAAAGAAGTACGGAGAGGATAGAGTCGGAACGATCCGGACTTTTGTCACACTGAAGCCTAAAAGCGCACTCAATTTAATCGGGCCTGCTCTCTCCATACCAGATAACAGAATTAAAAAGATTACTTCCTTGATTCCGGATATGGCGGTAACCTTCGAAGAAATCAGAAAAGACAACTCTTGGAAGAGTGAGAAATTCAAGGAACTGATGGAAGATGAATATTATCAGTCCATCGTCAAAAAGGCAGAAGCGTTATTAGGTAGGATTGTCAACACCTCTTTCCATGCTCCTGGGGTGATCATCTCTGAGGAGAAGATATCGACGTATTGTCCGAGAGAGAACGGGGATTACGGAACGATTGAATTCGAATATCCGTATATGGAACAGATGGGATATCTGAAAGTCGATATCCTTCCTCTTAGTACTTTGACCTTCATCAAGGATATTGAGACAAGGATCTCCAAGAGCGGACAAGAGCTTGTGAACATTCAAGAACATTTAGAGGATGCGGAAACTTTTGCATTGCTCAATAAGCTTCATCTCTCCGCTATCTTCCAATTGGATGCGACGGAAGGAATGAAGAATGTGGTAAAGTGCATAAAGCCACAGTCTTTCTCCGATATTCCTGCGATATTGGCTCTGTACCGTCCTGGTCCGAAGGATTATATTCCTCTTTATGCAGATAGGAAGAATCAGAAGAAAAAGACAGTCTATCCCGATGAAAGACTGAAAGACGTTCTCTTTGAAACCTATGGAATCATGGTCTATCAGGAACAGGTCATCAAAGCGGTTCAGGTGGTTGCCTCTTTCTCTGCAAGTGATGCAGATCTGTTTCGACGTGCTATCTCCCAAAAGGATATTTCCAAGATGGAGATGTATCAGGAACAGTTCATAGAGGGCTGCAAGAAGAATGGAATCGAGGAAGGGAAGGCGAAGAACTTATATCTCGATATTGAGAAATTTGCCAACTATGGTTTCAATAAATCCCACGCTTATGCCTATGCTTTTATCACCTATACGCTTCTATACTATAAGGCCCATTATCCGAAAGAGTTCTATTCTTCTGCATTCCGCCTCCACTCTTTCTCCTCTTCTACTGGATTGGGATTGGTTCATGAACTGAAGGAGAATTCGCTTCACCTTCATATTCCGGATATCAATCTTTCCTTGAAGGATGACATTCTCTTTTCGGATGACTATGTCTATCTTCCTTTCTCTGATATTGCCGGTGTGGACAGTAAAACGATAGAGATGATACTTTCAGAAAGAGAGAAGGGAAAGTTTGCATCCTTCTACGATGTCCTTCTCCGACTGAAGGATGTCGATAAGAGATCGATGCTCTCTCTCATCGATTCGGGTGCCTTTGATTCTTTGCAGAAGAACAGAAAAGGACTTGAGAATCATTTAGAGCAGTATATGGACTATGCGAAGATGGGCTTTGTGGAATCTCTCCTTCCTGCTGTATCTGATGCAAAGGAAAAACAAGGACTGAAACTCTTGTCAGAGAAGGCGAAACTTGGTTTGATCCTGAGCAAAAAGGTCTCATCCATTGCTAGGAAGAAGGACTATGTTTCCTTTATCATCAGCGATGTATCCCACTATGAGATGGATAACTCGATTACAATCGATAATGAAAGCAGGAGCTATCGCATCCAGATGAATAAGAAGGATGACTACAGAAAAGGGGATCTGATATTGGTCAAAGCTGACTTTGGAAGATATAAGAAGACGATTTATCCATTGGATACCATACTTGTGAAGGAGAACTGATCATGCCAAAAACTTATATTGTCGATGGAAACTCATTATTGTTCCGCGCCTACTATTCTACTGCATACACAGGCAACATCATGACGACGAAGGGCGGACTTCCTATCAATGCGATTTTTGCTTTCCACAATCTGATCAAGAAGATAAAGGCAATGGTCTCCGACGGAGATCATCTTTATGTCACTTTTGATACTGGGAAACCGACATTCCGAAAGAAAGAGTTTGAGAATTATAAGGCACAGAGATCTCCGGCCCCTCAGGAATTGGTCGCTCAGATGCCGATTGCAAGAGAGATGCTAGATGCGATGGACATCTCCTGGGCAGAACTAGAAGGATATGAAGGAGACGATCTCGCTGGATCCATGGCAAAGTATGCCAGTGACAAAGGCGATGACGTCCGCCTTTTCACTTCCGACAAAGATTTCCTCCAGCTTCTGGATTTCTCAGATCATGTGACAGTCGAGATGCTGAAAAAAGGTCTCAGTGAAACCGTCTGTTACACCAAAGGGAATCTTAAGACTTTGTTCGGACTGAATCCGGATCAGATTGTTGACTTCAAAGGAATCGCAGGCGATTCTTCTGACAATTACAAAGGAATCAAAGGCATTGGTGAAAAGACAGCGATGAAGCTATTGGAACAATACGGTCACCTGGAAGGAATCCTCGAATACTGCAAGAAGAATCCAGATAACAAGACCAATCAGAAAATCATCGCTGGTGAGAAGGATGCTCTCTTCTTCAAAAGCCTTGCCAATATCTATACGGACCTCGATATGAAGGCGGATTACGATAAGTCGATATATAGACACTATCAGAAGAATAAACTATCTGCATTCTATCTCAAGTATTCTTTATCTCAATTCTTGAAAGGAATAGATAAGATGGCTGGAATTCAGGATGATTCCGGCTCTCAGCTGTCCCTTTTTGGTGGGATGATGGAATCGAATGAGAATATCGATGGCAAGGCAGAGGAAATCCCAGAGATGAAAACGAGAAGCCTCATCAAGATTTCCTCCTATTCCGAGATAAAGGAAAAGGTCCTCTCCTTCTACTATGATTCCTTAGGTGAGAATGAGAATACAGCGACTCTATACGGTTTTATCTTCGCTACAGAAGAACATATCTATACTTTAAGCGTAGAATGTGCAAAGAATGATGAATCCTTCTTTTCCTTCTTGAAAGAGGAAAACAAGGATATCGCTGTCTATGATCAGAAAGGGATTCTTGTCCTTCTAAACCGTTATGGATTTGATGAGCTGAAGGGGATTGGATTTGATCTTCTGATCGCGACCTATCTTGTCAATCCGGATTCCGGCCAGAAGAAAGAAGAAGTATTCCTTTCCTATGGTATCTCCTTCCATTCGGAGATGACCATTGCTCAGCAGATCACATCCTATGTCATCGACTTAAGAAAGACGGTAGAAAAGGAACTGGAGAAGAATGAGGAAGTGAAACTCTTCAAAGAGGTGGAAATGCCGCTTAGCCGCATTCTTGCCAATATGGAGATAGAAGGCTTTCCCATTGATCTTCCGACGCTGAAGAATATCGATATCGAATATCAGGATATCCTGAAATCTCTTCAGGATAAGATTTATTCCTTGGCTGGAAAAGAGTTCAACATCAATTCACCTAAGCAATTAGAACAGATCCTGTTCACAGATTTAGGAATCAAGAGAAACAAAGGAGAGAAGGGAACCGGTATTGAAGTCTTGACCTCTCACCAGGATGAGCATCCGATTATTCCCCTTATCATCTCTTATCGTCTCTATAACAAACTGGTCTCCGGTTATACCCAGGCACTTCCGAACCATGTCATGAAGGATGGAAAAATTCACGCTGTCTACAACCAGGCTTTGACGGCAACAGGAAGACTTTCCATGAGTGAACCAAACCTTCAGAATATCTCTATAAGAAATGAAGAGGGAAAGAACATCAGAAAAGCATTCTTCTATCCAGATAAAGAGTTTTATATCCTTTCCCTGGATTATTCTCAGGTGGAACTGAGAATGCTAGCCCATGTTGCAAATATCCATGCCTTAAAAGAGATTTTCCAGGAAGGGAAGGATATCCATCGTGCGACAGCAAGCAAAGTCTTCAACGTTCCTTTCTCTGAGGTTACCGATGAGATGCGACGAAGAGCAAAGGCAGTCAACTTCGGTATCGTGTACGGTATCTCTGCTTTCGGCCTTTCCAATCAGTTGGATATTCCTACCTCAGAAGCCTCTGAACTGATCAATCAGTTCAAGACCGCTTTTGATGGCATTGATGCCTTCCAGAAGGAATGTGTGGAAAAGGCAAGAAAAGACGGATATGTCTCTACTATCTTAAACCGTCGAAGATACCTCAAGGATATCAATTCCACTAACCGTGCGTTAAGAGCGTTCTCCGAACGTGCAGCGACTAATACGGTCATTCAGGGGTCGGCTGCGGATCTGATCAAGGTCGCCATGATTCACTGCAACAAGGCTCTACAAGGATTCAAGACAAAGATTATTCTTCAGATACATGATGAACTCCTCTTCAAAGTCCCTAAGGATGAATTGGAGCAAGTGCTTCCGATTCTGACGGACGCGATGGATCAGGCTCTTCCCCTTTCGGTCCCTCTTCAGGTGGATGGAAACGCGGCTTTGACTTGGTACGAGGCTCATTGATATGCCAGAACTTCCTGAGGTAGAGACCGTATTGAGAGAACTCACTCCGAAAATTGTCGGAAAGACTTTTTCTGACCCTGTTCTTTATTATGCTCCACTTGTCAAAACGGATGTCTCTTCTTTTCTCACTACATTAAAAGGGAAACGGATTCTCTCCTTATCGAGAAAAGGAAAATTCCTTGTCTTTCATCTCAGTGATGAAAAGAAACTCATCTTCCATCTTCGTATGGAAGGAAGACTTTTTATCGAGAAGACCATGAATCATTCTATGAAACACCTTACTCTGTTTCTTCCTTTTGATAAGGAAGAGAATGGCCTTGCTTTCTATGATGTCCGCAAATTCGGATGCCTTTATTATCTGGATGAAAATGAAGATGGTCCTCTTTCTAATGTAGGAAAAGAACCTTTTGAGATGGATGAAAAAGAACTTTATTCTCTTTATCACGCTAAGAAGAACTGCATCAAATCAGTCCTGATGGACCAGTCTTTGATGTCTGGAATCGGAAATATTTATGCGGATGAAATTCTCTTTGCAAGCCGAATCTCTCCATTTAGAAAAGCATATGATCTATCCGAAACAGAAGTGAAAGAGATATTGGATAACGCAAAGGTTATCTTAACAAATGCAATCGAATCCAAGGGATCAACAGTACGATCTTATCGTGCCAGCGAACATGTGAAGGGGTCCTATCAGGACTCTTTAAAGGTGTATTCCAGAGATGGAGAAGAATGCAGGGTCTGTCATCAGGCAAAGATTGAGAAACGGAAACTGGATGGAAGAGGAACGTCTTATTGTCCAATCTGTCAGAAGACAGGAATCAATGTCGCTATCACAGGAAAGATAGCAAGCGGAAAAAGTCTGGCTGCCCATTATTTTGAGCAGGAAGGATTTGTAAGACTCTCTGCGGATGAAGTGGTGCATGAATTATATTCAGACTTTGAATTCCTAAAAAGATTGAAGACACGTTTTCCAGATGTTTTCCTTCGTGAGAGACTATCGAAGAAGAAGATTACGAAACTCTTATCGACAGACAAGAGATTCAAGCGTGACTATGAATCCTATATCTTCAAAGAAGTGAAGAACCGGATCAATGATTTCATCATAGATAATGACGGAAAGAACAAAATCATAGAGGTTCCGCTTCTTTTCGATGCTCATATGGAGCATGATTTCACTTATCTTGTCGGTATTGAGACGACAAGACAGGCCGAACATCTTTTAGAAAGAGGAGAGGATATCACAAGAAAGAATTTCAATGCTCTTAATTCCTATGATTTTCATCGCGATGAGCTGGATTTCATTCTTCATTCTGATGGCACAAAAGAGGAACTTGCCGAGCAGGTCAATCAGGTCATCAAAAAGATGCTTTTTTGATTTATTGAAGCAAACTTAAAGAAATAGATTGTTTCTGAACGATTGTGTCCCTTTACGTGCCAGCGAGCACACTCTATATAAGCGCTTTCAATACAGTAGGACTTTAAGTAAACCTTAAGTCCTCTTTTTATATCACATAAAAATTTTAAAATTTTTATGTTTTATTTTTTCGTTACTCAAGAAAGGAGTACTATTCAACATGAAAAAATCAGTCGTAACTTTATTATCTCTTCTCTGCCTCACTTTGGTTGGATGCGGTGAAGACAAGACCAGTACAACTCCTGTCACTTCTGACAGCCAGAGCACAGAGTCTTCCTCTTCCTCAACCAGTGAGAAGAAAGTCACTGTCGAAGAGAAAATCACCAATGCCTTGGCATCGGGTTATCGTGCAAGCGAAGTCCTTGAAACAACAGAGACTTGGGACAGCGATGAACCTTACACGTCCATTAATGTCTTTGACTTAGGCATCAACTCCGACTTCTATCAGTACCGCCAGTATACCGCCTCATTGGATGATGAAGATGGCAGTGTCGTTACGGGTAGTTTGCAGTATGCCGGAACTTTTACTCATCAGACTGGTAAGGACGGAAATGAGAACGTCAATTTTGTCGCTCTTCAGATCGACAATGTTATTGAGTATGAAGAACTCTTGAACGATGAGGATGATACTCCGTATCTCTGGAGTGATTATGGATTTGAGAATGCCTTCTTGGATTTCGATCCTTCCTGGCTTGTCAAAGAGAGTGACACGGTCTATTCCATCGACCTCGATTCTGTTGATGATACCTTCTTATTCAATCTTTCCTGTCAGGTCTACGGTATGGATTTTGGCAACATCAACGAATATAAGATCACCGTTGATAATGAAGGAAATCCGGTTGGATATTCTGGAACCTTTGAAACAGTCGAGGAGACTTTCTATGGTTATAATGTCATAACGGAAGTTTCCTTTGAGGGAACCATCAATGAGACAGGAAGCGATGTCATCAAAGGCGTGACTCCTCTTACCGGAACCCCTGACAGCGATCTTGCTAATGCATTAGCATCCCTGAGCTCACAGAACTTTGAATATTCCTTTACAAAATATTCTGGCAATTACCCGGATAACGGCGAATATAATCTTTATTCTTCCGCTACTGGCATCATTACAAAAGATAGCCTCACACTCACAAGCTATTACAAGGATGGAAGTGTCAACTTCAATGGTGGCTATTACACAGTCGATGGAAAGACACAGGCTGTCACTGCTATCGGAGATGGCTATTACAAGGATGGAGATCTTGAGGATTATGCGTTAAGCACTGATGTCATTCCTTCCTTCACCAATATCTCTCCGCTCTTCTTCGATAAGAAGGATGATGGTGTCTATGTCCTCGATGCTGAGAAGTATTACACAGGTTCTGATCAGGCCTATGCCTATTCCTTATTGAACTCTTCCTATATTACCGATCTTACCATCACACTTGGTGATGATGGATCTGTCACATTCGAAAACATCGTTCCGGCTGCCTCTCATACTACTGCCGAGAAAGTTGTCGAAGTCTACTCCAATATCGGTGGAGTCAAATCCGCGCCTATCGATACCACAAAAGTCCATGACACTCTTGGAACACTTACATGGTCTGATATCTTTGCCGGAAGCTCTGATTTAGCGGATATCTATACCTACATGGGAAGCAAAGACAACTTTGATTCCATCCCGACCACTCAGGATAATCACTCTAACTGGTCCTATTATTTCGATGCCGATTCAGAGGACTTTGAACTTCAGTATTCGCCTTCCTCTCTCACTGAGGCAAATACGATGCTCAGCAATTATGATGCTATCATGAAGGCAGCTGGATTCTCGGATCCTACCATTGATGAGAAATACGGAGACCATGTCTATACGAAGACGGTCGATGGCGGAACCATCACTGTCACAGCCGAAGCGTATAGCTATTATGGAACAGCCTACTTCATCATTCTTCCTTCCTATGCTGCCACAACTACTGAGGCCTAATTCAACTAACAATTTCCAAAAATAACAAAAAGGGTCATCTCGATTGAGATGACTCTTTTTATGATGATAGAAATAGATTTAGTCGAGGTGCGGACCAGCCTTGACTAAGGCCTTGCCAGCATCATTGGTTTCATACTTCTTGAAGTTCTTGATGAAGCGGGCAGCAAGATCCTGAGCCTTCCTATCCCATTCAGCGGGATCGGTATAGGTGTCTCTCGGATCGAGGATGTCAGTTGCGACACCTTCCAAGGAAGTCGGGACTTCGAAATCGAAGTACGGAATCTTCTTAGTCGGAGCCTTTAAGATAGCACCGTCTAAGATGGCATCGATGATGCCACGGGTATCCTTGATGGAGATACGCTTTCCTGTTCCGTTCCAGCCAGTGTTGACCAAGTATGCCTTGGCACCGGATTTTTTCATATGTTTGACAAGTTCTTCTGCGTATTTGGTCGGATGGAGTTCAAGGAAGGCCTGACCGAAGCAAGCGGAGAAGGTAGGAGTCGGTTCGGTGATTCCTCTTTCTGTTCCGGCAAGCTTGGCAGTGAAGCCACTTAAGAAGTAGTACTGAGTCTGTTCCGGAGTGAGGATAGAGACAGGAGGCAAGACACCGAAGGCATCAGCGGAAAGGAAGATGACATTCTTGGCAGCAGGAGCATGGCTGATCGGCTTGACGATGTTGTGAATGTGATAGATCGGATAAGAGACACGGGTATTCTCGGTAACGCTCTTATCGTGGAAATCAATTTTTCCGTTATCATCGACAGTGACGTTTTCCAATAAGGCATCTCTCTTGATAGCGCCATAGATGTCCGGTTCGGCATCCTTGTCGAGGTCGATGACCTTAGCATAGCAGCCTCCTTCGAGGTTGAAGACACCGTTATCATCCCAGCCGTGTTCATCATCACCGATGAGAAGTCTCTTCGGATCCGTGGAAAGGGTGGTCTTGCCAGTGCCAGAAAGACCGAAGAAGACAGCAGTATTCTCGCCGTTGAGGTCAGTGTTGGCAGAGGAGTGCATGCTAGCGATACCCTTGAGAGGGAGGTAGTAGTTCATCATGGAGAACATACCCTTCTTCATCTCACCGCCGTACCAGGTGTTGAGGATGACCTGTTCATGGGTTGTGATGTTGAACATGACACAGGTTTCGGAGTTGAGTCCTAATTCCTTCCAGTTCTCGACTTTGGCTTTGGAAGCGTTGTAGACGATGAAATCAGGCTTAAAGTTGGCTTCTTCCTCTGCGGTAGGACGGATGAACATATTGCGGACAAAGTGCGCCTGCCATGCGACTTCCATGATGAAACGGACAGCCATTCTGGTATCCTTGTTTGCACCACAGAATCCATCGACGACATAGAGCTTCTTTCCGGACAATTCCTTCTTTGCAATATCCTTGACGGCCTTCCAGGCATCCTGGGAAGCAGGATGGTTGTCGTTAGGATATTCCTTGGATGTCCACCAGACAGTGTCCTTGGAATTCTCATCGACAACGAGGAATTTGTCCTTAGGAGAACGGCCAGTGTAGACACCGGTCATGACATTGACAGCACCGAGTTCGGTCTCCTGACCTTTTTCATAGCCGGTCAAGGACGGATCCATCTCAGCTTTGTAGAGATCTTCATAGGAAGGATTGTAGACAACTTCTTTGACATCATTAATACCGTACTGACTTAAATCGATTTTTTTCATAAGTACCCTTTCTATTCACACACTTTCGTGGAATAAACTAATGATAATTTTTTTCTAAGGTGACTTCTCCGCTGTTGAGTGAGAGTGTCTTTCCATTCTCTTCGATGAGAAGATTTCCTCTCTCATCGATACCGAGAACCAGAGCGTGTCTATCTTCTCCGTAATAGTTCAGATAGACGCTCTTTCCAGTGAGATAGGACCTTTCTCTTACTTTGACTAGGAAGGAATCATCTTGTCTCAAGAACTTATCGTACCAAATATCGAAATGACGAAGGAAATGATTCAGGAAGTCCTTTTCGTCGTATTTTCTTCCTGTGGCCTGATAGAGCGATATCGCTTTGTTTTTCAGACTCTCTGAGAAGGATTCCTGGTTCAGGTTGACACCGATGCCGATGACAACAGCCAGCAATCTGTTTTCGATGATGGACTCTGCTAAGATTCCGACCGCTTTCTTTCCATGAATCAGGATATCATTCGGCCATTTGATCTCGTTTTCAATACCGTAATCGTCTAACGTCTCAGAGATGCATAGACCGGACAGCAAGGAGAGAAGAGAAGCACGTTCCGGATTTGTCTTTTCTTTTAGGAGGATGGAGAAGGGAAGGGATTGGTTTCCGTCATCCCATTCTCTTCCAGAACGGCCTTTTCCTGCAAACTGATGTTTTGCTGTGACGATGGTCTGTGTCTGTAGACTATCATATTCTCTTTTCAGATAAGAGTTGGTTGAGTCGATTTCCTGGAAAGAGAGAATCGTATGCTTCATATTTTAGCCAAGGAGCTGAATCAAGAGACCAGCAGCGACAGCACTTCCGATGACACCTGCGACATTCGGGCCCATGGCGTGCATGAGAAGGAAGTTGGAAGGATCTTCTCTCTGCCCTTCCTTCTGGACAACACGGGCTGCCATAGGAACAGCAGAGACACCGGCAGCACCGATCATCGGATTGATCTTTCCGTGGGTGAGCCAGCACATTAGCTTTCCGATCAGGACACCGCTAGCGGTTGCTGCGATGAAGGCGATGATGCCTAAGGCAAAGATGAGGATGGTCTTCGGATTGAGGAAGTATTCTGCGCTTGCTGTGGCACCGACAGAGAGACCAAGAAGGATGGTGACGGCGTAAAGCAAGGTGTTGGAGCAGGCTTCGACGAGTTTAGGAACAACACCGGACTCTTTGACGAGGTTACCCATCATAAGGCAACCGATCAAAGGAGCGGAAGAAGGAACAATGAGGATGACAATGACCATGACAGCAATCGGGAAGATGATCTTCTTTGTCTTGCTGACAGGCTTGAGCTCTTCCATATGGATCTTTCTTTCCTTCTTGGTAGTGAGAAGTCGGATGACAGGAGGCTGAATGAACGGAACGAGAGCCATATAAGAGTAAGCGGCAATCGCAATAGAGGATAACAATTCCGGAGCAAGCGTCTTCGTCGTCAGAATGGCAGTCGGGCCATCGGCACCGCCGATGATACCGATACTGGCAGCCTGCTGAGCATTGAAACCGCAGGCGACAGCGAGCATAAGGGTTAAGAAGATACCAATCTGAGCAGCAGCGCCGAGGATAAGGGTCTTCGGATTGGAGATGAGCGGACCGAAATCGGTCGTTGCACCGATTCCTAAGAAGATAAGACAGGGATAGATATCATACTGAACGCCTTTGTATAGGACACCGAGCAATCCTGTATAACCGGAGATGGTTTTTACATCTTCACCGTTAGGATAGATCAGACCTAATAGACCATTATATGTGACGTGCTGCGTGATGACTGTGCCGTCTTCTGCTGAATTGTAGACAGGTTTCATGACATCGACACCTGGAAGGTTAGCAAGCAGCATACCGACACCCATCGGAATCAATAGATACGGTTCGGCTTTCTTGAAGATGGCAAGGTAGAGTAATAGGATAGCAATCGCAATCATAATGAGGTTTTTCCAACCTCCGTCCTGGAAGAATCCTGCGATTCCTGTATTCATAAAGAAATCTTTGAAGAATTCTCCCACATCGTTAGCTAGGATGAACTGCATATGTTACCCCAAAACGACTAATGTGTCTTTGCTGTTGACCTGCTGTCCCTTTGTGACGTTGACACTCACGATAGTGCCATCGCTCGGAGACTTGATTTCATTCTCAAGCTTCATGGCTTCGAGAATGCAAAGAATCTGACCGGCTTTGACCGTGTCGCCGGCCTTGACTCTGACATCAAGGATGGTGCCCTGCATCGGGGAAGGGACCGGAGTTCCGTTTCCGCTAGCGACAGGGGCGGAAGGCTTTTCTTCTTTGCTGACCGGAGCAGGTGCGTTGACTGCGCCTTTGACGGTCTTGACTTCGACAGGCTCTACTTCAGTAATTCCCATGACTTTGACTTCAAAGGTCTTACCGTTGACTTTGATATTATAGATTCTCATAAATTTACCTCGTTGTCATTTACTTTTTTTCTTTTTCTTCTTGTCTTCTTCTTCAATCAGCTTGCAGCTGATGACTTTGACATCTTCTTTTCTCTCTTTTCGATAATCGAGAGTGGCAACAAGAACGGCAGCCATTGCATCTTCATCCAACTCTGTGCCATCCTTCATCTTCACTTTCTCTTTGACGTCGAGTGCGCGGATCTTATTCAATAGGGATAAGATGAGCGTGATGACGATAAGGACAAAGAAGACGATGATGATGCAGAGGAGAGAATAAAGAGCAGCTGTTCCGAAGCTCCAGGTTGTGCTTTCCGCTAATGTGGTCATAACTCAACGTTGAACTCCTCGGCTTCCAAGCCGTACTTCTTCTTGAGGAAGCTGATGGCGACCTGATCGAACAAGGCGATGGAGAGAACATCCTCATCACATCTTGCAATCTTCTTGTATTTCTTCTTCAGCTCTTCGAATTCCGGCTGAAGCTTATCGGCAGGACGATAGGTGATGACTTCATCATCTCCGATGATCTTATGCTGGACATCGGGATTGACCGGTGCCGGAGCTTTTCCGTAAAGTCCGTGGAGATAATCTTTGATCTCCTTCGGGACCATCTTGTATCTTTCACCGGTGATGACGTTCATGACAGCCTGTGTTCCGACCATCTGAGAGAGAGGAGTGACAAGAGGCGGATAGCCTAAGTCTTTTCTGACAAGAGGAACTTCCTTAAGGACTTCCTCATACTTATCCATGGCACCCTGCTTATCAAGCTGACTCATCAGGTTGGAGAGCATTCCGCCAGGAACCTGATACTTGAGGATGTTCGGATTGACGCATAAGGCTTTGACCTTCAATGTGCCGTTCTTGAGGTATTTCTGCTTGATCTTATCCAGTTTGGAAGCAGCCTGATTCAGTTTGTTCTCATCGAGATGGGGATCATATTCTGTGCCGCGCAAAGCATAGTTGAAGGCTTCTGTGCAAGGCTGAGAGGTTCCGCCGGAAAGAGGAGAAAGAGCTGTATCGATGATATCGACACCTGCTTCAATCGCCTTGAGGTAGGTCATCTGGCAGATGCCGCCAGTGCAATGGGAATGAAGCTCGATAGGAAGTTTTGTCTCTGCTTTCAGTCTGGAGATGAGCTCATAGGCATCCTTAGGAAGAAGGACACCAGCCATATCCTTGATACATAAGGAGTCGGCGCCCATGGCTTCAATCTCCTTTGCCAAGGAAACATAGTAATCCACTGTGTGAACAGGGGAAGTGGTGTAGCTTAATGCAATCTGACAATGGGCGTTGGGGAACTTGCTCTTGAACTTGTTGCAGGCATCGACAGCGCTCTTTAAGTTTCTGACATCATTCAATGCATCGAAGACACGGATGATGTCAATTCCGTTCTCCAAGGATTTCTCAACGAACTTTTCGACGATGTCATCCGGATAGTGATGATATCCTAAGATGTTCTGTCCTCTGAAAAGCATCTGAAGCTTAGTGTTCGGACATGCTTTTCTTATGGCGCGAAGCCTTTCCCACGGATCTTCATCCAAGAAGCGGAGGCAGGAATCGAATGTGGCTCCTCCCCAGACTTCCAACGCATAGAATCCCGCTTGATCGAGAAGCGGAGCGACGGAGAGAATCTCATCTGTTGTCAGACGAGTGGCAATCAAGGATTGCGAACCGTCACGTAAGGCAGTATCAACAATTTTTACTCCCATAAAGTGGCCCTTTCTATAAAAAGCTAAATTTTCGACTTATACATTTTACTATCTCTTGACAATTTTTTCTAGTGGGAAAATACGCATAATCGCCATGTTAAGCGCTACACCATGCACAAACTGTATTGTAATACGCAAAAAACATGAAAAAACTTGCCAAATGCCATTTTGGCAAATATAATTTCCCTTGTATGAAAATCAGAGACCTTGCATTCGTTGCGGTTGCTACCGCCCTCATGTGCGTTTTATCGCCTATCTCTGTCCCGATTGGCATTGTCCCCATCACTTTGGGAACCCTTGCTTTATATCTGATTGGAACAGTTTTAGGACCGGTCAAAGCGACAATTGCTATTATCCTTTATATTATATTAGGACTTGCAGGTCTTCCTGTCTTCTCCAACTTCAAATCCGGTGCTGCCGTTCTGACAGGACCGACCGGTGGATTCATCATCGGATATATCCCCGCTGTCTTTGTCCAAGCGTTGTTCACCAACCACTTCAGCACAAAAAAGACTGCTTATGTCTTTGGCATCATCATGGGGACAATCATCATCTATGGATTCGGTCTTGCCTGGTTCCTTGTCATGATGAAGGGAAAATATACTTTCCAGCAGGCCATGACTGCCTGTGTCTATCCGTTTCTCATCGGTGATACGGTTAAGACAATCCTTGCTGTCTCTATTGGCTATAAGCTTCGCCCTCTTATCGAGCGGATTACGGATACAAGCCATTACAGAAAAGCAAACCGCTGAAATGCCTGAATTGAAAAGAGGCCGCAATCACCACTTCCCTTGGGGATTAAGTGATTGAGGCTCTAGACAAAGAAAAGGCGTAGTCACTAGGTTGGCTACGCTTTATTCGTTTATAAGGCTTAAGGTCGGAACTTGCACATGGGTGGTAAACATACCTTGACGATGGACACACAAATCGCCATATGAAAAACAAAAATACCAACAGACCTAGGACTCTAAGTTCCTTTTCCCGTAGCCTTTCTAGTAACGATGACAGATTGACCAAGCTTTTGAAATCCACAACAGCGGAATGGTTTGATGCCAAGCATCCGAGGACATCCTTCAACGAAGTG
>CAVJZP010000023.1:0-27459 GCA_963654365.1 Oscillospiraceae bacterium
ATCTACATAGAAAACAAGGACAAGTAGACCATTTTATTCGAATATCCTCGATTATGAATTGTAAAATGAAATAAGAATAGATAAGGAGGGGAACAAAAAGGGGCTGTTAAAGTATTCGGCTAATTCCTAGCGGATGCCAGGAACCGGCCGGATGGCTCTCAGCCCCTTTTTCATGCGTTTATTTTCTTTTTCTTCTGTACTCCTTCTTTGCCTTCTGGTTCGGCTCGATTTTTTTCTTTTTGATGCCTCCCCTTTTCACGGCACAGGATATTTTGTGCGGCTTTTCCTCCTCAAGCTCTGTGGGCGCCTTCCAGAAGTCGGGGTTCTTTCCTGAAATGACGAACCTGAGATACTTGCGAAGGTTCAGGCCGAGAAAGTTAAGCATCACTTCCATAGATGCCTTCTGCAGTCCACGCCTCCTGAATCGCTCATAGCGCATGTCCTGCTTGAGTATGCCGAAAGTGCCTTCGACCTGTATGCTTCTGTTCACCCTCATCTCAATTCCCTTCGGAGAAAGCAGGTTCTTGTATGCCTTGTTCTTTTCCTTCAGGAATTCGACGTTGATTTCAAACACACGTCCTCTTCCCTTCCTTTTGAGGCTTTTCTTGCAGTACTTCGAGTACGGGCATTTCCGGCATGATTTGATCTCATAGAATTTGGTGTTGGCTATCTTATGACGGGAAGCATCAGTGATTTCGGACGCCTTCCTTCCGGAAAGGCAGAAGACATCTCCGCTGTCATCAAGGCGGTAAAGCGCAGGACGCTTCCCTGAGATTTCGCCCTCCCAGGATGCCGTCTTCACGAAGTTGCCAATCCCGTTATCCTTCATATAGGCATAATTCACTATGCCGCCGTATCCGGCATCGGCACAGACGGCGGAAGGATATGAGCCATACATCATCCTATATCTATCGAGCAAAGTTGGAAAGGTCTTGTAATCGCTTCGGTCCTGGCTGACATAATAAGTAAGCACAATGCCTTTCGAGACGGCTGCCTGTATGTTGTATCCTGCATGCATGTTGCTTCCGAGCCCGGAATAGTAGTCTTCCTTCAGGCACATCGCGGTTGCGTCATGGTCGGTCTTGTAGTAGGAATTCCTGTCCTTTCCGCAGATCTCGCACTGTTCCTGGTATTCCGACATCTTCCCAAGATAAGCGACACAGTGCAGATAGGCAGTTGCGATCTCCGGGTTCCTTATTCCTTTTCCTGTCTTTACTGACGCGATGTCAATTCCCTTTGCGGCCAGCTTCTCTGCCAGCTGTCCGACGATATCCGAGACCGCCTTCACATGACCGGATTCCTTTCCGACCTCTTTCACTCCGAAAGGGACTGCCTCCGCATTTGCCTTCTCAAGAAGGCGGTCCATCCTTCTGTTAGGCTTCCAGACGAACTTGTATTTGTTTGCGTTGGCCTCTATCTTCGTCCCGTCAACGAAAGCGTCTCCGCAGGGATCTATTGCCATCTTCCTGCATATCGCCGAAGTGATCATGGAGAATATGTCGTCGGCGTTGGGAAGCACGCACTGGTTCAGGAACTTGCAGAACGTGACATAGCTGGGAACCTCCTGGGACATGAAATAGAGGAACCTTGTGTCGAACCTGCATCTAGACTCGATGTCCCTCAGCCTTCCTCCGTCTATGGAGAACGAAAGAAGGACTGCGGCAAACATCATATAAGGATTGCATTCCGGATGGCCTTTTCTGCTTTCGCTGTTCTTCCATTCCGAAAGATAGCGTTCTATCCCGGACTCGGAGAGGAGCTCCATCATGGAGCGGATTTTCGTCTGCTCCTCAGGCTCATTCCCAAGTGGGACTATAAAAAGCAGATTCTTTATGCTAAAATTGGACATAGTAAAAACTCCTTTGTGTGGAAAGGTTTTTTACGAAGCTTCGACACCGGCTGTCACCGGTGTTTTTATATTCTAGCCTATTTTGCTTCCTTTTTGGGCGAAATCATTGGAATCATCGAGAAAAACATTCAGGAAAAGGAAGCATGAGAAAAGGGGCTGCAAGCCCTCCGGCTGGTTCCTGGCGTCCGCTAGGAATTAGCCGAATACTTTAACAGCCCCTATCAAATCAGAGATTATTTGACGTAGACTTCGATGTAGGCAGACTCAAGGCTAGAACCATCAGCGGTATGTTTCGAGACGACGACCTTGATAATCTTTCCGGATGTGGTCTTTCTCGAGGCGATGACCTGGTTGTCATAGAGATCCTTGACAACAGTCCATTCATCCGAGGAGGTGCTGAAGGCAGTGTAGGCAAGATCGACGATTCTGTCATCCCAGGCATTGGAGTAAATCTCAAGCTTAGAGCCATCGCTGGAAAGTGTTGCTTTCGGGTTCATGGTTCCGAGATAGACATAAGGAAGCGTCTCGCCTTCTCCTAATAGGCTTGTGACTTTTGCAGTGATGCTATCGCTCCACTTGCTGTCTTCTGCGCTAGGAATGGTGAAGACAGACTTGTAGGAGACAGTGAGGGAGGTGACTCTTTCTCCGTCATCATCATAGTCGTATCCGACTTCGAGATAGACTTCATTGCTATCGTTATCGGTGTAGCCGGCCATGAGTTTCACTCCAGAGGTGCTGACGCTGAAACCGAATTTGCTGTAGCCAGCACTCTTCAGTGTGGAGTAATACTTCAGAACGGAAATTGGACTTAATGTCGTACCGACAACCTTATCTTCGCTGTCTCTTGTCGTATAAGCTCCATCACCCATGTAAAGGTAAGGGACATAAGAGGAGTGATTCTCCGTTACTTTGTTCAGATAGGCTTTTTCTGTATCGGACCAATCGGTCTTATGATCAGCGGCGAGAGTCTCAGCGGAATAGTAGTAGATAGTCAAGTAGGCGCCGCCATCATCCTTCAGACTGAGATAGAGAGCAGAACCATCAGCGTTGAGTTTGAAGGCGTTAAGCTGATCTGTATAGCTGCTATCGTATTCATTCATCAATGTGACCCAGCCTGCTGCATCTAATGCTGCCTTTGCATTGGCTGTGGCAGTTTCGCTCCAGACAGAGGTCATGATGCTTAGATAGTTCTTCTTTCTGTTTGCGCTGCAGGTCATATTCGGAGAACCTAACTGGATGAACGGAATGGTATTGCCACCTAAGCAAAGCTGCATGTCGTAAATAGCTTCCTCCGTCCAGGCGGTGTTGATGTCGCTGAAGTGTTCCGTGATGGAGAACTCTAATCTTGCGCTTCCGGTGTTGGTCTTATAGAGACGCAAGTAGATGACACATCCATCGTCTTCAGTCTTTGTGGCAGTGAGGCGTACATTGGAAGTATCGGTTTCGATATCGCTCCAACCGTCAGCTGTCAATTGAGTGTTGGCATGAGTGAAGATGCCGTCATCCCAGGCTCCGCCGATAATATAGGTGCCTGTCCATTTGCTGGAACCAGTAGTGAGTCCATCGAACGGCATATTGAGATAGATGAAAGGAACTGTGTGACCAGCGAGGTTGCTCTTCAAGAACGATGTAATCTCATCATCCCAATCCGTGACACCAGCCGGAACTTCATATGGCTTGACGTATTGAATCGTCATTACGCAGTTTCCAGCCTGACCTGTCTTATAGTGGCCGGTGGAATCGACCGTGACGATAAGCTTGGTTCCCTTTGTGGCATCCAAGACTTTGGTTGTCTCATAGATCTTATACGTAATTTCACTTCCCCAGACAGTCTCGGTGACGGTCTTCAGTTCACCAGTCCATCCATCGCTCGTGGAGAAGACACTGGCTGCACCGTTGAAGACAGTCTCGTAGAAGGTAGCACCAGTGATTGTCAAAGTAGAGGAGGCATCATCCCAGGAAGCAGATTCACTTGTCGTATTGAGATAGAGGTAAGGAATTGTTGCACCACCGAGATTCGTATTGATGAGTTCCTTTGTCGCATCTGTCCAGTCACTCTTATCCGGAGCGGAATATTTCTTGGTGTAGTAGACATAGATGAGAGCCTTGTTTCCGTAATTCTCGTTGGTGCTGTAATTCTCGACTGTGAATTTGATCAAACAGCCATCCTCACAGGTTCTTGTGAAAGTCCACATGGCGGCACCGCTAGAAGAGGCAGTATCGCTATTGGTGTAGGTCCATTTGTTGGCTTCGACGGTGATGGTTTCATTCTCTTTGTCGACAGCAGCCTTGGCAAGGTCAAAGATCTGCTCGTTCCAGGTTCCGACTGTGCCTAAGATGGTAGCGACATTGTCACTATTGTAATCGAGGTAAGCCTGGCATCCTGTATAGAACCAAGGAATCGAATGGCCGTCAAAAGTCTTTGTAAAGACATTGGAGATATCCTTAGACCAGCTTCCAGTTGTAGTGGGTACAAAAGGCGGAGTATAGGAGATAACCATGCGCGTGATCATCTTAGAGGATGTATCGCTGTACTTGACAGAGGAGATGGTGATTTTCAGCTTTGTGTCATCGCTCAGTGTCGCACTGGCAACAAAGGTAGAGACACTTCCTTCACTAGAGGAAGAAAAAGACCAATGATTTTCTGCATTTTCAATGGACTTGTTGGCGTTTGTGAATGCTAAAGTGGCAAGAGAGATGACATCGCTATTCCAGACGCCGCCGGTGATGACATAGGTTCCGTTACCGGCTTCACCAGTCGGATTGGCTGTTCCCAAATAGACGAACGGAATATCAGCGGCATGATTTCCTAAATTGGCATCCATGTCAGAGATGAGGCTAGAAGGATAGGCACTTGCTTTATCCGGATCGAAGAGCTCATCATAGGTGACATCGAGATAGATGATGCCATCATCGGCATAGAAAGTGACAGTAAGATCGCCGTCTGCATTTGTCGCGACCATAGTGGAGTCGACAACATTTGCAGTCCAGGAAGCCGCGTTATAGACAGTAGCAGCTTCTGTCAACTGGGATTCACTCAAATCACCTTCAATGGTTCCACCCATGATAGTCAGAGTTGTCGTTGCGGCATCCCAGGTCGGAGTATTGATTTTAGAAGGGCTGATGCCAAGACTGATGTATGGGACAACACGGTTGTCGAGATGTTCTCTCATGGAAGCCTGAACGTCCTCAGGCCAAAGCACTTCTGCTTCGGATGAACTTTCTGATCCTGAACTTTCTGAGGCGGATGAATCGGATGATACTGGCTCGGTTGATGCGGAAGAATCTGAGTCAGAAATCTTATCGGTAACGGGGGATGATGATGCGGAAGAATCCTTGTCATCGGACTTCACTTCTCCACACCCCAATAAGGAGAAGGCGACTAACGACAGCAATAAGACACTTTTCTTTTTCATAAAGGGACCTCCAATAAAATGACCTAATGAGTTGATGATA
This sequence comes from Oscillospiraceae bacterium, assembly GCA_963654365.1. GTDB lineage: Bacteria > Bacillota_I > Bacilli_A > RFN20 > CAG-288 > Enterosoma. Next base: position 5,306 of record CAVJZP010000023.1, read on the forward strand.
TTACATTTGAGACATCACATTTTTCTAAAATAAGCATGGAACGGGATGATTTGAGGAAGAAAAAGAAAAATCTTCCCATAACTATCGAAAAAATCGAAAAAAGAAAAAGTTGGCGGCAATAAAACGGAAACCGCTTTCAAATAGGGAGATGTGCGTAAGAAAACCTTTAAAGAAATATTGAAAGACCCATGAAAAGAAGTCTGAAATTCAGAGTTGAAAGAACATTGAATTTACCTTAAAAAGTTTAAAAACTTTTCTGTGCTTTTATTCAAAAACAGACGGAGAATTTTGCTTCCAGCCTTCTTGTGTAAGCGATTTCAATAAAAATGAAAAAAATAAAAAAAGATTAAAAATATCTTAAAAACATGGACTTTTCTTCAAAACCTATCTCATTTTGCACTAGTTTTCTGATTTTATGATAAGTATAGGGTAAAAGCAAAAATTTTCCTTTAAGGTTAAATGCTTCTTCTTTATTTTATATTTATACGATTTTGCTTGGAGGTAAAACTCATGAAAAATGATTTTGATAAATTCAAAAAGAAAGTCCTGATGGAACATCTCATCTATTCTCTTCTTCTTGCTTTCTGCGTTGGGCTTGTCTTTTCAGGCCTTGCTTTGATGATTCTTATTCTCACGTATAAGAAAGCGCCAGCCTTTGCCTATCCTCTTATCGTGAGTGCTGTCGGAGTCGTTGCTGCTGTTATCTCTTTTGTCTTCCTATATAGGAGAAAGAAACCGAGCGATGATGAGATTGCTCTTCGCATCGATGATTCTCTTGGCATGCAGGAGAAGGTTGCAACGATGGTCGAATTCAAGAATGAGGACAGTCTTCTCATCAACAAACAGAGAGAAGATGCCACAGAAAGACTTTCCAAGAAGACGACTAAGGCTCTCCCTGTGAAACTCCATGTCTGGACACTTCCTATCATTGTTGTCTGCGGTGGACTTTTTGCGGCCAGTTTCTTCACTCCTAGCAAAGATAATCCTTTTGTCGATATCTATAGCAATGACAAAAATGATGACCACAGCAAGATAATCGATGATAAGACGGATGAAATCATCGAAGATATCAAAGGCGATATTGACGATATCTTGGATCCCGATGAGGATTTCCATAAGAAACTCGATGATATCCTCGATGATCTGAACGATGATCTGAAAGGCGATACCGATCCTGATTCCAGACAGGATAAGATCGATGACGCCAAAGAAAAAATCGATGAAGCTCTCGATGAGATCAATACGAATGACAAAATCGGTGATGCCTTGAGCAAATCCGATGATGATGCTCTTAAGATGCTCGGCGAAGCGATTCAGAACAATGATGTCGAAGGCATTGATGCCGCTTTGGAAAAACTCAAAGAGGAAATCAATGAACTCTCTGGCTCTGCCCTTCAGGCAAAGCTTCAGCAGATTGCTGATCAGATCAGAACTGCCTTAGAGAATTCTGAGATTCCGGAAGGTGATCCGACAAGAGATGCTCTTGAGGAATTAGCGGATGCTCTCGAAAAGCTTGCTCAGGAAGTCGGCTGGACAAAGACAGATGATGAAGTGAAAGAGGAAGCCAGCAAGATCATTGACGAAATCGGTGAGAAGCTCAAAGAGTCCGCCGAAGAAGAGAAAAAGAATGAAGAAGCGGCTGAGAAAGTCAAGGAAGAGATGGATCAGATGAAGGATCCGACTGCTGAGGAAGAGAAGGATTCGGATGACGAAGGTCAGACTCAGTCGAGCGACAATCAGGGCGGCCAGGAACAGAACGGCTCACAGGACGGTGACAATCAGAGTTCTGCCGATAAAGAGTCGGGCTCTCAAAGCACTGACAAAGGCGACAATAATGGCGAAAACGGAAACGATGATGCAACCCAGGGCTCTGGCAGCACCAAATATGCCGGTGATGACAAAGTCTATACACCGGATGGCGGTTCTCAGGAATACAGCGAAGTCATTGAGAAAGCCAACAACGAAGCCAACGAGGATAACGCCTCTGTCTCTGAAGAAAGCGGTGAAGACGATATTTCCGATATCTTAGAAGGATATTACAAGTACCTTTACGGTGATGATGATTCCGGAAACAATCCTTAAATCATCTCCGAAGTTTAAGACGATGATATCGAGCGTGATAATCCCAGAACAAGACAAGTGAGAAATCAAGAATGAAAAATGTGATCGACGAACAATTTCTGCAGCAACTGGAATTATTCACACTCGCCGTCAAAGACAATGTAGCGGGCCTTTTCGGTGGAAACCATAAGTCCAAGAAGTATGGTTCCTCCTGTGAATTTGCTGATTACAGAGACTATATCGAAGGAGACGACATCACCAAGATCGACTGGAACCTATATGGAAGATTTGAGAAGATGTATCTGAAGCTCTTTTTGGATGAAAGACAGATGCAGACACGAATCTATATCGATGGCTCTACTTCGATGACCTTTTATAAAAAGGATGAAATGGCAATAAGACTTGCTGTCACGCTCTCCTATCTCTCTGTCAAAGACATGGACAAGGTATCCATCTATGTAATCCATGATGGATTTGCAGAGCCGGTCATTGAAAATCTGATCGGCAAGGATTCTTTTATGAACGAGATTCCAGCTGTGAATAAGATCAAGTTCTCTGGAGATGCAAGACTGAGCGAAGCGATTGTCCGCTCTGTTGTTGGATACGGAGACGGAAGATCAATCCTCATCTCCGATTTCCTTTCCGATGAGAATTACCGTGATGCAATCGATTATCTCCGCTCGAAGAGAAGGGATGTCCTCTGTCTTCAGGTATTAGGAGAAGAGGAACTCAATCCGATGCTGAGAGGAAGACTGATCTTACGCGATTCGGAACAGGATTCCCGCTTCTATAAGAGCCATATCACCAGAGATGAATTGGCTGCTTATCAGAAAGCGGTCGACTATGTCACGAAAAGGATTGAGAACTTCTGCCTGTCCAGAGAGGCAGATTATCTCTTGGTATCTACGACAGATACCATGAAGGATATCTTCTTAGACAAGATGGTAACGAGGAGGATCGTGCAATGACATTTCTATATCCATGGGCCTTTCTCGTCCTTTTGGCGATTCCGGTCCTCATTCTGATTTATATCCTTAGAAACAAATATAAGGAAGAGACCGTATCATCTACCTATCTTTGGGAGATATCCCAGAAGTTTCTGAAGAAGAAAAATCCGATGAATAAGTTCGAGCACCTGCTCGCGCTTATCATTCAGTCTTTGACTATTGCTGCTTTAGCAATCTGCTTAGCGCATCCTCAGTTCTCTTTGAAAGGACAGGCGGACAATGTTGTCTTTGTTCTGGATACGAGCGCGTCCATGCAGATATCCTACGGAAACGAGTCCCGCTTTGAAAAGGCGAAGAAGGAAATCCAATCTCTTGCCAACAAGTGTAGGGATGGATCGAAGTTCACTTTAGTCACGGCCGGAGAAGAGAACAAGACAGTCTGTCTTTCTGTTTCGGATAAGAGCCGATTTGAGATGTATCTCGATTCTGTCTCGGTCACAGACTTGACCTCTGACTTGGAAGAGCCCATGAATACGGCACAGAAATATCTTTCGGACGGGACTGCCAATCTTGTCTATCTTGCGACGGATAAGAAGATAGCGACTTCTCAGTTAGAGAATGTCAATCTGATCGATGTCTCTAGCGATGTCATCAATTATGCGATCAATAATGTTGCCTACAGCTATAACTCCAAAGGAGAACTGTTAGTCACAGGTGATGTGTATGGCTATGGCTATACGGTTCCGGAATCTGTCATCAGTTCCACGGATAAAGAGGAAAAGGCAAAGTACAGCACCAGCGTCAGATTCTACATCAACGGAAAAAAAGGAAAATGGGCTCAGGTATTCACAGTCAATGACCAGGTGAACTCCTTCAGCGTCAACTTAGGAACTGAAGTCAAATCCGCTGACTTAGAAGAAATCACCTGCGTGATTGAAGAAAAAGATGCTTTGGATAAGGACAATACTTATACCCTCTATAACAACTCTAAGGTCAATACGACAAAAGTGTTGATCGTCGGAAAAGCGAACAGTTACCTGAAAGGCTTTTTCACTGCGAATAGTGCGACATCCTTTAAGGCAATCTCCCTAAAGGAGTACACAGGAAAAGAAGGATACGATATCACCATCTTCTCTAACTGCACGCCTTCCGTTCTTCCTTCTACTGGTGCCTGCTGGTTCATTGGTGCTACCGATAGCGTAGAAGGTTCTGGCTTCATCGCTCAGAACACGTATAGTATCGATGGCGGTGCCTATCTGAACTATGCGGAAGGCTCCTCTCTCCTCTATCAGGAACTGACAAAGCTGATCGCGCACAATGAAATCACCATCTCCCAGTATACCCGTTATACGCTCAACGAGGACTTCACTCCGATTCTGACCTATAACAATCTTCCCATTGTCTTTGCCGGAAAGACTTCTTCCGGACAGAGAGAGGTCGTCATCGGATTCGACTTGGAGACAAGCGACTTCTCGATGAAATTCGACTTCATAAGACTGCTTACCAACTTTACAAGCTATAGCGATCCGAAAGTCATGAAGAACTATCAGTACAACGTCGGAACGACAACCTCCTTCTCTCTTCCTGATGACTTGGAGAAGCTTGTGATCACGACTCCTTCCGGAAAAGAAGAGACTGTCGAAAAAGGAAATGATGATTATTATAAGTACACCTTCGATGCGTGTGGAACCTATGACATCAAAGCCTACTATACGACCACTTCCAAAAACGCGGAAGAGATGAAAATCTATTCCTCCTTCTTAAAAGAGGAAGGAAATACGGATGTTTCCGATACGAAGAACTATAAATTGGCTGTAAAACAGAATGCGACAAAAGGGGACGCCACTTATGACGCACTCCTTTGGGTTGTCATCGCTGGTGCGATATTCTTCGCTACGGACTGGATACTATACACACATGAACAATATTAAAGTAACGAATCCCTATCTTGCATTCATCGCAATTCCCCTTGTCATCGCTCTTGTGATCGGATTCTTCCTCCTTCCGAAATACAGACGGAAGTCGAAGAAGAATCTGATTTCGCTTGGTCTTCATTTCCTGATGGTCGTTACTTTGACTTTGACCTTTGTCGATATCCGTTTCCTTCATACGAGTGAAGAGACGGAGATGATCATCTTAGCGGACTGCTCAGATAGCACGAAAGAATCTGTCGATGAGCTGGATGCTACGATTGAAGATATCTACAATCAGGGAAAGAACAACAACTATAAAGTCGGCGTCGTTGCCTTTGCCTCAGCGACAGAGAACGTCGTCAAAATCGGAGATTCCTACCGCTCTGGAAAGATCAAGGAAGTCTTCTCTAAGGATGGATTCGATTCTTCCAGCACCAATATTCAGAATGCGCTCAGCTATTCCAAAGATCTCTTCTCTGAGGATAGCATCAAAAGAATCGTTTTGGTTTCCGATGGCAAAGAGACCGATTCCTCTGCGATTGAATCGATAGAGGAACTCATTCAGAATTCGATTACGATCGATGCCGTCTATCTCAACGACAATCCTTCCGATGATATCGCCATCACTGGTGTCGAGTACACCGATCACTGCTTTGTCAATAAGACACAGCAGGCAAAGGTGAGCATCTATTCGAAGACGGAGACAACTGCAAAACTGCAGCTCACCTCTTCTGGAGAAGAGAAGTATAACGAGGATGTCCATCTTGCCAAAGGCATGAGTGTTTTCTCTCTTGACCTTCCTTCTGATAAGACAGGCGCCTTCCAATACGATGTCACAATCACCTCTCTTGCTGGTGCGGATGACAAATACACAGAGAACAACAAGAGAAGCTTCCAACAGGACTTCACCGATGAGATGAATGTTTTGCTCCTTGCTGGTTCCCAGTCGGATCTTGAAGCCATCCAGGCGATGAATCTCTATTCTGACAAGACAAAAATCGATAGCTACTACAAGGCAAGTCAATTCCCGTATGAGTTAGAGGATCTGATGAAATACGATGAGATAATCCTCTCCGATGTCAATGTATCGGAACTCAATTATGCGGATGAATTCGTCAACAATCTCAATACCGCGGTCAAATATTACGGAAAGAGTCTTATTACCTATGGTGCCACCTATGCGAATGCCAACAGCGATTACATCAAGACATATAACGATATGCTTCCGGTTCAGTATGAATCGAATGAACCGAAGGCGCTTGTCCTGCTCATCGATGTTTCCAACTCTATGGACGGAGACAAGATCAAGCAGGCTAAAGCGGGAGCCATCTCTTGCCTTGACCTCTTAGGAGATAACGATTACATCGGCGTCGTCACTTTCTCCGATGTGACGACGGTCGTTGTTCCTCTTACCTCAGCCAAGAACAAGACCTCGATCAGCAACAGCATCTCCAATATCCGGGCTACGGGTTCTACAACGATGAAGCCTGGTCTTGTCAAATGCGAGGATATGCTGAAAGATTCCGACTTTGAATTCAAGAATGTCATCTGCTTATCCGATGGTCTTCCGTATGACAACGAAAAAGACTTACAGACTCAGGTCTATAAGATGGCTTCGAAGAATATCTCCGTTTCCTTCATCAATATCGCCAATCCGGAAGGCACAAAACTCTTGAAGAATCTGGCCAGTTTCGGAAACGGAACCTATTACTATGCAAGCAGTGCCGGCTCTATTGTCTCAACGCTTCAGTCCTCTGTCAGCGATGAAGTCACGAACCAGTCGATTGAAGAGACGACGGCCATTCAGATCAATCAGAAGGATGATGCGACTTTAAATGGTGTCGATACGACATCTCTTCCTTCTATCGGCGGATACAATTACTGCCGAATGAAAAGCCTGGCTACAACAGTCCTTACTGTTCAGTATCAGAAAGACCAATCCTACTCCTCTATCATGACGATTCCTCTCTATGCCTACTGGGATTTTGGAAAAGGAAGAGTCTCTTCCTTCACTTCCTCCTTAAGCGGCAGTTGGACTAGCTCATTGCGAAATAAGGACTCTGGAAAGAAGTTTTTCCAGAATGCGACCAATGAATCCCTTCCGAAGAGAAAGACATACAACAATATGGATTTCACCTATACTACGAAGGGAAAGACAACGGATGTTGTCTTAACAAGCAATGATGGAGATAAGACCGCTGATGTCAGACTCAAAGTGACCGCTCCGGATAATTCCAGTTCCGATTATACGCTTGTCTTTGATGGAACCTCTTATATCACGACCGTCAATACACCTCTAACGGGCGAATACACTTGTCAGCTATCCTATCATGGAACGGATTCCTCTGAGACCAATACTTATACCTATTCTCTCTTCTTTGATTATTCCTCGGAATACGATATGACGAAAGAAGATGATACGACTCTTCTTTATGACTTAAGCAAACAGAACGGAAGCTATTTCAAAGGCAAGTACTCTCTCAATATCCTCGACAGTGAACTTCAGTACAGGAGCTATGACTCCACGATGTTCTACTTCCTCATCGCTTCTGTCATTCTCTTCCTTATCGATATCTTCATCCGTAAATCTGACTTCAAGTCAAAGAAGAAGAAAGATGACAAAGAAGTTGGTTCCTTCAACTGAATCTAAGAAAACAACCTCTCCTGCTATAGCAAGAGAGGTTTTGCTTTACAAGAAAAACTGCTTCCTGAATCTAGGAAGCAGCAATTGGATTAGGCGACGAGATAGATTTTGACTTCGGGATCGGCTTCGAAGAGAGGCTTCAGTCCAACGAAGACATCGTTGATGAAGAGGGCGCTTGTGAGATAGGCTTTGGCGTGTTCGACACTGTCGAATCCATGAAGGACCTGAACGTCTTCATCACGGATGAGAAGATCCTTGGTGATGGCACCTTCGATGGTGTTTAGGAACGGCATACGATAATCGCTATAGACCTTTGCGGCAGCAGGGCGATTCTCGTTTGAAATCTTCATTGTGATTTCAAGATAGGCTTTGACGGACGGATTTACAGAACTCATGATGTTTGCCTCCTTTGAGTTTGCAGTCATTGCGTTTGACTGACTAAAGTATATTTAGATTACTCAAAAAGAGAAAGATATAAGGAAATTTATTAGTTACTAATAAATTCTATAGTGACTATAATAATACAAGAGATACCATATAATAGTTCAGGAGGTTCGTTATGTATCAGAAAAAACTGGAAAAAGATATCCGCTGTCCATTGGAATATGGATTAGAGATATTCGGCGGAAAATGGAATTCGAGAATCATCTGCGTCCTTGCTGCAAAAGAGACACTTCGCTATAGCGAACTTAGGAAGGAAATGGGAAACATCACCGATGCGGTTCTCTCCTCGACGCTGAAGGAATTGATTGACAATGATATGGTTTGCCGTAAATCCTATGATGAGATTCCTCCTCGCGTAGAATATTCCTTGACGGAAAAAGGAAAGTCGGTTGTACCTATCCTTCAGAGCATCTGCAAATGGTCCGGTATCTTCTATCGGGAAGATATCACCAATACGATGGTGCAGTGTGAAAAGTGCAACTATAAAGGATGATTTTCTTTATTCGCTGACCATCTCATCCAATGTGATCCAATGGAGGTGGCTATTCTTTGATTCCTTTATATCCTCGGAGAAACCATTCTTGGAGAAAAGGCAATATTCGCTGACCGGATATCCCTTGGAAGATAGAGACAGACTCTTTGAAATGGTCATAGACAGATTTCGATATGTCTTTGTTCTTGAATTTGGCCTCCATGACCAAAAGGGGATCTTTGTCAGATTCCGTTCCTTTGGCAAGTCCATCGATTTCAACGCTTCGTCCTAATTTAGAATTCTCCACGCGGTATTTCTGAAGTGGCGTGTATAGAATACCTAGATTTCCGTTCCTATTCTGCTCATCAGATAATCAGAGCAGACTCGTTCAAAGCCATGAGGCATGAAATCCTCTTCGATAAGACTTTTCTGCTTTTTCTTTTAGGGAATTCAGTTCTTTTTTCTTCCTATCATATATATCTCCTAGATTGCATAAAGATTTCTTATCTTATAAGATGGAAAGTGCAACGAGAAGATCGGATTCATTAGAAATGGATTGATTTTCATGCTTTTTTCATAAAAATTGAGAAAAAACTATTTCTTCTGAATACTGAATCCATTCTATGATATAATCCTAACCATAGATTTTTGCTATTCAATATAGATAGGGAGAACGATTATGGACAACAGACTCGTATCGGATGTCATGAAAAAGATGGTCGACTATTCGTCTGGCAATCTGCACGACATCGCGCATTTCATGAAAGTGTATGCTTTCTCAAGAAACATCGGAATCGAAGAAGGCCTTTCTGATGTCCTTCAACAGACCTTGGAAATCACTGCAATCCTTCATGATATCGCCTGTCCTCTTTGCCGTGAGAAATACGGAAACACAGACGGAAAACATCAGGAAGAGGAGAGTGAAGTTCTTCTTCGTGACTTTATGAAGGGGTTGGAGATACCAGAGAGAATGAGAGAAAGAATCATCTATCTCGTCTCTCATCATCACACCTATGAAGATGTCGTCGGACTGGATTATCAGATCCTTCTCGAAGCTGATTTTCTCGTCAATGCCGATGAAGGCAAGATGACAGAAGAGGCCATCCTGAATGCGAAGAAGATGTTCTTCAAGACGCAGACAGGCATCAAGCTCTTAGAGAGCATGTATCTAAGAGAGGAATAGAATATAAAAAGCTTGCTCTGCGGATATGCGAAGCAAGCTTTTCTTCTGTATGGAAGGGGTTGAATTACTTTGTCTTGAAGTCTAAATTCCCGTCAGAGAAGGACATGTTCTTCTCTAAGGAAGAGTATTTGCTATGATAGGTGGCTTCTGTTGGGAAACCGACCTTGCCAACCGCCTTGGTATCGACATAGGTCCTCGAATGTTCAAAGTGTCCTTTCAGTGGCGTTGTTGTTACTTTTGTCCTATCAGATGGCGTATGCGTTTCTTGGCATAAATCCGTGGCTTCATGTAATAGCATCGCACCACGTGTCAAAGAAGTCGTAACCTTATAGGAATGACCGTTTTTCAGATTGTCTCTGATAGCGATAAGGGTTCCTAAAGCAAGGATGAAACCAGGGATATAGTCAAGAGGAACACCATTGAGATTGACCGGATGCTCTTTGCTTCCGTTGCGGATGGAAAGCCCTGTGATATCTTCGGCTAAGGGAGCCCAACCTGGCCTTTCCTTCCAGACACTATCGGAGAAGCACATCAGATTGGAATAGATGACATTCGGATTGAGTTTACGGATCTCGTTTTCTGAGAGCCCGAATCTGTCAAAGCATCCGTTCTGATAACTGTAGGTGATGACATTGGCTTCCTTGATCAGTTCCTTCATCCTCTCTAAGTCTTCCTTCTTGTTCAAATCAAGCTGAATGGAATCTTTTCCGGCCCAGCCATCCAATTCCAGCATGGCCTGTTCCTGGTCGACATATTTTCCGCGCCTTACCAATAGAACGTCTGCTCCGTATTCCGCTAGGATTCTAGAACAGGCAGGACCTGCGATGATATGGGTGAGGTCTAAGACCTTGATTCCAGTGAGTGGACCTCTTTCTGTGGAAGAGGGAAGCGTCATCTTTTCTCCTTCATATTCTTCAAAGCGGATAAGAGGCATTTCCTTTACCGCCTTTCCGACAGGGGAATTCTCCCACTCCTCTCTGTCCCTTAGAATACAGGCACATGCCCCGCAGTCAAAGGAGAGATTCTCTAATTCCGCAGAGTCCCATTTTCTGATCTCTTTGTTCAGATAACGGATATCTCTCTTTGTGGAAAGGAGAGTGAATTGATCGTAAGGCTTCTTTAACTTTAATGCTTCCACGAGGCATTTCTGCTGTGACTGGTAATAGGTGTGGAAGGAGATATACCGATTGTCCTTGGTCTGATATTTATAGAAGGAGCCATTGATGGCATTATCGACACGGATTGCGCTTTTCAGTCTTGTCTTTTTGAATTCCTTGTCATAGTAATTGGCCATGTATAAGCGGATAGCCTGTAGTCCGGCATAGGAGATATCGGAATAGATTTCACTGCCTTTTAGATCATCTCCGCGAAGCACTCCGATCTCGCTTGCCACCTCAGCACAAAGAGTCAGAACACTGGCGATGACAGGAGTCTGCAGTACTTTCTCCTCTTCGAAAAGACGATTGACTGCTTTCTTTCGAAGCTTTGCTAGTACGACAGCAATCACATTCGGAAAAGGGTTCTCCTTCAGATAGTTCTTCTTCAGCTCCTTTTCTGTCGTATCGGATGCGATAAAGGTGACAGGGATTGTGCTATCGATGGAAAGAAGGTCGGAGAGATAGTCATAGATGATCTGTGCATCTTCGGCTTTCTTCTCTAGAATCTCTTGAGTGGACATGCTTTTTGTTCCTTTCAAAGTTTATACATATGTTTATTATACAGGATTATAAGTTATCATAAAAGGGGTTACATCCTGAAAAGCAGAGAAAAAACCTCTATATAGATATGTATATAGAATTCCTCATTCGAACAGCTGAACAGCAGAAATTTTGGAAATGACTTGGTTGGAATACTCGTTATCCTTTAATCCATTCATTGTTATGAAAGTCAATACGAGTTGCTCTTTCGGCCTGATTTCGGTTAGGAATGACTGAAGCTTATTCATCAGATTTTCTTCGTAATCTTTCGTTATCGTATACTCACCAAGAGAATACTTCATTTCGCAGACATTGATGACCTTGTCTTTTCTTTGTATCAATAGATCAATCTGCAAGCCCGTTTTCGAATCTTTGCTTCTCCAAGAATATTCCTTTGTCATGACACCGCTGATTCCTAATGCCTTTTTGAGTGCAGAGATATTGTTCAGACAGACGATTTCAAAGGAATGGCCAGCCCAAGAATAATAGGCGGGAGTATGGATAAAGGAAAGCCAACTGTCGAATTTAGGAGTTATCAGAAAGGTCTTGGCGAATAAGACAAAGGGGTCGATGACCTGATAGAATTTTCCTTTTTTTGATGTGTGGCAATTATCATATTTCCTGATGAATCCGCATTCACACAATTCCTCTAGTGCAGCCGTCAGCGATTTTCCATCTCCGATATTGGCTAAAGCAGAAAGTTCCGTCCTTTGTATGCCACTTCCCTTTTTCATCAGGGCTTCTATGATTTCCCTATGCTTTCCTTTTGAAGAGAATAATGAACGGAAGAGAGCCTGATATTCGTTGTGAAGTTGTCCGCTTTCTCTAAAACAGAGGGAATCGATATTCTGGGCAAGACTCTTCCCATTATCCAATAACTGCCAGTAATACGGAATCCCGCCAAAGACCATATAGCATTCTGTGACCAGATTTTCGGTATAATTCAATTTTAGGTGTCTGCTATAAAGGAGACATTCCTTCAAGGTGAAAGGAAGAAGATGAATAGTTCGAGTCAATCGATTGTAGAAGCCACCTTGATCCTTGATCATATTGTTCATAATCCAGGAAGTCGCAGAACCGCAGACAATCAAAACTAAATCGCTTTGTGCAGAACCATAAGTGTTCCAGAACAAATCCAAAGCCGCTTTGAAATCACTCCTCTTTCCATCTAGCCAGGGAAGCTCATCCAAAAAAACAATTCTCTTCTTGGAATTCTCCTCACGATAGATATTTTTCAGTTCCAAAAGAGACTTCAGAGCATCGAAGGCATCTAACCAATCCGTGATTTCCTTGTTTCCTTGATAACCATAATCGAATAAAGCTTTCACAAAATTTTTCAGCTGAACTTTGCTCGTACTATTGTTTACACCGCTGATATAAAAGGAAAATTGTTTTCTGAAATATACTCAGATCAGATAAGTCTTCCCGATTCGCCTTCTTCGTAGACAACCACAAATTCCGGTTTGTCAGATTTCAGGCAGGAATCTAACTCCTTTTGCTCTTCTATTCTGCCGATGATATCCATAGAAGCCTCCTTATTTCCCTAAAACTATATATTAGATAGGACTTTTAGGGAAATATCGATATCATAGTGATGGTTCAGATTGTAAAAAAGGCCTTATCAGAGAATCTTCTCCATTCCGATTTTCTGGATTTTCAGGCCGATCTTTTCATAGAATGCGACAGCATTCTTATTGTCGGCATAGACGTTGAGTGTAACGTTATAGCAGGAGATCTCTTTTGCGTAGGAGAGGACATAGTCATAGATTTCTTTTCCGATATGCTGACCTCTTTCTTTCTCATCGACACAAAGGTCATCGATATAGAGATTTTTGATAGGTTTCAAGGTGTGACTGTTCATCTTGGAAAGGATACAGAACGCATATCCTACGATATGAGATTCTTTGTCTGCGACAAAGATAGGCTTATTCTCATCATGAATGATTTCTGATAGCTCTTCATCCGTATACTTTCTGGTATTGGGAAGAAAGAGATCAGGCCTAGCGTCTGCATGTACATTCTCTACCTGATAGAGCAGCTTTGCAATTTCAGGGATGTCGTTCTCTTCTGCTTTTCTGATTGTTATATTGTTCATTGTCTTACCTCGATATATTTCAGTATACTCTTTTAAAGGAACTGACGTGTATATTTTCAATTCGGGTTTATATTTTTCTTAGCTAGTACTTTGAAAAAAAGAGAAAATTCTGAAAGATAACCTTCCTTTCATTTTCTTAAATTGCTTGCTGACTCCATGATAGAAGAGGGCATTTGTACCCTTTCCATATCCATGAAATCCGAGTATATTATTCTCTGTGAGGTGGAAAATATGGCAAAAAAGAAAAACAGAAAGAAACTGATCATATCTCTTACGACTGTCTTCAGCCTTATCGCTGTGATGGTGGCTAGTTTCTTTATCTATGTCTCTATCTATAATCATGCAACCGATCACGCTTTGGAATATATGCAGGATTCAACATTGAGTGAGGTAAAGGACCATGATGATTATGTGACCTTTCAGCCGAAGGCCAATAAGGTAGTCACAGTCACGAAACAAGGCTTCATCTTCTATCCGGGCGGCAAAGTAGAGTACAAAAGCTATGCTCCTCTTCTTCGAAGCCTCTCTGACTTAGGAATCACATCGATCTTAGTCAAGATGCCGTTCAATCTTGCTGTCTTTAATCCAAATGGTGCCAATGGAAAACAGTCCCTCTTTCCGAATGTGACTTCCTGGTATATCGGTGGGCACTCCTTAGGTGGAGCGATGGCTGCCAACTATCTGTCCTCTCATCATGATGAATACAAAGGACTGATCCTTATGGGAAGCTATTCAACTAAGGATTTAAGCTCCTATACGAATCTCTCTACACTCTCCCTCCTTGCTGAGAATGATAAGGTATTGAATAAAGAAAAGTATGAGAACTATAAAAAGAATCTTCCAAACCTTACGGAGATGACTATACAGGGTGGAATCCACTCTTATTTCGGAGACTATGGAATCCAGTCCAAAGATGGAACCCCATCCATCACAGAAGAAGAGCAGAACAGCAAGATGGTGACCTATATCACCACATATATTTTTGCATCCAGCATCATCAGTTAAAAAGGAAGAATCCATCCGATTTTCAACAGAATTTAGTATTTTATTCAAAAAGTTTGTATATACTAATTTTCTCACATTGTGAAAATAATTGTTGAAAGCCTCTTTTTTGAGTGCTAAGATAAACACAAATTTACTCACAGGGAGAAAATTATGGAAGACTTAAAAAAGAAGAGAGACGAGCTGTTAGACGTGAAACCGGATATCCAATTCGATAATCCGCCGAGAGAGAAGATATTGGCTCTCGCTCAGAAGATGACGCCGCGCAGCGGTGTCACCATCACATCCAGCGATCCGGAATATTACGGTATTGCCTGTATCACTTCGGATGAAGAGGCCGACATCCTATTGAAGATGAAGATCAGAAAACCGTACACCTTCCCTCAGCTTCTGAAAATGACCGGAATGGATCCTGAGACTTTGCAGAAAGATCTCGACAACATGTCTCTTCAGGGCATGCTCGAATACAACTGGGAGAACAAGAAGAGAGAAAAACAGTATATTCTTCCTATCCTTGTTCCGGGAAGTGCGGAATTCACCAATATGAGATGGGAAGAGATGGAAGAACATCCGGAATTGGCCCGTTACTTTGACCGTATGACTTTGGTCCCCTTAGAGAAGGTAGGATCTTTGGTTCCGATGGGCGGAGCTGGTATCGGCATGCATGTCATCCCTGTCGAACAGGCGATAGAGATGGAGAACAAATCAGTATCCGTTGAACACATTTCTCATTGGCTGGATAAGTATGAAGGCAAGTATGCTGCCTCTCCTTGCTCTTGCCGTATGGGAAGACATTTCTTAGGAGATGCTACTCCGGATGATTATGAGGACTGGTGCATTGGCTTAGGCGATTATGCGACCTATCTTGTTGAGACCAAAAAGGGAAGATACATCACTAAGGAAGAATGTCTTAAGATCTTAGAGAAGGCAGAAAAGAACGGGTTTGTCCATCAGATCACCAATATCGATGGAAAGGATAAAATCTTTGCTATCTGTAACTGCAATAAGGATTCCTGTACTGCCATTAGAAGTTCACAGCTCTACAATGCTCCAAACCTTATGAGATCGGCTTATGTCGCTCATATCGATATGGCAAAATGCGTCGCCTGCGGAAAGTGTGTGGAATCCTGTCTGGCCGGTGCTTTGAAGTTGGGACAGAAACTCTGCACGAAGAAAGGACCTGTCACTTATCCGAGACAGGAACTCCCTGGAAATGTTCCGTGGGGACCGGATAAGTGGAACTTTGATTACCGTGACACGAATCGTGTCAACTGCCATAAGACAGGAACTTCTCCCTGTAAGACGGCCTGTCCCGCTCATGTCTCAGTACAGGGCTATATCAAGTTGGCATCCCAGGGAAAATACAAAGAGGCATTGGAACTGATCAAGAAGGATAATCCCTTCCCTGCTATCTGTGGAAGAGTCTGCAATAGACGCTGTGAGACGGCCTGTACTAGAGGAACGGTGGATAAGCCGGTCGCAATTGATGCCATCAAGAAGTTTTTGGCAGAACAGGATCTTCATAAAGAGACTCGATTTGTTCCGGAAGTCGTGATGCCCTCCACCCGTCTTGATCACTGGGAAGAGAAGATTGCCATCATCGGTGCTGGACCGAGTGGCTTGTCCTGTGCCTATTTCTTAGCGATGCACGGCTATAAGCCGACTGTCTTTGAGAAGAACAAGGAATTAGGCGGTATGATGACTTACGGAATTCCTTCCTATAAGCTAGAGAAGGATGTTATCACTGCCGAGATTGATATCCTTAGGGATTTAGGTGTCGAATTTAAGACTGGCGTTGAAGTTGGTAAAGATATTACTATTGCAGATTTAAGAAAAGAAGGCTATAAAGCGTTCTATCTTGCTATCGGATGTCAGGGAGGAAGGAGACCAAATGTCCCTGGCGATGACTCCAAGAATACGTTTATTGCAATCGACTTCCTTCACGATGCCTATGAGAATCAGGGAAAGAAGATCGACGGCAATGTTGTTGTCATCGGTGGTGGCAATGTTGCTATCGACTGCGCCCGTGTTGCGACACGCCTTGGTGCCAAGAGCGTCTCGATGTTCTCCTTAGAGAAGGAAGAGGAGATGCCCGCTTCCAAAGAGGAGATCAAGGAAGCAAGAGAAGAAAAGGTCATCATCGAGAATGGATGGGGACCAAAGGAAGTCAGAAGCGATGAAAACGGAAATGTCACCTCTGTCCTCTTCAAAAAGTGTGTCAGTGTCTTTGATGAGAATCAACGTTTCTCTCCGAAATATGAAGAAGAGGAAGTCATGGAAGTCAAGGCAGATACTGTCATCTATGCTATCGGTCAGGATGTCATCTGGGGAGACTTGCTAAAAGGTGAGAACGTGGAGATGGCAAAAGGCAAGTATCCGAAAGCCGATCCTATTACCTATCAGACGACGGTCGAAGATATCTTTGTCGGCGGAGACTTATTGACGGGTCCGAAGTTTGTCATCGATGCCATTGCAGGCGGACATAATGCGGCGGATTCTCTCCATCTCTTTGTCCGACCTCATGCGGAGTTAGTGAAAGGAAGAAACAGAAGAGAATTCATCGCCTTTGATGTCGACGATATCACTCTTCCCACCTATGATAAGACACCTCGTCAGGAAGAGGGTATTGATTCAACGATCAATCCTTTGTCCTTTAAGGACAACCGTATGACATTGACACAAGACCAGGTCAAGAAAGAAGCTTCCCGCTGCTTAGGATGCGGTGTCACCATTGTCGATCCGAATAAGTGCTATGGATGCGGTATTTGTACGGTGAGATGCAAATTCGATGCCATCCACTTGTTAAGAGACAATCCGAAGGCGAGCAGAATGCATTCCAACGAACAGAAGATAAAGGTCCTACTTCCTATCATCATACAGCGTAAGATCAAGTTCAAGAGACTTGCCAAGAAGCAGGAAAAAGAGGCAAAAAAGAACGCGAAGTAGATTGTTGGGGAGGAATGAGTTCCTCCCTTTCTTGTTCGAAAAGAAAAAATGTGGTAATATTACATTTCAGGAAACGATATTATGGAAATAAAAGCCAATTACAATGAATCCCGATTCAAAACAAAACAGAGAAACTTCATCCTTTCGACTGCTTATCGTCTGTTTGTAGAGAGAGGAATTGAGAATGTCACCATGCAGGAGATTGCTCAGGCATGTGAGATTGAGCGCAGATCCTTATACAATTATTACAACGATAAGGATCAGCTGGCTTTTGATATCGCCAAATGTTTTTTCTCATCCATTGAAGCCATCAGTGCCATCAAAGACAGAACCTTTGAAAACAAGTTCGAAGAGATCAAGGCTTTGGTCTACGCCTTCTACGATTTTGCCATAGAAGATCCAGATGCTATCCGTTTTTCCCTTCACTTCGATCACTATTTCGGAAATCGATTGGAGTATACCTCCTATTTGAAAACGGCAATCGACAACATCCTTCATGTCACTCTGATCAAGGAAGGCATTGAGGATGGCTCTATCAATCCTCTCTACAAAGGAAACGAAAAGAATATCTGTTTTGTCATTCAGGGTGCGATGCTTTCCTTTGCTCAAAGAGCAATATTCAAGACATCCTTTGATGAGGCTAAGGTCAACATAAAACTATTGCTTGACGTCTTTTTGAATTCCATCAAGGCGTAATTGTTTGTCTTATATTTCAAGACTATCAAGCAAAAGCATTCACTGTATTTCAGATAAATCGGATTTGATCTGGATCTGATTGAGAGTTGTCAATAATTATGTGTAGCGACTAATGATGTCAATGACTTTATTCCAAACTGGTCCTGTATATTTGAGACATTGAAGTTAGGATTCTCTTCCTTCCTTACCCAGGTTTCCATTGTCATCATCTCTGTCGTCAGCATGAATACCCTTGCCAAGTATGGCAAGGATTCCAAATACGGAATCAATGATCCTCAGGCTATTGTCGGTGTTGTCATGAAGGTCTTCACCATCGTCATCAATATTGCAGTCGGTATTGCTGCTGGTGCACAGCCTGTCATCGGATATAACTACGGCGCTAAACTCTATACGAGAGTCAAGAAGGGATACTATATCATCATTGTCTCTACTGCTATTGTCGGACTTATCGCTACCATTCTCTTTCAGAGTATTCCAAAACAGATCATATCTATCTTTGGCGCCAATACCTCTAATCCTGATCTCTATTATGAGTTCGGTGTCAAGACAGTCCGTATCTATCTGATGCTGATTGTCATCACCTGCTTACAGAAGGTATCCTCTATCTTCCTACAGTCAATCTCTTCCCCTTTCAAATCTACAATGCTCTCTCTTACCAGAGATGTCATCTGCTTTGTCCCTCTTACCATCTGCTTGCCGATGGCATTAGGAATTGAAGGTGTCTTATGGGCTGCTCCAATCTCTGATGGCATCAGCATCATGTTGACTGTCATCTTCATCCTTCTTGAATTCAAGAAGATGGATAAACTAGAAACAGCTAACGCATAATAATCAAAGACAGAACCACAGGGATGTGGTTCTATACTTGGATATGGTGACAATAGCTGTTTGGTGGCTATGAAGAGTATGCTATTTTCTTACTTATTGGATAAGTAAAAAATGAAAGGGTGAATGGTATTAAATGTAACGAGTTAACAAGGCCTTAAATTAAAATCGCATGAAATTGCTGCTCTTAGTGAAAATGTCTTGATTTTTTTTTTTTTTTTGAATAGACTTAATAAATGATGCGAGAAAGAATTGTTGATCAATGCAAATAAGTTACAAAAAACTATGGATGCTTCTCATTGAGAAAGAAATTGCACCGGTAACATTGCGAAGGGATTTGAACATTGCAACGGGTACGATGACAAAACTCAGAAGAAATGAGGAAGTTGCAATGTCGGTTTTAATGAGAATCTGTGAATACTTAGATTGCGATATTGGCGATGTCTGCAGTTTCGTGAAGAAAGAATATTAAAAAGAAAGGCAACATTATGTACTGCAAAAATTGTGGTAAGCAAATTGATGAGAATTCAAAATTCTGCCAGTTCTGTGGTTGCCCTATTTTTGATATCAATCGTTCTAGAAACACTTATTATGAAGGCGAGATTTACAAATGCCCAAATTGTGGTGAACCATTAAACTCGTTTACGGCATTTTGTCCTGCTTGTGGTCATGAAATCCGAAAAAAATATTATGAAAAAACTAGACTTGATTGTCTACTTGAAAAATTGCAATCATGCTTTACCCTTGCAGAAAAGAATAATTTAATTGATTCCTTCGTTGTTCCAAATACACATGAAGACATTATTAGGTTTTCTACATTCATTAAGGATACAATTAGACCAGACAATGTTCTTAATGATGCTTTCTTTAGGATGATTAATCGCATTTCTAGTCAGGCGAAACTTTTGTATTCTGATAGGCCTAATGAATATAAAAACTTTATGGAAATATATGATGCCACAAGGATAATATATGAATCAGCTAAGACAGAAACTGAACGACACAACGAACAAAGAAAAAAAGAAGACAGAAAAAATAAACTCAAAGAGGCAAAAGAAAAAAGAAAACAGAAAAGAGATGCCAGATTGCAGCACCTTTATGACTCATTGAGGCGAAGCGCTTCAGAGCATCCTTTCGTTGTTATGAATTTAATATTCTTCATTCTTGCCGCTATTTTTACTGCTTTGGGAATTTATTTTATTGATTTATATTCGTGGCTTCTGCTTATTGGAATCAGTCTTATTGTCGCAGATTTTGTAATCAATTTATTTCTCAAGAAGCATCCAGTGTATGCGACTATACTCTTGTGGCTGTATGCTACCTGTGTATTAGTGACATATGCAACTATATATTTTTCGACTCTATGGTATCTTCTTCTATTGCCGCTTGTACCATTTGTATTAATAATCATTTTTTTTCGCTTTATAGTTTAGTAATCTAAATAGGAGGTACTGGAGATGGGCATGTTTTCAAGAATGAAAACCGGTGGTCTTGCTGATGTAATTCGCTGCGATGAGAAGGATTATCTGATTTGGAAATGGCATCCTAATAAGTATGAAGAAGGTACTTTAAAAAGGGAATATCAAATCCGCGCATCTTCTATATTACATGTCAAGAATGGTGAAGTTGCCGTATTCGTTTATAAGCGAAAAAAAGATGGTGTTTTTGAGGACTACATTGTTGGTCCATATGATGGCGCTTTATCAACGAAGAACCTTCCTGTTCTGACTGCTATGGTTTCCTGCTGGTATGAGGGGGATTCACCATTTGTTGCTGAAGTCTATTTCATTAATCTTGCTCAGGTCATTCAGATCAAATTTGGTGTTCCTTACTTCGATGTCGTGGATCCTAGACATCCAGATTTTCAGGTTCCAGTTGCCGTACGTGGAACCATGACATTCAATATTAGTGATTATCAGAACTTTATCAAAATACATCGCTTGAGAACATTCGATTTACCAACGTTCAAAAAAGAAGTCACGGATGCTGTCACGCGTTTTGTAAAAGGGGAAGTGGCAAAGGCTCCTGCTGAAAATAATATTACTCTGATCAGTATTGAGTCTAAACTGGATTTGATCAATGAATCCACTGAAATCAAGATAAAGGATAAGATGGCTGAAGCCTTTGGTGTACAGGTTACGAGCTTCGATATTAATGCCATTGAATTGGATAAAGACAGTGAAGCATATCTTGAACTGAAGCGAATCACAAAGGATGTCGATAGGGATGTGACTCTTAAGAAAACGGAAATCGATCTTAAAAATTATGAAGAAAGCCTTCGCATCCAAAGGGAAGAAGGGCAGTATGCCCAGCATATGGCAACAAAGCAGACTAACCTTGGAGCATATCAGACTGAAGTCAGTGGAAATGTCGGTATGGCTGGAGCAGAAGCTTTAGGAAAAATGGGAGAAAACGGAGTCGGAAATATCAACATGGGAAATGGTAACTCTGGATTCAATCCGATGACTATGATGGCTGGAATCTCGTTAGGAAATGCCGTTGGACAGAAGATGGTCGGCACACTGAATACCGCATTGAGCCCGGAGACACCAGGAGCCGTTCCTCCTCCGGTACCCACAGTAAAATACTATGTCGCAAAAGACGGAAAAGCAGTTGGACCTTTCGATGTTGAGACATTGAAGAACATGATTCCGACGGGAGAATTCAACGCAGACTCTTTGATTTGGAAAGAAGGAATGACAGATTGGAAGCCTGCAAGTACTGAGACTAATTTAGCCAAGTTATTCCCACCTGTGATACCGAAGTAAAGAACTTGATTTTAGTTTGCTTCCTATATGGATGCGTATAGATAGGCTTTGAATTCCGAATTTTAAAAGCAAATGCAATTTTGGAGGAAGTCATATGAATGTTTTAGAACCATTTAATCATAGAAACGAAATCAAAGAATTAAATCAAAATGCTCAGGATGAAATAGACTCGGCTAATCATAGACTTGAATATGGCAGGGAAAGCACTTTCGCTTCTCTTAAAAATCTTGGTAAACAAAAGGAAGGATCCATGGAAGATATCGTGAAGCCATATGTTAATGTATTCAATAGATTCAATCCTATGGTTATTGAAAAAGAGTTGCAATCAGATTTGTCGCCTTTAATGGAAAAAAAGGAATTATCTGTCACGCCACTCACTGAAATAAGTAAGATTACGTATACATTCTGTGATATTGCAAAAATGGGGGCCGTTGCTATAGGTGCTAGTGCAATAGTTGGCT
>CAVJZP010000024.1:0-27401 GCA_963654365.1 Oscillospiraceae bacterium
GAACAGGAGCACCGCCGAGCCTCTCCACTATCCTCTCGTTGTTGTACCAGAGGATATAGTCCTCAATCGACTTCCTGAGTTCCGCGAAGCTGCGGAACTCTTTTTCGTGTCCGTAGAACATCTCCTTCTTCATCTTCGAGAACAGGTTCTCCGTCTTCGAGTTGTCCAGGCAGTTGCCCTTCCTTGACATCGACTGGATGATCCCGTGCTTCCTCAGCGATTCCTGATAGGCCTCATGCTGGTACTGCCACCCCTGGTCGGAGTGCAGGATCATGTTGTATGTCATCGGATGGTCATGGTAGAGCATGTCCAGCATGTCGGATACCATCTGCATGCCAGGGCTCTCCGATATCGAATAGGCCAGTATCTCGTCATTGTGGAAGTCGATGATCGGCGAAAGGTATGCCTTTCCCCATGAGCACTTGAACTCGGTGACGTCGGTTCCGGCCTTCTGAAGGCATGTGACGGTGTAGAAGTCACGGCCGATGAGATTGGGCGCGGTCTTGCCGACGCTGCCTCTGTAGGAACTGTATCCTTTCTCGTGCCCGGAGAGCATGGCGTATATACCCATCTCGTTCATCATCCTGAGCACCTTCTTGTGGTTCACCCTCTCCGAATATGAGCAGCGGAGGGCGACTGTGATCTTCCTGTATCCGTATCGCCTCTTTGACCTCAGCCATATTGCCTTTATCTCTTCCCTTATCCTGGAATCATCGAGACTTTCGGCCTTTTTCACCGATTTCAGGGCATATTCGTAGGATGACTTGGCAAGCTTGGCGATCTTCAGCAGCTCCCTGAGCGTCAGCTTCCCTTTGTATTCTTTGCCTTGGGCGAGTGAGCGGACGATCTCCGCCTTCTCTGAAGCTCTGACTTTCTCTTCTCCTCGACCAAGGCTTCCAATTTTTTTCTGTATTCCAGCTCCGCTCTCAGAAGCAGGTTCTGGTGTTCCAGCTCCTTTATTCTCTTCTTGTCGTCCACAGTCTCGTCTTTCTTGTTTTCCGTTTTCTCTGGCATGTTCTTTCTGGGCCTTCCCCTCTTGGAACATTTTAACCCATCAAGACCGTTTTCCCTATATTTTCTCACCCATGCGCTGAGCGTTCCTGACTGTATCGACAGCTCCCTGGAACGGGCGGACATGGTGGTGGCTCCTATGAGTATCGGCATGATGATGTCAAGCTTCTGCTCAGGGCTGTAGCATGCGTCATACTCCTTGTGCCTTAGTCCCTCCTCGCCTTTCTTCAGATAGACGGAATGCCAGAATCTGGCCAGCCTGGCATAGTTTCTCCTGGCGTTTCCCGTCCTGCATCCTTTCGGATACGAATAGCCTCCGGTCTCAATGCGTCTCTTCACGGCGGAAAGTTTCTGCTCGAACGTGTACTTCATCGAAAAAGCCCCTCCTATGGCTTTGGGACGGCGCCGATGAATGAGGCACATGTGCCTCATTCATCCTTGCCTATTGCCCTTGGTCCAACAAGTGGGGTTCAGTACACATAAGGGGGTATCCTTTCTAGTGTTACATTATTTTACAAAAATTGAACAACTAATGAAAGAAGAATGGAAAAAGACGAGCATTCCACTTTATTGTTCCACCTCTTAAAAACTAAGTAAGCGCTTTAGTTAGTGATGCTTAATTGTTCTTAAGCAAAGTTCTTTAAACAAACCTTAAAACTATGGTATATTATCGTGTACTAATATTAATATTAATAAGGAGTGAATGATGTCAAAATTCAAAACCGCGATTTCATTCGGCCTGTCTTTCCTGCTGTTTGTTACAGCGTCCTGTTCTTCTAAGGATTCCTCTTCTCCGACAAGTGAGAAGGATCAGAGAACAGAACTCTCTGTCACAGCGTTGAAGACAGAATACGATCAATACGAAACGTTCCTCTATTCCTCTCTGAAAGTCGATAAGCTCTATTATTCCGGAAGCACATTGTCGAAAACAGAAGAAAATATTACGGATTTCACTGTCAAAGACAAAAACGGAACTGTCATCAAAAACAAGGACAAGATCAATTCCGATACCTTCGGAGAAGAGGTGGAGTACTTTGTTGAGGTGTCAGGATGTGAAAAGAAGAGTTTCACATTGATCATCAACAAGGCCAAGAAGTTCTCTCAGACTCTGAAAGTCACGACTCCAGAGAAGAGCAAGTACAAGATAGGTGACAAGATTGATCTTACTGGACTGACAGTACAGGTGGAGACTTCCTACTATACAGGAACCGACAACTATAAAAAGAGAATCGATACCTTGAGCGAGGACGAATACACGCTTGATGTCAACGGGAAATCCATCGATTCCTTCGTTGTCGATGGATATGGTGTCTACACCGTCAATATCGGGTATACGTCCTTCTCTTCGGTCGGTCAGGAAAAGATTCTTCACTCGGAGTTCTATCTCTACTCTGTTCATGATTCGATATCGACAGAACCGGTCGACTATTCCTCGAGAACCGATAATGATTGGCAAGACGATAACCGGGAAGTCACTATCGAAATCAAGAACAGGAATAAGAACAACACCGACAAAGGATACCTCTCTCCCGATGAGATCGCTACGCCGAAGAATCTCTTCGACTACGGTCAGAACAATGCACAGAACTGGCAGTATTCTCCGGGTACTGGAAATGTTCCTTTTCTTATCATCCCCGTTGTCATTCCTGGCTATGACAGCCTAGCGACAGGAGACTTATGGAATACGATCAATAATGCCTTCTTCGCTGACAGCAACGATATACCGTTTGAATCTCTTCGCTCCTACTATTCCAAGTCTTCCCACGGAAAACTGAATATCACAGGAACGGTCACAGATTACTTCTTCCCTGAGAGGGAGACGGAAGACTTCAATACTTACTTTGATTTCGCTAATCCGAACAAACAGATGGAAGTCTTCGTCGAAGAGGCGCTTGCCTGGGCGAAGAAGACCTACAATCTCGATCTCACCAAATACGATTCGGACCATAACGGCATCATCGATGGAGCATGGTTTGTCTATGTCTATGATAAGAAGAGCACCGACATCATGAACTTCTGGGCCTACTCTTCTACAACTGGTATCATCGGCACTCCGGAAGATCCTAAGATCAATAACTTCGGATGGCTAGGAAGTACCTTCCTTCTCGATTCCGCTGGAGATGACAAAGGAAATGACGGACACGTCATCATCCATGAATCCGGACATATGTTCGGACTCTCCGATTATTACTCTTACAATCAGAGTGTCAGTGACCGTTACGCTCCTTTAGGAAGAGCGGATATGATGGACAATAACTGCTCCGATCAGAACCCGTTCTCCAAACTGATGATGGGATGGCAGAAGCCCTATGTCGTAACCGGAAACTGCACTATCACTTTGAAAGCAGATCAGAACCTCGATCAGTGCATACTTATCCCTTATGATGATCTTGACTACTCATCTTCTAGTTACAGCAAGGATGGACTCGTTGACATCAATCTCTTCGATGAATACCTTTTGGTTGAATTCTATACGGACATGAATCTCAACGAGAAAGGATACGAGCAGTATTCCGTCGACTCCATCAAAGGATACGGTGTGAGAATCTATCATGTCGATAACCGTCTTGCCAAGGTAACGACAAGAAGAAGCGATGACACCTATGTCTCCGAGCTTGTCTCTCCGGAAGAAGGACTGAAACTTCTGTCAGAAAACAATCACGACATCATCAAGGCCATCAGCAATACAGAAAGCGGAGAAAGAAGTGAGTCTACCCGCTTCGGCCTTCCTACCACTGCTGATGATTACGATGAGATTCGTCTCATCTATGCGGATAAGAGCTACGCCTCTTATCGAAACTATGCGAAGACTTCCTCTCTCTTTGCACCAAACGGTGACCTTGCTACGAATTCCACCTTCACCATAGAGGATTATAAGAGTCAGTTCGTCAATGGAAAGTTCGATTCCGAAAAAGACTTCAATTATACGGTCAATATCTTGAATTACTGAAAGGATAATTAGAAACATGAAAAGAAAGAACCTGAAAATCATTCCTCTTCTTGCTCTTGTGGCATTGATGGCATCCTGCGGAAACACAACCTCCGATAGCACCACCGATAACACCGATAAAGGATCGGAGAAAACATCCACATCCGACAAGAAGGGAACTTACGACAATACGATTTACGGCATCATCGACTTCCTCTCGGATGCCGCAGAAAGGGACAACTACACTGTCAGCTACTATTACGAGGATGAAGAAGCCTACTTCAAATATGATCCTTACTATGTCTATGGATCTTTGATTGACGGCGGATATATCGTCGTTGACGATTTCTTCTCCAACGGAGACGGTGCTTTGTTCTCTTTCTCCAACAACGAGGAAGAGAAATCGGTCGACTTAGGAACGATTTATGCACTTCAGGCATCAGGCGGAGTCTATTATCCTGGCACGACATTGACGGTCAATCCTTTAAAGTACTACAGCGATCCCAACGGCCTAGGTGAAGAGATCACGGACTCTCTTCTCACAGAGGAGAACGGGAAGATCATCTCTACCGATAAGACCTTCAACTACTATCTTGCTGCTTTAAGCGGATACCAGAGCTATATCGAGGAAGGAGATTCCCCGGCCATCTCTCTGAAGTATCAGAACAATACTCTTGTCTGCAACCTTATGGTCTACGATGAAGACAATACGACTTTGATCGATTATCAGGGTGCTGACTTTGTCATCTCGGATGTCGGAACGACAACCTTCACCAACGGAAGCAATTTCCTCAAGTACAGCGCAAGCGATTTTGCTTCCTCCCCTGCCTTTGAAAACAAGAACTGCCCGGAACTTCTCTCTGACAAGTGGTCCTTGGATATCACCCGTTCTACGATCAACAAGGATTCCTCCAAGTCGGTAACTGCCACTGTCAAATATGACTTTGACAATCAGACAGCGAAGAAGGGTGTGAGCTGGGAACAGTTCAATAAGGATGGTGTTCTTCTCTATACCCTTTGCTATCAGGTCGATTCCACTGGCCTTTACTCCTCTTCCATCAACAACCTGAACGAAGTCGTCAAGGAATATTACCAGGGGGAGAGCATCACTGCCTTCCAGGACTTCAAGAATTATTTCACTCCTGCTCTTTGGAAGAAAGATTCCGACAATACCTATAAGTATTATGGCCTGGATGCTGCAACAATCCTCTATGACTTGACCATGTGGTCGATGAATACGGTTCAGGTTCAGGACCTGACTGCCCATACAGAAAAAGTGGATGGTGTCGATATCATCAAGTCCTTCTCCGCCGTCCTTTATACTCCGACCTATTCGATGAGCGGTGTGACCGTCGATGAGAAGTATGAGTATGTCGAAGTCGAGATCAAGACTCCGGCAAGAGAAATCAACACAACTCTTGCTGATAAGCTTCCAGAGAATGTTCCTGGTGTCACCGACCGCCTTGCAACCGCTATTGACCGCTTCAACGATAAGACTAAGTCCTACAAGGTTCATACCGAACAGTACGATACCATCAACAAGTACACCTATATGACTGCCGATGAGACTTTCATGAAGGATTACTATCTCAATAAGACAACTAAGAACAATACCACGACCTACAGAGGCATGAAGATGGTCGGAGATCAGATCCTCTACTTCAGCGTCATCAACGGTGAAGTCAAGGCTACCTCCTCTCTGAGCAAGCACGACACGGTCCTCAATCAGAGAAAGGTCTGGAACTGCTCTCCTGCTGTCTATGAGAAGGAAGAAGGAACCGAGAATACCTTCCATCCGAACGGAAATGTCAAACTCATCCCTGACAACATGCCGCTTCAGGGTATTGATACTCCTTCTAACATCAAGGTCACATTGAATGACTCCGGTGTCAATAAGGATTATGTCAACAATATCACCTATCGTGTCTCTACCTTTGCCGGATACATCGTCGATGACTACACTCTCACCTATGACTGGGGAGAAGACGGAAACGATGTCACTCTTGATTC
Organism: Oscillospiraceae bacterium; assembly: GCA_963654365.1. Taxonomy (GTDB): domain Bacteria; phylum Bacillota_I; class Bacilli_A; order RFN20; family CAG-288; genus Enterosoma. The sequence goes on from CAVJZP010000024.1 coordinate 5,951, forward strand.
GGATATCGCCAGTAAGGTCGAAGCCTTACAGCCTCTTAGTGAGGATGAACTTCCTAAGACATGGGCGGAAGATGTCTCCGGAGTTGACAAGGTCCTTAAGAACGCTGGATTCTCCGATGAGCAGATCGCTGCTATCCCTTATCTCTATTCTCCGGCCTGCAGCGGAAATTACAAGTGGTTCAGCGAAGGTGCTGTCCGCATCTGCTCTTCTGGTGACATCAACCAGCCGGAAAGCATCAGAAAACAGTTCCAGAGCGATTATCTTAGCCTGATGACCTCTCAGGCTGCCATTGATGCCGGATGGGTCAGATCCGAAGGAAATGAGGATATCCCTCTCTTCAAGAACACCAAGCTTGAACTTACTATGCTTGTCGGTACGGAAGCCGATTACGGAATCACGGTCTATCCTTACATCGTCGAATAATCGATAACAGAAAAAGGACTTCGTCGCAACTATTTTCGTAGCGATAAAGTCCTTTTTTAGAATACTTTTTCTAAAAAGCATCATTTTCTCTTGACTTTTCGGGGGGGGTATAATGGGTTGTAGGAGGTGGTTTTATGTTACAAGAACAAAGACTGCTCCTTACAATTTTAAAAGCCTATCTTATCTGAATGGGAGTTTTTGCCTCTTTAGGCATAATCCCGACTTGATGGGTTTTGATTGTTGGGATCTTAGAAACCTTAATTCTTCTATTGCCCGGGCAATAGAAGATTAAAAGACATCCGTGGCTCTGCGCGGTTTCTCGCAACCACTATATTGCAAATGAAAGGAGAATCATATGTCTACTGATTTTTGGGTACTTTACTATGATAACCTCACTAGGAAGCGAATGGTGTATATGAACAGTTGGAAAAATGCACATCTTCAACCCGGTGACTTTTACGGAGCAGAAAAATACTTCAAGAACTTATTTGGTGTTTATCCGGGTTCTACTAGAACAGAATTTGTAAGAGTGACAGATGTTTGGGGTGAGGCTGAGGCTTGGCAACGAAGCCACTAAACCTTGAATAAAGTGCTCTTTGACGATTTCAATAAGGAGTGCTTTTTCTTCGTGGAAAATTGAGCTATACTCTTAGCATTCTAACGGGAATAGTATTCATCACGAGGTAAATCATGGAAATAAGAAAGAAAGTCATTACCATAGTCGATAAAGAGATGACGGATGGATTGAAATGCTTTGTGATTCCAAAAGGTACTTTTGGAATCATTTGTGAGTCTCATCCTACATTCGTTTTTTGTTGAATTAGATGGTGACTTCCTTCCTTATGATGCTTCACATATCTATGATTTCAAGTTTGATGGAATCAAAGAAATAGAATAATTTTTTGATGTTCCATTTTCACTTTAATGAAATAAAGTGAGAATACTGAAAAAGGACTTTATCGCCACTGTTTCAGTAGCGATAAAGTCCTTTTCTAGTCTAGTTCAATGCTGTCACTGCAAAGGAGACAAGCGGCTTTTTGATGGAGTAATCGAAACGTCCATGGACGAACTGATTCTTGTATGTGTCGATAGCGAAGGAATCACCGGATTTGAAGAAGGCGGCATCATCGGGAATCTTCTCTTCTTTTCCTAATCCGATATAAGAGGAACTCTTATCGATAAGTCTTACTTCGTCGAAGGCCGATTCTGCGCTGTTTCCGGTATAGTAGGCTTCCGATCGGGATCCATCATCGGTGTTGGAAATCGGCATGAAGATGCTGTCTTCCGCATCGAGGATATCATCGGGATTAGAGAAGTAGCGGAAGGAATTGCTGATGACCTGTCCTCCTCTTGCGTCGACATGGAGAAGCTTGATTCCGTAGCCTTCTGTATGGGTGGCTTTGTTTGGAAGATAATCGAGTGCATTCATCTCCTCCGAGGAATAGAGCTCTATAAGCAGATATTCATCGAAAGGATTGAAACGGATCTTTCCGTTTTCATCTGTTTTGTATTTCTTGTTCTGATAGGGAATCAGGATGACCTGATCTTCGTAAACGGAACTCTTTAAGTCCAACGTGCAGTTACCGGTTACAATGGTAGGAGTCAGCCATCCAAGCCTTAACTTGGAATAGGCGTTATGATCCTGAAGAGACATGTCCATCATATCTCTTCCGCCTAGTGGAGAATAGTCGATGTTTCCATAGGAGTAGTAGTCGTTAAGACCGAGCATATGACCTGTTTCATGGATGAGGACATGTGCATCTTTTCCGACGCTTTCATCGGTTGTCGTGACTCTCTTATAGTAATCCTGAGTCAAAAAGTCGACTCCTGCCCATCCATAGGTGTTAAGGACGGGATTATCTATAGTTCCATCCTTTGTGGTATAGGAGGTGTAGGGCCAGAAAGGCATATCCTGAGAATCCTTTCCTTTGTAGATGAACCAGACACCATCGATTGTTCCGTCCTTATCGGAATCATATTTGGTGTAGTCGTATCCTTTCTTTTCTTTTAGATAGCTTAACGCGCTCTGACAGATAGCAAAGACATTGTCTGAACCTGTGATCTGAGAGATATCCTTATATTCCGTGTTAGCTTTGACATCGAAGACAGGACTGACATTGAAGGTGAAGTTCAGCTTACCGAAACTGGATTTGTAATAGTAGGAGTGCAAAGATTCAAACGCCATATCAGAACTGTTTCCATAGAAACAGCTGTTGATCATGGTAAGCTCTTCTTCTGTAAACGATGTGTTATCTCCTGGAAGAGAGACGGGTACGATAAGTAGAGGAACATTTCCAGTAGAAGGAAGAAAATGCTGATTGTTGTAAGACCTTCTTCCCATGTCATAGGCATGATAGGAGTCATCGATTTCACTCTGATCATAGTATCCTTTTTCACTGTAGGAATCCGAACTCATCGTTGATGTAAACTGAATGGTAGAAATGTGACTACTTTTTGGCATGACAAGGCTTGTGTCGGTGTACTGCTTTGGAAGTGTGGAATCAGCGGTGGAACAATAGATTTTTGTCTCCTCGCTTTTTAATCCGTGATAAGAGACAGAGAATTTATATTCGCCACTGGTTTCAAAAACATAGGACTGGATTTCTTTTCCACTCAGATAGCACTGATAGTCAGAAATTTCTTTTTCCTTCACTTCTCCATTCTCTTTGTAAGACAGTGTGACTTTAAGAGAGGAGGTGTCAAGGGAATCTCCAATTGTGTATTCCGTCTTGGAAAGATCAGAAAAGGAGATGCCTATCTCTTCTGTTTTAGATTCTGTATTGGTGCTCTCCTCTGTCTTGGAACAGGAGATGAGTGTACTGCTCAGTAACAGCAGGGATAGTCCGGTGATCCATGTTTTTTTCATTCTTTTTCTTCCTCACTAACGATGAATGATTATCCTTGCGGGTAATGACTTTGTCAACTGTTTCGGAAAAGAGGAAAAATGTAACGCCTTTCAAAGCAATTTGGAAAGCATTTCTCTTGTACTTGGTTTTAGGTTTGTTTATAGTTAGTTGTACTTAACAAAAGGGTACAGTTTTTATATTTATAAAGGGGATAACCATGAAGAAGAAAATCTGCACATTAGCCGTCTGCCTAGCCTCTCTGTCCTTGATTGCCTGTCAGAATGACAAAGCATCGGAAAGCGATAAGGGAACCACTGACTCTCCTATCTCTGACAATTCTACTGCTACCGACTCATCCAAAACGAGCGACAGCTCTTCGGAATCTACCATCATTCAGAAAGAGACCACAGTCGATTCCATCCTGGAAGCACTCACATCCTTGAAGGATGCTACCAGCTACAAGAGTTCTTTCGCTAAAGAGGGATTCTCGACAAAGACTTTGATTTACACACAGAATTACATCTACTCTTCGAAGACGGGTTCTGGTCACATCTTGCTCTCTGGTTTCAAAGCAGATCAGGAAAAAGCATCTTTTGCCTTCACTCTCTCTGGAACAACGGTCTCTGTCTCTTTTGCCGATATGAAGGGAAAGGAATATCTTTCCAGTCTGGATTCCTTCGTCGCTACCAAGAAACTTGCTGTCACAAAAGACATGCTTCGACTCAATGATGCCGGAAAGAGAGTCATTCTTGAGGATGAGGATACAGCGGAACTCTTGCTCGATCTGATCGGCGGGCAGAACGAGGATAGCCCGTATGAGATCTCCTCTGTTGAAATCTATTACAACCGTTATAATGAACTCATTTTAGCCTTCTATGAAGGCGATGCCAAGGTCGATGAGGCTGCTGTCAGCGACATCAACTCTGCTTCCGATAAGACATTGGAGGCTTACCTTGCCGGTGATGGCTCCACTCTTCTTACCGAAGGTTCTCTTACCAGTGACAAGATGACCAATGTCATCTCGGATGACTTGGAAGTCGCTTCCAAGATTCAGAAGATTGTCACTTCTGTCGTCTCGGATGAATCGAGCACCTACTTGAAGAAGACCGCTACCAAGCTTTACCGCAGCAAGAGCAACAAGAACGGTGAAATCGTTGATCAGGAAGCCTATGTCTTAGACGAGGATGAATGCTTCACCGAATATTATCTCGGTGTCGACAATACTGTCGATACTCATTACAACGAGGATGATTACTGGACCGATGTCTTCGATATTTCCTCTGTCGATCCGGAACTCTTCAAGAAGTCGAGCGGAAACAATTATGACTATTATGGCGGAAAGGCCGACACTATCTTAGCTAACCTCATCAACGATAAGGATGCTACCTATGGAAAGGTCACTGCCTTATATGCCGTTGTCAAAGATGGTCAGGTGAAATCCTTCACCTTCAATCTCGATGGCGGATATGTCATCACCTCTACCTTTGCCACGCCGACTGGTGAAGTTCCTTCTATCACTCCAAAAGAGAGAGTCACTGGTGTCGGTGACCGTCTGGAGACAGCGTTCAACGCTTTGAAGTATTCGGCTTCCACCACTGGATTTGCCACCAGCATGAATACCCGTGGACACGGAAGCGAATACAACACGGTCGAAGGCATCTATGCTAACGATGTCGTCATGACCTACAGCCGTTCCATCACGAACTCCGATTCCATGCGTTATGAAGGAAACGGATATCAGGTCAAAGGCGACAACCTCTTTGCCTTCAACGTCGGCGGATTGGAGACGGGAGAAGGAGACACTCTTTCTAAGGAATACAGCTTCTCTGGTGTCAGTGAAGCAGAAGGATCCTTGTCCACCAAGTGGTTCAATGTCATCGCAAGTCCGGATGTCTTCTATAAGAAGGCAGGAACGGACAATACCTTTGTTATGTACAAGGGGCTTCTCAACTATGGAAAGGCATTCCCGATCTCTTTGGAATATGGAGAGGAAGTGACGGATATCTCCGTTGTCCTCGATTCCTCTGACAAGGTCTCTGAAATCCATTTCCAGGTCTCCTATAACGGAGAAGATGAAGGGGAATCTGTCATGAAGTTCACTTATGGAAGTGAATCTTCTCCTGTTGTCACCAGCGACATGTACAGCAAACTTGCTGCTGCTTATGAAAAGATGAATGAAATCACCGATTTCACTGGAATCAGCAATGTCTATGGTCCGCTTCATAAGGATGAACCCGATCACGCTGTCAGCGATGACATCCTCAAAGATATTCCCTATCTTGGTGTGACTGGCGGAAACTCCAGATGGATGGCTTACTTTGATACGGACGCATCGTTTAATCTTAATTATAATAAATTCTTAATTAACCTTAGTGCTACGACACTTAGTGATTTGGATTTGACGACATACTTCAATAGTTATGTTGCTCTTCTCGATGCCAAGTCAACATATACCAAGACAAGCGGTTCGGCCTCTTCTGAAAATTATTGGGAATTGAAGTCTGAGACCTATACAAATGCAACTCTGAAGTATTCTATTTCTGCCTATATGTTGGATGATTTGGATTATTCCGGGGAACGATATTTCCAACTCACGGTCGAACTTCTTTAATCCTTCGTATGTTTCACCTTTGTCAATTCAGAAAAGAAAGCAAAAGAATCACAAGGTCAAACACGTTCTTCGTCATCTTTCTTATCCTCTCTGTTGCCTTATTAGTCCTGTCTGTATTTTTGGCTGTCGGATTAGGAACGGTCAATATCTCCTTTTCCGACACCTATAAGATCATCATCGGAAAGATATTCGGAAAAGGGAATCTGTATTCGGAAATTTCAAAAAGCACCGTCTATATCGTCTGGAGTTTACGTGTCCCACGTGTTCTACTTGGACTTTTGGCCGGTGCTGGCCTTTCCCTTTGCGGTGCCGTTATGCAATCGACTGTCAACAATCCGATTGCAGAGCCCTATATTTTAGGAGTCTCCAGCGGTGCCACGTTCGGAGCTACCTTGATCATCGCCTTAGGACTGTCTCAGGCGGTCTCTGTCGGCTCCTTCTTAGGCGCAGTCATCGCTACATTCTTAGTCATGGGAATTGCATCCCACAAGGGAAAGATGACAGCAACAAGACTCATCTTATCCGGTACTGTCGTGAACGCACTTTTCACTGCGTTCAGCAACTTTGTCATCTCTGTCTTTGCGAGTTCCGACTCCATCGCTGACATCAAGTTCTGGACGATGGGATCTTTGGCTAGCGCTTCCTATCAGCAGATATTGGTTCCGGCTATCGTTGTCATTCTTGCTAGCATCTTCTTCCTTACGCAGGCTAGAACGATGAATACGATGATGTTAGGAGATGAGACAGCGATATCGCTAGGAATCAATCTCTCCATCTACCGAATCATCTATATGACCGTGATTGCACTCCTTACTGGTGTGTTGGTTGCATCCTGTGGAATCATCGGATTCGTTGGACTTATCATCCCCCATATCGTGAGAGGAATTGTCGGAACGAATCACAAGAAAGTCTTGCCCCTTTCCATCGTGATCGGTTCTATCTTCCTAATATGGGCGGATGTGCTTGCCAGAACATTAGTCAAGAATTCTGAACTTCCCATCGGTATCTTCACAGCCTTAGTCGGTGCACCGTTCTTCATCTATATCGTAGTGAGAAAGAACTACGCAAAGGAGTAGAATATGGATCTGCGCGTTGAAAACCTGCATTACACAATCGAAGGGAAAGAGATCGTAAAAGGCGCTTCCCTTACTGTCGATAAAAACCGCTTTGTCACAATCCTTGGCCCAAATGGATGCGGAAAATCCACCTTCTTAAAGAATGTCTACCGCGTCTATAAGCCGACGGAAGGCACAATCTACCTCGATGACAAGGAGATGAAAACCTACTCTTTGAAAAAGAGTGCCAAGGAGATGGCAGTCGTCGCTCAGTTCAACAACCTTGCCTTTGACTGCAGTGTCTATGATGTTGTTCTGATGGGAAGGACTCCCCATCTGAAGATGATGGAAAGAGAACATCAGGCGGATCTCGATATCGTCAATCAGGCGATTGACGAAGTCGGCATGACAGAGAAGAAGAATCAATCCTATCTCTCATTGTCCGGCGGTGAGAAGCAAAGAGTCGTCTTAGCCCGTGCCATTGCACAGAAACCATCTCTTCTCATTCTCGATGAACCGACCAACCATCTCGATATCCGCTATCAGCTCACCATCCTCTCCATCGTGAAAAGGCTGAACATCAATGTTCTTGCTGTCCTTCATGATGTTCAGATGGCCTATCAGTATTCGGATTACATCTATCTGATGAAGGACGGAAAGTTTGTCTATGAAGGTATCCCAAGTGAGGTCATCACTGAAAAGAACATCAAAGACATCTACGACGTAAACTGTCATATCATCAAGGAAGATGAAAAACATATCCTCATCAATTATGAGGACAGAAAGGAAAACGCCCATGAATAAGAATCTGTTTCGTACAAGTCTGATCTCTCTTCTCACTCTTTTCGTCACATCCTGCTCTTCCACTGTGAACAGTGATACGGAAAAAGGAGATACCACCAAGAGCAGTGACACCACCACTTACGAGAAAGTCACGGTCACGACTTACAATGCCAATAATGAAGAAATCACTCAGACCTTCACAAAGGAACCGGAAAGAGTCATCGTCGGAAATCTATCCTCTGCTGAGACGATGATTGCCTTAGGCCTGAAAGATAAGATCGTCGGCATGGTCAATCCTGACAATGCGGTCACTGGCGAATATGCTGATGCTATCAACTCTCTTACGATGTTAGGAGATAAGAAGACCATCAGCTATGAGACCATCATCAATCAGAATCCTGATTTTATCTTCGGAAGAAGTTCTTCCTTTGCTATCTCCAAAGTCGGTGGCACCGCTAAGGCTGGTAACTTCGGAACACCCGAAGAACTCAATAAGCTTGATATCAACATGTATGCTCAGAAAGCATCCATCAGCAAGAAGGATGTCTCTTTGGATGATGTCCTTACTGATATCACCAATATCGGTAAGATCTTCCATGTAGAAACGAAGGCTCAGGAATATGTCGCATCATTGAAGACAAAACTGGATAACATCAAAGCGACGATCAGTTCTAAGAATATCTCTACCACGGAGAATTTCAAGAATGCTCTTATCATGACCGGATATGGGAAGAAGGATTCTTCTTCTGCCGAGACTTATGGTGTTTTCAAATCCCAGCTTCAGGAGAACATGCTCAATTCCATCGGCTATACCAATTACTATGGCTCCTCTATCTCTGGTGTTACCTATACTGTTGAAAATCTGAATGTTCAGGAACCGGAACTGATCATCTATGTCACCTCGGACAGAAACAAGGCGAAAGATGATGTTGCTCTTGACCTGATGAAGGCAAATCCGGCTTTGACGGATGTTCCTGCCATCAAGAACGACAAGATCATCAAGATCAACTATGACGATTTCATGGACTATGGTCCAAGAAATGTCACATCCTTAGAGACTATCTTCAATTTTGCCTATGCCGAATAAGATTGTCTTAGATGATATCGAGGTTGAGGCTTTGAATTTCAGCCTTCCTCTTTCAACACCTACCTTCATTATCAATGATGGATTCCTTTTGAAGAAGGAGACGCTTCTTTCTCTTCCGTATCGATTCCTACTCCTCTCTTCAAAGAGGCGCCTAGATATCTATACTCCCTATTATCATGATGCAATCGATTCCCGCTTTGCTCCTTTTGGAGGACAGGGAAAGGAATATATTGATCTTCTTATACATGATATCTATGATTCCTATCTGAAAGGCACAGACTTTGACAATATCTATTATGGAGGCATCTCCTTAGGCGGACTTCATGCTATCTATGCCTCTACCTTAAAAGATGTCCCCTTTACTCATTTCTTCTCTATCTGTGGTTCCTTCTGGTATCCTGGCTTTGTCAATTACGTGAAAGAAAACAAGTCAGAGAAGAAATTTTTCTATCTTCTTAACGGAAAGAAGGAGGGTCTCAATCATCCCAATACTCCACTTCGCTTTGCCTTTGCTTCTGCTGAGGAAATCAGTGATATCCTCAAAGAGAATAACAAAGTTGAATTCCTTCCTGATGATTACTCCCATCATGATCATCTGACAGAGAGATTCCTCTCTCTTCTCAAATCAATGTCGTTATAAACCCTAGGTCATCTATTTCCATACGGAGGTGGATGACTTTTTTCGTACAGTGAAAACAGTCATTCGATTTCACTTGAAAAGAAGCGCTTACAGGTCTAAAATGAACATGTTCATAAAAACACTATGCCCAAAATAATCAAGAATGCAAAAGATGTTATCATCACTGCTGCTAAAGAGGAACTGAAAGAGAATCCTTCCTCTTTTTCGATGCGAAATGTAGCAAAGAAGACTTCGATGGCTGTCGGTACCATCTATCACTATTTTCCTGATAAGCTGACTTTGGTCGCTCATATTTTAGCGGCGGAATGGAAAGAGTTCTATCAGGAAAGCATGAGACAGATGGAATCGGCAAAGACAAGAGAAGATATTGTAAAGGTCATCTATGATCTTGTCTTTGACTATAAACAGAAGTTTCAGAAAATCTATCTGTCCTACCGAGGGAAAGAGGGCGCTTTGGATTATGCTTTGATGCATGCAAAGTTTGTCTCACAGCTTCGAGAACTGTTCGAAGTCGGACTGAAGAAACTGTCGATTGAAATAGACAAAGAGAGAGATTCCATCATCGTCGAGATGATCCTCTCTAAGATAAGAGACAAAGAGATCACTATGGAGACACTCAATCAGATGATTGCAAAGATAATTTAGGAGGCAACTATTATGAAAAGTGACTTTAAGAATCTGGAGCCGAAAGACAATTTCTATCAGACGTCGTTATTCTTCCCTATGCCTGTCGTAATGATCGGTACCTTGACAGAGACAGGCAAGACTACATTAGGACCATACTCGCTTCTAGCACCCTACTATATTGCAGGAAAAGACTATTACGCGATGCTATTAGAATGCCGCAACTCCTCCAATACCTGTCAGAACATACTAAGGACAGGAAAATGTACCCTCAACTTCATTCCGGATGATTCCAAACTCTTCAAGGAAGCAGTCAGAATGGGATGGCCAGGAGATACGCCGGAGGAAAAGATGAAAGACTGCATCTTCCATTTAGAGGATAGCCAGTCTCAGGATGAGCATCCTGATGAGAAGTATCCTCAGATTGTATCGGAATCCTATCAGGTAATCGAATGCACTTGGATGAGAGAACTCGATGGCGCTCAGGATGATAAGCCAGGTCAGCTCAACGGCTATGAGGGACCATATCATGATTTCAACGGCATCACTTCCAAGTTCGGTGCCCACTTTATCTTACGTATTGATCATATCGATATGAAGGAGAAATACTGGAACTCCATCGTCAACGGCGTGAACAGAAACAATTTCCCAAGAGTCCCTGTCGATTACGGATACCGCGACAGCAAGAACTTCTGGTGCTCTAAGTTCAAGAAACCGCATGGGGAGATGCTCCCGATGAGGGAGACCAGCGTCGAATCGGTCCGCTATGCCGCTAAGAGACTTCAGACCGATGTTCAGTTCACTGATGACGCTTTATTGAAACTTGTCAAAGTTCCTCGTATCTTCCTGCCCACCGCCTTAAAAGGATGTGTGAAATGGGCAGAAGAGAACCATGTCAAAGTCATCACTGCCAAAGAGATGGATATCATCAATGACAAGCGTAGCAAAGAGAAGATGAAATAAAGGAGAAAGAGAGAATGAAAGTTGCAATTGCAGGTGCATTCGGTCACCTTGGATATGATGTTTTAAAGGCTGCTATTTCCAAAGGATATGAAGTTGTCGCTCTGGATATCAGAGAAAAAGATGTCGAAGAGAAAGGTAAGTATGTCTTCTATCCTATCGATGTCACGAAGAAAGAGACATTAGAAAATGTCTTAGCTGGTGTCGATGTTCTCATCTCCACTGTCGGACTTGTCTCAAAGAGCGCAAAGCTCACGAACTACGATGTTGATTATCAAGGAAACCTCAATCTTCTCGAGGAAGCGAAGAAAGAGGGAGTGAAGAAGTTCATCTATGTCTCTGTCATCCATGCTGAGACAGCAAAGGATGTTCCAATGTTAGATAGCAAGTACCAGTTTGAGGAGAAACTGAAAGCGTCCGGACTTAGCTATAGCATCGTAAGACCGACCGGATATTTCTATGATATCGCTCATGTCTTCATGCCGATGATTGAAAAAGGAAAAGTCACTCTTTTAGGAAAGAAGAACTATCCGGTCAATGTCATCGACACCTCGGATCTTGCTGACTTCATCCTCCATCATGTCGAAACAACAGAGAACTCTTTTGATGAGATCGGCGGAAAAGAGACATATAACTATGAAGAAATTGCAAAGATGTTCTTCTCATGCGCAAAGAAGAAATGCAAAATCTCAAGAGCACCGGTTTTCCTCTTTGACCTCATCATCAAGAAGGCAAAGAAAAAGAACGATGGCTCGGAAGCCATCATCCGCTTCAGCAAATGGACTCTTACTCATGCTATGGAAGGCAGTGTCAAATACGGGGAAAAATCCTTTAAGGAATACATTCAATCCCTGTATCAGAAAGGAGAATGACGATGCTAGAAGCAAATGGAACCTTTTGGATTTTTGTCGCCATCTTATTCGCTGTCGCTTTACTGATGTGCTCGATCGGATTTAAGAAATTCGTCTATTTCCTTTCCGTCGGGTACGGCTTATCCATCTTTGGAATCGGTCTTGCCTTACTCATCTTTACTATCGGTCAGTTTGATTTTGTTGGAATCAGCGGAAACGGAATCGTAGACTATATTCTTTCTGCTGTTTTGATGCTATACGGAATCCGATTAGCAGGCTTTCTATCCTATCGTGAGATCAAGTCGGCAAGCTATAGAAAGACGTTAGAAAATGTCTCCGGAAAAGAAGAAAAGAAGATGCCTTTCTTTGTGAAATTCACCATCTGGATCTCTGTTGGTGTCTTATATATCATGCAGACCTATCCTGTCATCTATCGTATCGGTGGTTCCTTCCCATCTGAGGGGACAGGTTTGATTGCTCCTCTTGTCGGTGCGGGTGTTGCTTTGATCGGATTAGTCATTGAAATGGCAGCAGATTTACAGAAGAATGCAGCAAAGAAAAAGAATCCGCATTCCTTTGTCTCTGCGGGGCTTTACGCCTATGTGAGATGTCCAAACTATCTCGGCGAGATCATCATGTGGATCGGTATCTTTGTCTCTGGTGTCGATATCTTCAAAAATGACTGGGCTAGCTGGTTCATCTCCATTCTAGGTCTTCTTCTTATCATCTATGTCATGGTATCGGGTGCAAAGAGACTTGAACTCAGGCAGAAAAAGAATTACGGTTCGAATCCTGATTATCAGAAATACATTGAGAAGACTCCAATTCTATCCCGTATCATACCTATCAAGTCATTTGAAAATTGGAACTGGGTGAAGTGATATGATCTTAACTTCATTCAGCGAGGCATCAAGAGCCGGTGTCATCTTTCAAGGCATCTACGACATTTTTCCTGTCATCTTTTTCCTGTTAGGCAGCATCATCCTGTTAAGAACTCTTTATGGAAAAATGGTAAAAGGATGCTACTGTCTTCTTGCAGCGGGAAGCATCATGGTATTTAATGCGGGTGTTCTCAAAGCACTGCATAAGATCATCATGGGTGTCTTCTCTGTGGACTATGTCATATTAGATAAGCAGTTTACTCCGACGCAGTCGATTGGATTCATCCTGCTCTTCCTATCCTTGATTGGAATGTTCACCTTCCATAATATCGATCATATTCCGACGAAAACGATGGCAATCTCTATACCATGTCTCGTTCTATTAGAGGAAACAGTCACGGAGAACGGATTCAAAGCCTTTACGAATCTCTGGCCTTTCCTTTCTCTGATGATATTAGGTGCTGCCGGATATCTTATCATGCTCTCTGTCATCTCCTTCATGATGAAACGGAAATCGGAAGGAATCCTCTTTATCCTTGCCTTCTTCTTCATGATCGGCATGGGATATCTATCCACGAAGCGCGGATATGAAGGAGCATGGATGCAGATCTCCTGTAATGTCATCTATCAAGGTATCTTCTTTGTCGCCTGTCTCTTGCTGAAGAAGCACGGATTAGAAAACGCTGACCTCTTCAAAAAGAAGGAAGCGGAATAAACATAGCCTCTTGTAGAATGACGATGGTTGTTCTATGGGAGGCTTTTGAAATGTCATAAAACTAACGTATTTCAGATGGTATTTCTTAGACTAAACCGAGTGATTTGAGAACCATTCAGAATTTTAGAAAACATGATGGATGACCGACTTATTGCTTTAGCAAACCTTCTCAGGTTTTATGCTAAAATGATTGATAGAAACGGATGCATGAGAAATGGCTTTTTTCCTAAACAAAAACGATGACAAATTCCTAGAATACCTGAATGCTAAGATATTTGTCGATAAATCAGATGTCATCGAATACATCAATCAGGTTATGAATACACCGGACAAGTATATGTGTGTTACGCGTCCGCGCCGTTTTGGTAAGACCATGACTCTTTCCATGTTGAATGCCTATTACTCAAAAGGCGCTTCTTCGAAGAAGATTTTTGATAATCTCAAGATTTCTGAATCTCCATCTTATCTTCAGCATCTGAATCAGCATAATGTCATATGGCTTGACATGGCTAGCATCTATACGAACAGTCTAGATAAAAGCAAGTTCATCGAAGAGATAAAAAGGAAACTGTTTATTGACTTCTCGAGAAAATATCCTCAGATCGATTTGACAGGATATTCCATCGGAGATGCTATAGTTGAAATCAATTCTGAAACAGGAGACCGTTTCATATTCTTAATCGACGAATGGGATGTGATATTCCGTGAGAATCCTCAGTCGAAGCTTTGCGATGAATACATCTCTTTGTTAAGAGGCTTGTTCAAGGGAAGTGATGTCTCCTCCTGCCTAGATCTGATTTATATGACTGGTATTCTTCCTATCAAACGATATTCGGCGGAATCCACGCTGAATATGTTCAAGGAATACAACATGCTGAATCCGAGAAATCTAGCGTCCTATATTGGATTTACAGAAGAGGAAGTCAAAAGTCTTTGTGAGACTTATCATACTGATTTTGAAATGATGAAAAAATGGTATAACGGTTATCATTTCAAGAATGGAGCAAATGTATATAATCCAAAATCCGTTGTGGAAGCTATCACGGAAGGCGAATTCTCGGATTACTGGATCTCTACTGGTGCATTGGAATCCGTTACCAATTATATGGACTATGATAACGGAGAATTGAAAGATGTCATCGCGTTGATGCTTTCCGGAGAAAAAGTCCGTTTGGATGTCTCTCTGTTTGAGAATGATCTTACGAAGATTGAGTCCAGGGATGCCGCCTTGACTGTTCTTATCCACTTAGGTTATCTTGCCTATGATGAAGAGAAGGAATCCTGCTATATTCCAAACTATGAAATCTTACAGGAATTTGAAAAGGCAATCAAAGTCATTCATTGGAATTCTATTTATGATCCGATATCAAATTCCATGAAACTATATGAAGAGACCATAAAGGGGAATACGTCATTCATCAATCACGTCTTGGATATCAACCATAAGGAACTGGCTTCCATGTTCAATAAGAATAAAGAGGACGTCCTTGGCGTCGTGGTTCATATTTCCTATTACCGAGCACAGGAATACTATTACATCCGAAAAGAGGACACTGGCACATTAGGAAGAGCAGATATCACCTTTGTGCCCCGCGATTTGGAGCATATCCCGATGATCATTAAACTCAAGGTCGATGAAAAGCCAGAGAATGCAATGAAGCAGATGAAAGAAAAAGATTACTTCTCCGTGTTTTCCGGATACTACGGAAAAATCCTGCTATTAGCTATCACATATCATAGCAAGACCTTAAAACATGATTCCAAGATAGAATTCATCGAAATCTGATTGAAGAAAAGCACGGAACGAAGCCGTGCTTTTCTCTTGGATTATTCCATTGCTTTTGTATACGTCACACTAAGAGAAGGATAGATGCCTCTTAAATCCTGGTTCTTTTTGATGACGATGTTAAGCTCATTTCCGTCTTCGTCCATATGAGTTGCAGAGAAAGACATCGTAGTTGAAGTGAAGTAGAGGGAGAAATCACTGTAACCTAACTCTGCTAGTTTTTTGTAGTATTGGATGATGGAATAGGAATCATAACTCGTTCCTAATAACTTTGTTCCAGAAGTGGTATAGTTATCCTCTCCCATGTAGAGGAAAGGAACAAGCGAGGCGTGATTATCAGTGATTTGATTCAGGAATGCTGTTTCATCTGCTGTGTACTCCGTCTTTGTCATAGAACTTGGCTTTTTATGGAAACTGGCTTCCAAGGATGTCGAGTCAGAATCGTTGTGGATATAGAGATAGACAATGCCGTCTTCATACTCCTTGAAGGCGACAAGATAAGGATACTTGGTTCCCTCTACTGTATCGGACCACTCCGAATCATAGAATGAGGTATAGCCATCGTTATCCAACACTGTCTTTGCGTTCTTTAAGGTGTTAGAAGAAAAGACATAGGAAGAGAGAACAATGGAGTTATCATTCTTGATCACGCTGAGGTAATCAGAACCTAACTGGATAAGAGGAAGCGAGTGTCCGTTCAAACTAGAAGTGATATCGCTATTTACGCTATCAGAATAGGAGGTTGTTTCGATGAAGGCAAAGTCCATCACGACAGATAATTCAACATATCCGCTTACCGTCTTATAGACTTTCAAAGCCATCTTGCAGCCATCGCTTGCTGTGCTATCTGCAGATACGGTTTTATTTTCCTCATCTATGGTCACATCGCTCCACATAGAATCAGAATCGAGCACACCTTTTGCATAGCTGAGAAGAGAATCCGTCCATTTTCCGCCGCTGATGTAAAGCTTCTTCTCACCGATAGAGAAGGAAGGCTCCAATTTCGCGGTGTTGAGATAGATGAATGGAATACTGTGACCCTGTAAGTTTTCAGTGATGTAGTCAGCGACAGTTCCTTTCAGATACGTATACTTCGTCCAGCTTGCATTATCCCCAGTCGGCGGATTGAAGGTAGATTCCAGTTCTACCTTCATGATGCAGTTTCCACCGGTTCCTCCATCATAGTAGATACTATGGGAAGTTCCATCTACAGTGACTTTCACTTTGGTATCGTCATCGATGGCCTTTTCCGCCTCATAGTATTTGTATGTGTATTCTTCTCCGTTCTGTGTGGCCTTGGTAGTCACTATCTTTCCTGTCCATCCAGCCTTGCTAAAGGTATCCTTTGCACCATTTAAGATAGCGGAGAAATACGGATTTCCAGTGATCTCCAATGTTTTGGTGATTTCATTGTAGTTTGCAATCTCATCGGTTTTACCAAGATAGACATAAGGGAGGTCAAGGCTATTGAAATACTTGGATATCTTTGTCTTCGTATTGGTAGACCAATCTGCATTTTCAGGAACTTCATACTTCGGCTCGTAGTGGATCTCTAGCTTCGCTCGGTCTCCTTCTGAGATATAGCCAGTGTTATAAAGCTTAAAAGTAAGAGAGCAGCCATCGGAATAATATTTCGTTCCGGTCAAGGTCTTGGTGGAATCCTCTGTGCTTCTTCCTTCGGTGAGTTTCCACTTGTACTGCTCTTCTGTCACATTCTTATCCTCTGCACTGCAGGCTTTCTTCGCATTGGATACGATGGAGTCATCCCAAGTGTTTTCTGCTGCAAGATAGGCAATATCGAATGTGGAAGAGGAAGTCTCCCAGATGGAATCTGTCCCTAAATCGAAGTAAGGAAGAGAGTGACCGTCTGCTGTATCCGTAAAGAAGGACTTTAGACCGTTTGGCCAATCTGTTGCTGTCGAAGGGGTATAAGCGGATTTGACAGTGATTCTCAACTTTGCATATTGGTTATCAGGAAGGGTCTTCCCTGTCTCGGAATAGACTTCTATCTTTAATGTGCAACCATCCTTTGCTTTCCTTCTGGCAACAAAGTTCGTTGCTGTCTTAGAAAGGATAGACCACTTATTGTCATCGTTATTGATGGATTCATTTGTTTTTGTGATGGAACTGGATGCCAAATCGATGATCTCATCTCTGAAAAGGCCACCAGAAATCGTATATCCGCTAGATGAATTCGATCCCTCAAGATTGATGGAACCAAGATAGATATAGGGAATATCCGAAGCATGATTATCGAGACTATCGTTCATATCCTGAAGAATATCACTCGGATAACAATCTGTCTTCTCCGGGTTGAAGGGCTCATCGTATTGGATGACCAAAGAGAGCAATCCGTCTTCTGACTTCAATGTGACGATGAGATCCTTGTCGGGATTTGTGGCAGTCATAGAGGAATCGCTGGTCGTAACATCCCATCCCTCCTCTTCATAGATATCTTTTCCCTCTTCTATGATAGAGGAAGAGATACCTTCATGATTGCTTTGGACATAGAGAGTCGATGACTCTCTGTCCCAATAGGTCATATAGGACTTTTTGGATGTGGCTTTCAAGTCGATATAAGGAACGACTCTGTTATCGAGATACTGATTCATCGCTTCTTTAACAGAATCGGGCCACTGCGCTGTAGACTGAGAACTTGTATCGCTGCTACTAGATCCCTTTTCCGTATCACTTGCTAGCGTACTATCCGAAATAGGACTGGATGATTCCTTCTCGCTGTTTTTGCTACTGGTGGAATCTGTTCTAGGTGAAGAAGAACTCTCCTTGGAACATCCGAACAAGGAAAGAGTGACAAGGGATAAAAGCACAATCTTTTTATATCTCATATATGGCCTCCAAATATCTATATTATATCATTTTAAGATATCGCATATTCATCCATCCTTGAATCATTTTCATGATTTGTTCGGATAGTAAAATGCTATTGATAGAAAAAGGATGGGGGATATCCCATCCTTTTTGACGGAACGAATCAATTATTCGGCAGTGGTAGCAGCAGTGTAGGTGATTACAATGGAAGAAGCATAATTTCTAGTATAGAATGAACCATAGCTATACCTTTGAGTTACAATTTTTATGACATTGCCTTCAGAATCCGTATATTCGGCAGTCAAGTTAAAGGTCTCAGCGGAAGAATTGAAGCAGACTTTCTGATAGCCAGCGTCAACTAATTTCTGATAATAATCAAACATTGCATCAAGGTAGTAACCATCACCATATAAGGAATTCTTTGGAGACGTAGGCTGTTTGTAATCACTTTCTCCCAAATATAAGAAAGGAATGTTAGGCATTTCAGTTGTACCAGTAATAGCTTTGATTTTTTCCTTGTCACTATCAGACCAATTAGACTTTGTTTGTGTGACACTGGATTTTTCATAGTAATATGCAAAGAATTGAGCGCCATTATCTAGTAAGTTGATTTTAAAGGTGACTTTAGAACCATCATCGAATATTTTGAACGCATCTACTTCATCATCTTTATACGTGTTTTTGATACAGACCCAGCCATCAATACCATTGATATCGGAAACAGCATCTGTAAGAATTGCATCATCCTTGACATGGGTTGTTATCTTGACACCAACGTAGGAACTTGTTTTGTTGTTGTAAATTGTCTCGGCGCTCAGGTGCTTTGCCCCAAAATCAATGTAGGGAAGATTCTTGCCATTGAGTCCAGTGTTAATGACGCTAAGAGTATCAGCATCCCAGGAAGTTGCGGTGGAAGGAGAATAGACCTCAGTGCGAGTTGCCGTATATTCAATCATATTATCATCATCTTTGTGGATTGTGATTTCGATAGAGCAACCATCATCTTCAGTGATAGTAGCTTTGACACAGGCGTTTCCATCATCATCGGTAGACTGTGTAGAACCAGAGAGCTGGCTTAATGCATGGGCGATTACCTTATCATCCCAAAGGCCACCAGTAATCAAGAGGCTGTTCGTGGATTCATCATAGATGACGTCAACTAGGGAAGCGTTGAGATAGACGAAAGGAAGCGTATGACCAAGATTAGACTCAATCTTTGTTTTTGCATCTTCATCCCATTTGAGATCTTCTGGATCAGTCGGAACGACATAAGGCTTGACATAGGTGATAGTAAGTACACAAGAGCCAGATCCTTCCCCTGTGTTTTTATTGCGTTCGCTGGCGTCGACAGTGACAGAAAGCTTCTTGCCAGTCGTAGCATCGATGATGTATTCCGCTTCAACGATATCGTAACTATAAGTGGAACCATCCCAAGTGCTCGTACCCGTCTTAGTGACAATGTTGCTAGTCCATCCGGTCGTAGAATTGAAGACCTTGTTTGCACCAGCAATCAAAGCCTTGAAGTAACTGCCACCAGTGATAGTAAGAGTATTGATATCATCCCAGCTTTCATTATCGTCTTCCGGATCATCATTTCCTAAATAGATGTAAGGAACCGTATTTCCATCGAGATAGTCTTCAAAATCAGTGGTGATCAGGTCATTCCATGTAGCACCATCAGCAGGAATGTATCCTTTTTCGTACTCGATGAGGATATCGGCTCTATGACTGGTGGAATCTTCTTCGACCTTTAAGGAAAGTGTGCAGAAGTCATCGAATGTTCTTGTTGCAATTAAAGCAGTCTTGGAGGCATCAGAATCAGAGACCTTTGTCGTGACCGTCCACTTCTCATCATCTGTGGTGATAGTGGCATTCTCCTTATTCACAGCATTTCTGACATTGTCGAAGACCTGATCATCCCAAGTGTTCGCTGTTCCATAGAAACGGATAAGATGACCATCTTCTTCAGAAGTGACATCCAAATCATCGGATTCCGTTCCACAGAAGAAGAAAGGAACAGAGTGGCCGTGGAAACCAGAAGTCATAAAATTGCTGATGTAATTAGACCAGGCAGTGGATGTTCCACCGAAAGGCTGTGTATAGACGATGTTCATCATCGGCTTCTTTCCGGTATCCGGAGCATCGATGCTGATAGAGAGTTTGACACCATCGCTGAAAGTGATAGCAGCATGGAAAGTCTTTCCATAAGTGCCATCTCCGATCTCGTCGATGATCCACTTGTTGTCATCGTCCGTGATCTTCTCGTTAGCAGCTTCAAAAGCGGCCTTGGCAGCAACAGTGATCTTGTCATCCCATTTTCCACCATAGATTTTGAAAGTGACATGGTCACTGTCCCAAGCAAAAGTCGGATTGACTGTTCCTAAATAGACATAAGGAACATCATCACCATGATTGTGAAGGTTTGTATCCATCTCGGAGATGATGTTATCCGGCCAGCTAGTAGCAGCCTTGCTTTCATCATAAGGTTCATGATAGACAGCTTCGAGAACGTTGAAGGCTCCGTTGTTATGATAAGTGACGGTGATTGTGCCATCCTCATCATTCTTGGCAGTCATAGAAGTATCATCTGTTGTAACGATCCATCCATAGGTTTCGTAAGTCTTTTTTGCGGCTGCAATTGCATCAGCAGTCAAAGGATCGGCAGTTGCTGCACCTGCGACTTCCAAAGTATCAGTATCATCATCCCAGTTGGCAACGACATTGGTGGCTGTGACACCCAAGTCGATATAAGGAAGAAGGGTGGAATCGAGGTACTGAATCATCTTGTCCTTGACAGCGCTTGGCCACTTGGAAGTGTCGTAATCATCGACCGGAACACCAGTGGAATCACTTGTGCTTTCGCTACTAGCTGAGGAATCAACACTGCTTCCTGTATCAGTAATAGCAGAAGTATCTGTGGTTGCAGTGTTTGCAGAACCATCACCGGAACTAATTGTCTCACCGCATCCGGTAAGAGAAAGAGCAATCAGTGACAGAAGAATAAGTTTTGTTTTTTTCATGTTCAATGTCTCCTGTGTTTTTTAACGGAACAATTATATTCTTATTGTTTTTGATTGAAACTTAAGGTTACGCCTTTCATAAGTGAAAAATGAAAAACAAAAAAAGAAAAATAATAGATAAATTTTGAAAAAATGTGGAAAACGGATGAAAAATTGAGAAATATTCTTGCTATTTTCGACTTTAAGGCTTGAAATGGGAAGCGGTTGTAAAAGCCCTTACAACTAACCTTTTCCTTGATTTTTTAACAAAATGAACCTTGATTTTTTCTTAAAAGTTTCAATGCAAAAGGGGCTGTTAAAGTATTCGGCTAATTCCTAGCGGATGCCAGGAACCGGCCG
>CAVJZP010000025.1:0-27114 GCA_963654365.1 Oscillospiraceae bacterium
AAAAACAGCTACAAGACTATTCGAAACTATCCACCAAGTGCACCATTAGTCGGATAAATTATAATAAATATGGAGTTCAATTCCATATTTATATAGTTTTAAGAGGTTAACTATGATTAAAAGAACCATATACCATGAGATTGAGAAAGCAGTAAAGGAAAAACCGGTTGTAGTCATTACTGGTGCAAGACAAGTCGGAAAGACACTGCTCTGCACAGATAAGATTGAAAAAGAATTAGGCTTCTCCTATGTTACTTTAGCTGATCCTATATTGAGAGCGTCTGCATTAGAAGACCCCAAAGCTTTCCTGTCTTTGCATCCTGCTCCTCTCATCATCGATGAAATTCAGAAGGCACCTATCTTATTTGATTACTTAGAGGGTGAGGTAGATGAGCAAAAAAGAAAAGGAAACAAAACTAAACTATACATTCTCACGGGTTCTGAAGCGTATAAGATGAAACAAGGAGTCAGTGAATCCATGCGTGGAAGAGTCGCCTTTATCCATATGTCTCCTCTTTCCATGTCTGAAATTCATCAAAAAGAAGAGAAACCATTTATTGTCTCGCCAAAAGATAACATGGAAAGAGTCTCTTCCTATCAGATAGCAACCTTAGATCTCTATGACTATATCGTGAAAGGCTTCTATCCTGAACTTTATGACAATCCGAATTTAGATCCTGCTATCTTTTATAGTGATTACATTGAGTCCTATCTTACAAAGGATGTTGATGAAGTACTTCAAATAAAGGATAAATTGAAATTTCTGAATCTTATGACATTATTGGCTTCTCTTACCGGAGAAGAACTGAATTATACAAAACTATCAAAAGATGTTGGAGTCGATGTCAAGACTGTGTCTAGTTGGATCAGTGTACTAGAAGCTGGAAATCTGATTCATCTATTGCAGCCTTATAACGACAGTTCCATCAAGCGTCAGATTATCAAAAGACCAAAAATCTATTTTTCTGATACAGGCTTAGCCTGTTATCTAGCAAAGGTAAACAGCAAAGAGACATTGATTGCCTCTTATCTGAAAGGACATATGGTAGAAACCTATATCATAAATGAGATACTGAAATCCTATTCCAATAACAGAAAGGAGAAATCATCCTCTTTCTATTATTATCGAGATTCCCAGCAGAACGAAATAGATTTGATCATCTTAACTGACGGAAAGCTAACAGCGTTAGAATGCAAAAGCGGAGAACAATATTCATCCAAGGATTTAAAAGCAACGAAAGTCTTAAAGACTGTTCACTACCCAATGGAATCCAAAGCAATTATCTGTACCTGTAAGTCTGTCTATCCTGTCGGTGATAATTGCTATCTATTACCTGTGACAGCAATATAACAGTAACATTCTGAATTTTTCAGAGCATTTCGTATTTCATTCTGCAATTTATGATAAAACAATCTTATTCATCATAATCAGGATGATAAAACACTTTTCGAAATGCATACGGTTCATTACCAACATTAAAACTGATAATTCTGACATCATCATAGTCTGAGATACGATATCTATCAGCAATCGAAATTCATCAGACTAGTGATTTCAGATATTCTTCTACATTTCTATATTCTATTTCGTTTTCCAAAGTCATATCCTCACCACGATAGATAACGACTCTCTTCATTATTTTTCCATATCTGAATTCCGTGTTCTTCAGTTTTTCCTGATCAATCAGATGTCTATATTGTTCTTTTGCCTGTTCTGTACTATGCTTCACTTCATAAACTTCACAGGTTTTTCTATCGTTATCTGCAATGACCATATCAAATTCACCGACAGCGAACTGAAGCTGAAACACTTGCTTTTTCGGATTTGCAGTCTTTGTCTCAAGAAGAACGATATCTTCCATCATTCTGCCTTTTACGTCACTTAGAATCCGTTCAATGACTGCATTCCTTTCGTCGATAGACAGTTCCTGGAATTCTCCGTCTTCCAGCAATGATCGTACTAACTCCTTCACCTGTGAATATCTCATTCCAGGTTGTGTAAAAACAGTTTTGAAAATCTTTTTTGGGCTGACAGGCAACGTCTGAATATCGATGTCTACCGTCAGATCCAAAGCATCCAAATACTCTTTTATCTCTTTCCTGTGCTCATCTGAAATCTTGACGGACTGTTCTTCCGCATTTCTGATTTCAAGCAGGTCTTTCAGTCTTTCTGTGAATTTCCTTTTATCTATTCTGTCAAGGATATCATTTGGGTTTTCTCTGTCATTTCTCAGATTCCTTGCCGAAATCCCTAAATCATGAGACATGAATTCTTTTGTCAGAACATCCAAGGTGAAACGATGGTTTACATCTTCTACGACACGATTGATAGCACTTGTCAGTTCGTTCTTCTCATATAGATCATAGAGTGCACGGAAATGTCCACCATTCTGATACCATGTTAGAGAATGCTGAATGTTTTTTGCTATCGCACTGTCTACGTATTCGTCGACGCTTTTCTTCGTTGCGAATGTGGAATTTTCGTTATAATGAATGCCACCAAGACTCATTGTTCCACCATAACAGATATACTCATCTATTCCCTTTACACCGAGAACCTCTTCAAATTCTCTATACGGAATAAAAGTCGTATGTAAGAAGATACAACGGTCGTACAGCTGTTCATCTTCGGAAAAGAAAAAACCCAACGAATCGGTACCAGATAAGACAATCTTCATTCCACATGAAGCGAATATATCCGAAAAAAGCGCGGCCCCTTCAATAAAATCCTCAATAAGAGTCACTTCGTCAATAAATACATACTTGTAGCCATTGCCCATCAAATATTTCAGGTCCTGATTTATATCGCTTAAATCGATTCCTTTTCCAACTTGAACAAAGACCGTTTTATAAAAATCATCCGCGCTCATTTCAGAAATGACTTGGCGTATCATTGTTGTCTTTCCTGTACGTCTTAATCCATAAAGGATAAGAACTCTATCATGAGCATCTCCGTAAACATAATCGCAGATATCTCGATATAGATTTCTTTTCTTATATTCAGCAACAGGCTTTACAAATCTTTTTAAATTCTCACCAACCATAACATTGGTCTTAAAAACATGCTCTTCAGTTTTTATGCTTTCTGATTTTTGTGCTTTTGGAAGCATAGAAATCAAGTCTTTTTCTTTCTTCTGAAGTTCTCTTCTTCTTTCTATCTTCAATCGCAATTCATCTACAAGCGGATCGTCAATGTATTTGCTTTTCTTTTTTCCTCTTTCTGACCATTGAAGATAATATCTTGTTTTACCATTGATGTTTTTCTTTGAGATATATCCTCTCGGCAACTGCTCTATCTCTTTTTGTACTTCTAATAGCTCTTTTTGTATTTCCTGATTATTCATTTTCATTCCTCCATCCAATGTTTGAAAATAATTCTTTAATAATTAGTGCAATTGGTTTTCTACACTTCATAGCAGCAATAACTTTCACATAAGCCATCAACACTGTTTCATGATTTTACATCGATTATATTCATAAAGGTTTTTATCATGTCTACACATGCGAATAGAATTCTAAATTACTGTCAGTATTTCTTGTAACTTCATTATAACCCCTTTTTATGTTATGTCAAGGGGTTATAAAGGGTTATAGAATTAGCAAAGCAAAAATCTTCCCGAAACGTTTAAGCAACTACATCAGCTATTTCGTAAAAATCAGTTTATCAGCATCGCCTCGATATCATCATGACTCATAGCTAATTCAAGTGGTGTTTTTTTCGAATGTACTTTCCCTTTATCTAATATGATGATGGAATCTGCAAAATCAGATATCTCTTTGAAATCATGGGATATCATCAATATTGTCGTATGATATTCCTCTTTCAATTGTCGAAGCATGTCAAACAATGGTTTCTTTCCACTAGGATCAATACTACGGAATGGTTCATCTAATAACAGAAGAAGTGGCTCTCTTACAAACGCTTTAGCCAAAGCAACCTTCTCCTTCTCTCCGCCAGAGAGATGTCTAGGTTTATAGTTTACTCTTGATGATAGTTTCAGAAGAGATAATACCTTTTTCACTTTGATATCTTTCTCTTCCTCTTTCAGTCCAAAGTAGTTCAGTCCCATCATTACATTCTGATAGACAGTAAGATGAGGATATAAAACAGGATTCTGAAACAGAAGTGCTAAATCCCTAGTCTGAGGGATATCTTTTGTCACATCCTTATTATGAAGATAAATCGTTCCCGTATCGGGATAGGATAAACCAGAGATAAGACGGAATAAGGTAGTCTTACCGCTTCCACTACTTCCCATCAGTGCATTGATAGATTCACTCTTCAATGACAAAGAAAGGGAATCCAATACCTTGGTTTCCTTATTCTTTTCATGATAGGAGAATGAGATATTCTCTAACCTTAGCATATCATTCATCTTCGTTTTCCTTATAGAGTCCTTTACGATACATATCCGGATAATCTTTGCTGTTGATAACCTTATCAAACTTACTCACAGCATTCAATTGGAAAATCAGCATTCCGTTCATTTGGAAGAAGAACATCTGCAGGATAATACCAATGATTGTAAGGAAGGTAAGTCGAGAAAAGAGAATCAGGTCTACACAATATAGAATTGTAAATACACCGATCTCCAAAAACAGAATTCCAAAAGAGGAAAAAAGAGAATGGAAGACAAAGAGAAAACTGTTTTTGATGTTTCCGAATGCATTCTGATAATAGTATAGGGAAAAGAGATTCTGATACTGTAAAAGGACAAAAGACAATAGCATCATCAGTGCCATTACAAATAAGAGGATGAAGAACACTGTCAACGACACAAAGTTATAGAGAGACAAGACACCAACGATAAGAAGAGTCAGAAAGACAGATAGTACAAAGGATAAAAGGATTCCTTGTTTCCCCTCTTTGATCCCTGCTTTAAAGTCACGGAAAAGAAGAAAGCCATCATTATAGATAATCTTCTTCATCACATGATTGACACCGACTAGTCCAACGGAAAGCACAGGAACAGAAATAGGGAGAAACAGAGAAATGATTTTGAATAAATTCAATAATGAAGCAAACTTCTCCGTAACAGACAGTTCACTGTTCGATACGATAGGTCCTGTATATATCAGTAAGACGATAAGCTGAGCAAAAACAAGCAATCCAAAAGGGATCAGCAATAAAGAACATTTCAGAAGAGACATGAAATTGGTTTTATAGACAAAGCCGTATTGTCTCTTTCTGTCGATAGGAAGGGATAAAGAAGAGTCTGTTCTTTCTTTCATATCAGATAATGGATTTCAATACGTCGATAGGAAGCTTCGGACTATAATCCTTATCGAAGAGACCGTTGGTCTCCTGATAGGTATCATTGAACTGCGTAATGCAGTATCCTGCAAAATAAGGATGATTCTTTGCAGCAGAGATGAGTCCACGGATTCTCTTTTCATATTGGGCATCATCACTGACTGTAGATCCATATCCCCAGCCATTCGTTCCAGAATAGCTGGTTCCGACAAACTCATCCAAAAGGACAGGCTGTCCGTTATAGTGGCATCCCAAGTCATTGAGTGCTCTGCAGTTCATCATCTGATTCTGGTCTTTCATGACAGAGGAGAAATCAGCATAGAGTTTCTCTAGTCTTTCCGGATCCTGTTCATAGTTATGAATGGTCATCATGTCGGTTGTCATGACATGCTCCCATCCATCATTATCGATGCAAAGTCGATTCGGATCATAGGCTTTCGCAAGATAGTACAAAGAGGATGCGAGATTCATCTCCTGAACCGAGGTAGAGATATGAGGCACACCCCAAGACTCATTCAAAGGAACATAGGCGACAACAGAAGGATGATTCGAATACTGCTTCAAAGCTTCCATCAGTGTTAAGCTGACATTCTCTACTGTTCTAGAAGAGAATTCATAAGGAGAAGGAATTTCAAGGAAAGTCATGATTCCCATCATATCGCAGTAATAGTAGAAGAGTTCACTCTCTAATTTCTGATGCATACGGATGCCATTGAGTCCAATGGCTTTGCATAATGAGACGACTTTCTCATATTCCGCTTCACTTTCCGGGGTGAGGCCTAAGTCACGGTAATATCCCTGGAAAAGGATCATCTTCATAAAAGTAGGATTGTTGTTGAGATATAAAAGAGAGCCTTTTGCTTCAAAGGACTTATAGGCAGAATAGCTTTCCACATGATCTAACAGATTGCCATTGCTATCCTTGATTTCATATGCTAAATCAAAGACATTCGGATAATCCGGTGACCACTGCTGTACTTTGAATGCTTCATATTCATTCTTGATGGAGATTTCGATATCGCCATGCTCACTCTTCGGAAGAAGGATGACATCCGCAATCGGATGAGACGCATATTCGATGTGAATGGCAAGAGAGATGCCCGGAACATAGTTCTCAATCTCATATTCAAAGCGAAGAGCATCTTTTTCCTTGATCGGATCTACTCTCATGGAAGAGAGTCTAATATGAGAGACTTCCTCCATCCAGACACTTCTCCAGATTCCGGTTGTCTCCGTATACCAGCAGCCCCACGGCTTCTCCATCCAGGACTGCTTTCCTCTTACCTTATCCGCTTCTTTTCCATCCACTGCTAAAACGATGAGTTCATTCTCTCCTTCTTTGACGCCTTTTGTGATATCAAAGGAGAATCTTGTGTATCCGCCCTTATGTGTACCGATATATTTCCCGTTGAGATAGACGTAGGCAAGATAATCCACTGCCTCAAAATGAAGGAGAAGATCTTTTCCATCTGTTCTCTTATAGGTGAATGTCTTCTTATATCCGACACATCTATGGTAGGTAGTGTCACCGATTCCGGATAATGGACTCTGGTAGGCGTAGGGGACTTGGATTGTTTTATCAAAGTGAATGGCATTGATATCCAGCAAAGAGATATCGTCATTCAGGAAAACAAAATCCCATTGTCCATTCAGATTCCTGAAATCCTTTCTGACAAACTGGATTCTCGGATACCCTGGGACATAACATTTAGCATGATTCATATAATCTTTCCCTTCTTTATGTATATAAAATTATAAAGAATAATTGCGCATAATGAAATAGAAAACTATAATCAAAATATACAAGGAAGCACCATAATGAAAAAAGAAGTGATTTCAAAATACACAGACGACTTCCTCAAGGGAAGCGTAACTGTCTACAATTACAATCCTGTTCAGACAAAAGACTATCTGATCTACTGCCAGATTGCAGGCATACAGAAAGTCGGCGATTCCTATTTCAATGAGCTCAATAATTTCCCGAACTACATGATCAACTATACCATCAAAGGAAAAGGATACTTTAAGATTGACGGAACGGAGATGCTCATCGAAGAAGGAGATCTCATCTTCGTTCAGAATAGCAATCATCATATATTGAAGAAGCTTCCCAATACCGATTGGACCTTTTCCTTCGCCCATATCTTTGAATCGGCCATCGTATCGAATATCTACCGTGAATTCATCAACAAATATGGATTTGTCGTCAAAGGAGTGAAGAGAGAATACATTGTTCCCTATATTCAGAAGATAATCAAATTACTGAAAGAAAAAGGACAGAACTATGAAATGATGATTTCCGCACTTGTTTATGAGATGCTTCTCAATATTGTCGAGAATACTCCCTCTGCAAACAAGGAGAAAATCGATGTCTCCATCAGCAATGTTGTCTCCTACATCAAGAACAATTTCGACCAGAAAATCACGATTAAGAACATACTGGAACACACCACCTATTCCAAAAATCATATGGAACGTCTCTTCAAAGAGAAGATGCATATGACGATGAAAGACTATCTCTATTCCCTCCGTTTAAGACGAGCACAGGAATTGTTGATCTCTACGGACATGTCCTTGAAAGAGATAGCGGAAGCCACCGGTTTAAGTGAATACAGGGCCTTGTATTACCTCTTTATCCACAACATCGGATGTACTCCCAATGAGTTCAGAGCCAAGCAAAGAGAAGCAGAGAAAAACAAAAATGCTTAGACAATACGATATCCATCTCAAAGAGAAAGTGGAATTTTCTGAGGCAAAGACCATCTTTTCCTCCTTCTTTGGCATAGATGAAATCAATAGAATCAACGATCACACGATAGAATTTATCGCTGATGATATCCTAAAAAGCACCATATCCAAGAGCATCCGGCCCTTGTCCAACGACTTGAATAGTTCCCTTTTGTTTTTGATATCCCCTGTCGATTTTCCATTGTCAGAATATGTGTTATCCAAACTTTCCCTTTCTCATTCCGAAGGCGTATTCACCCTCTCTCAGGGAGTCATCGAATTGTTGATCAAGAAGGATGAATTCATCAAAAATTATCTGTTTTCCTGGTTTTCCGGCATGGAATATACTTTAGCCATCACAGGAAAAACCTATGTCGAAAACAGTTTCTCTATCTCAAAAAGCTGTATTGTTCTTTCTGTGCACCGCAACACAATGGAATACAGACTGAAAAAAATCAAAGAGCTTTACAATCTGGATCTGTCTTCTTTTGATGACGGGATACTCTTTCTGACTTATCTGAAGCTCTCTGGCATTTGTGCATAATGCACAAATATAAGAAAAGACTTCTGATAGAATAGTTTCAAAGAGGAAACGAAAATGAAACTATTCAAGAGTAAGTCCAAAGAGCAGAGAGAACAGGAAAAAGAAAATATCCGTGTCTACAGAAACATGGTAAAGAGTGAAAAGGAGAGCCTTTCCCATTTCAAAGAGTCTCCCTCTGACGACTTTTTGATTCTAGAGCATGTCAATAAAATCTATGACAACTATGTACAGGCTGTCTTTGATTTCAATCTTTCCGTAAAGAAGAATGAATTCATCGTCTTTGTCGGTCCTTCCGGATGCGGAAAATCCACCACACTGAGAATGATCGCCGGTCTTGAGGATATCACGAGCGGAAATCTTTTCATCGACGGAGAATATTCCAACTACATTCCTCCCAAGGACAGAGATATCGCTATGGTCTTCCAATCCTATGCTCTTTATCCGCATATGAGTGTCTATGACAACATGGCATTCGGTCTGAAAATCAAGCATGTCAACAAAGAGGAAATCGATCAGCGTGTCAAAGAGGCAGCTGAAATCTTACAGCTCACAGACTATCTGGACAGAAAGCCGAAAGCATTATCCGGCGGACAGTGTCAGAGAGTCGCATTAGGAAGAGCCATCGTCAGAAACGCAAAGCTCTTCTTGATGGATGAGCCGCTTTCCAATCTCGATGCCAAATTAAGAGTACAGATGAGAAGTGAGATTGTTGAACTCCATCAGAAGATCCATGCCACCACTGTCTACGTCACACACGATCAGACAGAGGCCATGACCATGGCTGACAGAATCGTCGTCATGAACAAAGGCTATGTTCAGCAGATTGGAACACCTCTTGAAATCTATAACCATCCGAAGAATGTATTCGTTGCAACTTTCATCGGTGCACCGGCCATGAATATCCTCAAAGTGAGATTGCACGAGGATAAGCTAGTCATGTCCGATAATATTGAGTTGAACCTTTCCAAAGAACAGCATGAAACAGCAAAATCCTATTATCAGAGCAAGATGGACTCCATTCAGAAGAAGATTGACGAATACAATCAGAACCTGAACGATGATAATAAGGAACTGACGAATAAAGCAATAGCTGACTTAGAAAAGCAGCTGAGCGTTACGAAAGACTATCTAAATGGGAAAGAGATCGATATCACCTTCGGTATCCGTCCGGAAGACATCATCCCGGATAGATTGGCTGATGGTTATTCTGAGATTTCCGGAAAGTTGGATGCTGAAGTCTCCATGGCGGAGCTTTTAGGCTGTGAATACTATCTCCACTTCCAGTCCGGATTTGGACCGCTTACATCCAAAGTGGCATTGACGCATGATCTTTACAAAAAAGGAGATGCGTTCTCCTATCATATCAATCTTGCAAAAATGCATATTTTCGACTCTTTAAGCGAGGAATCTATTTTCTAGGAAAGTGTTTTTTTGTATAAATCTAAGTGCCTTTCGCATTGTATCGGAAACGCTTACATTCTATCATTATGGTACAGATAGGAGGGTGTACTCTCTATGGCACTTAACCAATTGAAAAAAACTTTCGCTCTTTCGCTTCTTTCATCCCTGATGTTATGTGGATGTGTGAATTCGTATGATTCCGAGTCTAGCAAGAACAGCACCTCAGAAAACGGGACTTCTGATACAACAGACAACAGTTTCTCTTTGGAAGACATCCAGAAGAAATATGACAATCTGGATTGGTCCTATGACGGAGAGGCCTGCACTATCCGTATGTGTCACTGGGATTCCGCAGGAAGAAACGTGGAGGCTTCTGTTCTCAACGCCCTTCTGAAAGGATTCTACAAGCGTTATCCTACGATTAAGGTTGAACTGGAAATCCTCACTGATTACGAGAATACCTACGGAAACAACATTTCCGCCAACAATATGCACGACGTCTTTTTGGTACCAGATGGTGCTTTCGGAAGCTGGGCTTCCACCAAAAAACTTGTCAATCTCACTCCTTATGTCGATTCCAGCACCATCATCGATACGGACAATATGTATTCCACTTCCCTGACGCGTTATCAGTACAACTACGGTTCCAGCCGTCCTGGTTCCGGTGTTCAGCTTGCTCTTCCGAAGGATATCGGCCCGTATGTCATGTACTATAACGAAGATATCTTCAAGCAGTTAGGTGTCGAACTTCCACCCTCTGATCGCATTATGACGATGGATGAGGCTACAACCATGTGGCAGAGTCTGACAAAGAAGGATTCCAAAGGCGACATCACCTGCTATGGTGTCGGCGGTTTAGGAATCGAAGGTCTTGTCTGGTCCGCTGGCGGAGACTTCCTCAACGCAGACAGAGACGCCTTCCCAACGGATGCAAAAGACTTAGCCGGCCTGAAAAAGGGTTATCAGTATATGCAGGACTCCTACTTCAAGTATGAGATCCAGCCTCCGAGTGAATTCACTGCCGGTCAGGATGCTTCTACCCTTTTCTCCATGCAGAAGGTCGCAACTTATATCGGCGGAAGATACAACGTCACCTCTTTCAAGAATCTCGATTTCAAATGGAATGTCTGCTACGTTCCTGCTTTTGAAGAGAACCAGACAAAGAATATGTATTCCGGTTCTGTCGGATATGCGATGGCTTCCACCTGCGAACATAAACTCGCAGCCTGGAAACTGATTGAATATATCGCCAGCCGTGAAGGACAGGAAATCCTCTCCTCCACTGGTTTCCAGATTCCGGTCTATACCGATCTTGCCTTAAGCGATGACGTCAAACACAGAGAAGAGATCACCTATTCCGGACTCAATTATGAAGTCTTTGTCCACTCCGCTGAAACGCAGTCCTATGGACTCTGGCAGTACAGAAACAACCAGAAGTGGAAGACGATGGGCTATGACACCACAAGTGAATATCTCTATCATTCCGACCCAGAGAAACGTTGGACGGTTGATTACTTCCTCTCTCAGGCAAAGATTCAGGTTACGGACAATCTCTAAATTACTCTCTTTCGGATAAAACAGAATATGGAAAGAAAAAAGACATACTACATCAACAAGAGAAAGATCAACGACCATATCTATGGCTATCTTTTTTCTGCGCCACTGATCATCGGCCTTCTTCTCTTCTTCTTCATTCCGTTAGGATATGCGGTCTATCTTTCCTTTACTGACTATTCCTTTGCCAACATCGACAGTTACTCCTTTGTCGGATTCCAGAATTACGCGAAAGCATTCCAGGATGAATGGTTCTTACGTTCGCTTCTCAATGCCTTGATCAATGCTATCGGTGTTCCAATCGGTGTATTCCTAGCATTGATCTTATCCAATATGTTAGTCAAGAATCCGAAATTCTCCGTGTTCTATCGTACGATTTACTATATCCCGACCATCTGCGGTGCGGTTGCCATCACCTTCATCTGGAAATGGCTTTATACACCGATATACGGATTCCTTCCTAAGATTTTCTCCTTCTTCGGAGTCAAGAACATGGTCTTCCTCGGAGAGGATTACTTCTTCCCTAGTATGATTGTAATGGGTGTATGGAGCGGACTTGGAACTTCAGTCTTATTGCTCTTTGCTGCACTGAAAAACATTTCCAAAAACTTATATGAGGCTGCTGAAATCGATGGATGCAACGGCTTCCAGAAATTCCTCCATGTCACTCTTCCTGGCGTCTCTCCTATCACCTTCTATATCCTCATCACTGGTATCATGGGATCCTTCCAGGACTTCTCCAGATTCCAGGTCGTAAGAGGAGGCGTCCTCACCAAATGGTCTGTCATGCCTGTCTGGTATATCTATAACTACACATCCAGCACCTGGAACTATCAGTTAGGCTATGCCTCTGCTTTAGGCATCCTATTAGGATTTGTCATTCTGGCGCTTTCCGCCTTCAACTTCGTCATTTCCAAACTGTGGGTGAAATATGAATAACCAAGACACAAGACAGCTCAAAGTCATCGAACAGCAGAAGAGAATCCGAAGACTGAAGGTCCATAAGATTTTCTATAAGACAGGAGTCTATCTTTTCCTGTCCATCTTTGCGTTGATCTTCATTCTGCCTTTCCTGATTGCCTTATCCGCATCCTTCACATCCCCGAAGAATATCTTCGACTTCAAACTGATTCCGAACCCTGTCGATATCGGAAACTATGTGAAGCTCTTCTCCGAAAATGATGTCGGAAGAGCCATACTCAACACTTTCCTTTACATCATTCCGCCTGTTTTTGTCGGACTCTTCTTCTCGACAACTGCTGCATATGCCTTAGCAAGGATCAAGTTCCACGGAAGAAAAGTCATCTTCTACATCATCCTTTCTACGATGGTTATCCCTGGTGTCATCATTTTAATGCCATCCTACTCCTTATTCGTCAACTTCTATCATTGGTATGGAACGGCCTTACCGATCATCATCCCTGGATTATTCGGTAGTGCTGGTGTCATGTTCTACCTTTATCAATACTTCCAGACGCTTCCCAAGGAACTAGAAGAGGCGGCGGAAATCGACGGCTTATCCCGCTTTGGAATCCTGATAAGGATCATCATCCCTGTCTCTATGCCAGCTTTGATCACTCAATTGATTTTATCCTTCAATGGTGCCTATAACGACTATATGACTCCTCTGCTCTATGTCGGCACGAATCCGAAACTCTATACGATTCAGTTATTGGTCAACTCCTTATCCACAGCCCAGAATACCCAGCATACTCTACTTATGGCAGGTGCCATGGCTAGCTTAATCCCTACTTTGCTTCTCTACATCTTATGTCAGAAGTTTTTTATCCAAGGTGTCGCTACAACCGGAATCAAGAGGTGAAACATGAAGAAAAGAATTCAGACCATCTGTGCTTTAGCCACATTGTTCAGCCTAGTCGGCTGCACATCCACATCCGAAAAAGAAGAGACCAAAGGAACGGAAACTGCTTCCTCTGATGTTTTCAAAGAAAAGTCCATTGCGTGTTCCACCTACCAGGTCACTTTTAAGCAGAACGAGGATAAGACCTCCATCTATCCTTACTTCTCATTATCCTCTGGATCCTCTTACTTCTATTCTGATACTCCGATCTCTTTGATCGTCAGAAGCAAATCCAGCGGTATCATCGAAACATTCAGCGAAAACATCTATACCAAGGGATATGATCAGTTATCCGAGACCAAAGACGGATATATCCTCTCTAGTCAGGTGAAGACAGACAACGGTTCTCTCTTCTCTGTCAAGGACACCTATACAAATTCATCTGACCTGATCATCATCAACAGAGAAGTCGAAGTCTTAGAAGCCAATGAAAGAGATGCTGGCTATGCCACCTCTATCAAGTTCAAGGATATGAATGCGGTAAGCCATGATCAGTATGATTACTTCATGCCTTCCATCATTTATAAAGATACCGAAGACATGGTAAACGGAGCCATTTTCTCCAATACCGACTTAACCGGAAGAATCTACGTCAAAGAGACAAGAACTGGTCTTCCGATGATGTATCTGAGAAATCAGACAACCAACGTTGCCTTCTCCTTAGCCCATATCGCAGACAGTGTCTCTGCCGGAGGCATTGTCGGAGGCGGTGAAGGAGGTGAGGTCAACGATGACATCCAATATGGATCCATCGGCATGACCATGACTCCGGATGTCTCTGTCGATTTCTGCTATCCATGCCACGAAGGACCGGTCACCTATGATGCCGGCGCCTCTTGGGCAAAGCGTTATCACACCATCAAAGTCGGAGCCAAAGATGGATTCAAAGTTGCCGCTCTGCTTCAAAGCGCCAGTGATTATCAGACATCCATGACAGAATCTTTCGAAAAGATGTTTACGGCACAGAATACCAGTGTTGCGGATATCAACATCGATCA
Source organism: Oscillospiraceae bacterium (assembly GCA_963654365.1). Lineage (GTDB taxonomy): Bacteria > Bacillota_I > Bacilli_A > RFN20 > CAG-288 > Enterosoma. The sequence continues at coordinate 14,340 of CAVJZP010000025.1, forward strand.
GATTTATGAAGACAACATGGAAATATTCGAAAGCGAATACAAGGAATACGGATCTGGTTCCACCTTATTCGGCGGTATGCCTTGGTCTTTGTCTCTTCCGAATGCAGAAGCAAAGCAAGGCTATTCCTCCCAGATGGGCTTTGTCGGACAGCAGATTCCTGTCGGATATCAGATGTATCGCAAAGGCCTTATCGAAAACGATGCGGAACTGAAGAGAAAAGGAAAGACCATTCTCGATTTCTGGTCTTCAGACAGAATCAATAACTCCTATTTCCCCTCTGTCTGGTGGGATCCAAATGATTCCGGAGGAAGCAGAAGAAGCTATCCTTCCTTCTTGCGCTGTATGATCGATGGTATGGAAGGCATGTTAGACGCTTACCTCATCTCCAAGGAATACAACGAAGAGAACGAACAGTACAAGACCATGGTCGAAACCTTTGCTCAGCGCCTTGTCTCCAAACAGAATGAGGATGGAAGTTTCTACCGCGCCTATAACATCGACGGAAGCGTCAATACTGACACAAGCAATTCCGCCTTCCAAGGAACGAGCCGTCTCAACACTCCGATTGCTGTCCGTTTCCTCTTCAAGATGTACGAACTGACCGACAACAACAACTACTATGTTTCAGCGATGAAAGCGGTCGAATACTGCTATAACGAGCTTTATCTCGGATTAGGAAAATATGTCGGCGGAACTCCGGATAATCCTAACACCGTCGATAAGGAAGCTGCCGTCTATGCGATGTACTGCTTCACCTCCGCCTATCAGGTGACAAAAGAAGAGAAGTATCTGAAAGCCGCCAAGCATGCTGCTGTCTCTTCTCTCTCCTGGGTCTACTCTTACGACTTCGCCGTTCCTTGCAATGCCTCCATTGAAAACATCAACACCTTCAAATCCGGTGGAGTCAAAGGATTCTCCATGATTGCGACAGGACATAGCTCCGCAGACAACTACGCCGCCTATATCTATTACGAGCTCTTCAACCTCTATGTCCTCTCCGAAGACTCCTTCTTCTATAACGCAAGCTACTTCATCCAAAACAACACAAAATTATCCAATGACTACGATGGCAGAATGAGCTTCAAATACAAAGCTTTGATGCCAGAGGCGACAACCATTGCTGACTTTGACTTCAAGTCGGTCGGAACTTGGCTGCCTTGGTCCTCTATCGCCAATGTCGAACCGATCACCAACATGGAGAAGACATATGGCGTAAAGGATGTCAGCAAAACAAAAGATGACATCAAGACGCTTCAGACCAAATTAGAAAATTACGGAATTGGAGGAATTCAAAAATGAAAAAACGTAATGTCTCGTTGCTTTCCATCCTTCTACTGTCTTCCTTGTTTTCTCTTTCGATGTCGAATGTGAATCAGCCTATCTCCACTTTGACAAATACTCAGCACGTCCTTCGTGCCAATGACTCCTCTTCCTGGAGTGCAACAGGCGGAAACTATTCCATCAACGAAGGTGTCATCACTCTTTCCTCCAACACCGTCAAAAACAGCAACTACTATCTCACGGATCAGTACAACACCTTAGGGGACTATACTGTCTCCATCTCTGCCGTCGGAACAAAAGGATTCCCGATGTCTAGTGTAACCGATATCGGTATCGTTCCCTGGTACATCGATAGCAACAACTATATCCTTGTCTATCTCAACTGGTCCGATTCCGACCGTCCTTCTGAACTGAGAGAAATTCAGATCACCGGAAGAATCAACGGAAAAGCATTGGCTGTAAAGAATGGTAGCTCCTGGACTCAGAAGGAATGGAATGACTTCTGGACTGATGGCCAGGCTATCAAAGAGAATACCCTCAACACCTTGAAGGTATCCAAGAAGAGAAGCGCGACCAATGATTCTGACATCTTCACCGTGTCCTTAAATGATACTCTTACCAAAACGTTAGAGATCAGAGATACGGTTCAGTTCGATAACTTCAAACCGAAAGTCGGAGTCTACGGATATAATGACACGGTCACTTTCAGCGACTTCAGTTTTGCCACTGATTCCACATCCAGCCAGTTCAAAAATATCTCCGATGGTGTCGGAAAATCGGAGAATGGATCTTTATCCTATGTCGATGGAACCTATAGCATCGATAGTAAGAGCTCTACGGATGCGATCAACAATATTGCCTTATTGACCAACAGCAATTCCAGTGGAGGATATAAAATCGATGCTTCTTTCTCCGTCACAGAAGAAGCGGATGAGGGTGCGATTGCCTTAGTTCCTTATTATGAGAATGAGTACTCTTATCTCACATTAGGAATCAAGAAGGAAAGCGGAAAATTATACGCTTATGCCAAAGGAAAGAGAGTCACAGCGATGACAACAACTCTTACCTTTGAAGAGATTGATGAAAAGGCAGAGATCAGTGATATCTCTTCGCTTAGTGATATCACCTCTTTGACCATTACTAAATCCGATGGAACATTCCAATTATCGGCAAACGGAAATGATAAGGTCTTATACACCTATACCAATGCCTACTATGTCCAGGGTAATAATTCCTTCCCGAATAAGTTATTCGGCTTTGCCTGCTCTGGTGTGAAAACAACTGTCACGAACCTTGCCTCCTCTTCTTCCTATGCGGAATACAGTGTTTTAGTAAAGACATTAGGTGGAAAGGATGTTTTCGTCTCTGCAAGAAGCGAAGACAGCGTTTCCTATGATGGCGGAACCTATATCTTCTCCGAAAACGCCATCACCAAAGGAGACTCTTCCAAGCAGGCATCCATCTACTATGCCTCCGGAAAATACGGAAACATCAATATCTCTGCTACCTTCTCCTCTCTCAGTGCGGCATCCAGTTTTGGTTTCTATTCCTATCTTTATGACATCAACAACTATGTCAAATCCTATATCGATGTAGCGACGAAGAAACTGACTGTCGAAAATGCCGTCAATGGTTCTGTCACCAAGAAGGAAGTGGAAATCACTCAGGACTTAAGCGATTCCCACACGCTTTCTTCTGCTATTGTGAATCAGAAACTGACTATTTCCTTAGGAGATGATGTCCTTCTTTCCGATGAATCGGTCACCATCAATCTTCACGAAGAAGCAAAAGTCGGATTCTTAGGCGGCGGTGCATCGTTTGAAGTCTCTAACGTAAAGGTTTCTGGATTCAGCCCGTTAGATCCGATCGACGTCGACGACTTCACCTTCTTCGGACAGAGAGTCGATTCCTGGACTTATGATCAGGAAAACAAAGTCATCTCCAATCAGGTTATCTCCGGTGTCGACAACGGCTGGAAAGCAACCAACGCCTTATACAAGAATACCGAGACAAAAGACCTCTATATGGGAGCCTGCATCCAGGTCAATGAAAGATCCGGAAACGAATGGAAAGTCGGCCTGATGCCGTATTACAAAGACGCTGACAACCACGTCATCGTCTGGTTCTCTCAGTGGAGTGATGGCGGATGCAAAATTGTCATCACAGCAAGACTCAATGGACAGACTGTCGGAAGCGAATGGCGTGAAAGCGGAGATATCGGTGTCAACATGCTCGAGAAGAACTATCTGGAAACGAGCATTCAGGGCAATAAGGTCTCCGTCTATCTCAACAAGGGATTCACTCCGATCTATGAATCAACCATCGACGGATTAGAGAATAGAAACATGGAGCTTGCTTTCACCGGCTTCCAGTCCGGAAACGGCATTGCTGCGACCTATTCCGAATTCACAATGGTATCCGATAAAAGAGTCTATGGTTTCACAGAGAAACCTGTCATCTCTGAGACCGGAACGAGAAAGACGACAGGAAATGTTGGTGAGGTCATCTCCTTGCCGATCTATACGGCAGAGAACTCCATCGGTGACTTCCTCACTCCTGTTGTCAATGTCACGGATCCTGATGGCAATGCTGTCACAGTCAGCAAGAACCGCTTCACACCGGCAAAGGCAGGAACCTATCACGTCAATGTCACCTGCTCTGACTCTTGGGGCAATGAGGCTGATCCTATCGATTACGATATCGTAGTCAGCGAAGGCTATGTCAATCCGGATGACGAAAAGACAAGCGATGATAACAAGACAAGTGAAAATACGAGCGGAAAGACAAGCGATAACTCCGACAACAAGAAGGGATGCGGAGGAAACATCGCAATCGCATCGAGTCTGATTGGATTTATCGCATTAGTCGGTACCGGCCTTGTCATCAAGAAGAAAAAGGAAAAATAAAATCATTGGCATATTTCAGAGAAAAAGGAGGAAATAATCAATGAAAAAAAGTTTTAAGATCTTCACACTCATCGCTCTGACTATGTTGGCATCCTGCGGAACAAAGACCTCAGATGCGACAGAGTCTACAAAGCCGACGGAAAGCTCCCCTGTCACCGACACGACGAAGCAGAGTGAAAGCCCAGTCACTTCCGAGACAGGCAAGCCAATCGATTCATCCAGTACATCCGAACAAAAGTCGGAAGAATCTTCCGCCAAAGTCGTTCCCGTCGAATCCATCTCCATCACGAATGGTGAATCCGTAGAAGTCAACGAAGGAAATACGTTGCAGTTGACGGCATCTGTCTTACCGGAAGACGCTACCGACAAGGCTGTCACCTGGTCTTCTAGCAATGACGAAGTCGGTTCCGTTGATGCCAATGGTCTTTTCACTGCACATGAAGTAGCAAGCGATACTGTTGTCACAATCACTGCAAAAACCAGCAACAACAAGGAAGCTACAATCATCATCACTGTCAAGAATGTTCTGAAAGCTGCGACAGTCTCTTTCAGCGAAGGACACTACACTGCCACAATCAATGATGCGCAGGAATCCTATATGGAAGGCGATTCCATCAGTTTCACTGTTGTCACAGAATCCGGATATGATATCGATGCTGTCAAGATTGGTAACACGGTCATCGATCCAACGAGTTATGGTGTCTATAGTCTCACCCTTGTTGGTGGCGAGAATGCTATCAGCATCACAGAGAAGACCGTCGATATGAAAGGCTATACCTTTACAAATACTGCTGCAGATCCTCATTATGCAAACTTCACTGCGGATGACGCGGTCACTGTCTTTGCAAACAACTGGAACAGCAACCTCTTAGTCAAAGAGGTCAGCGATGAAATCAAGGCAACCGATTCTTATACATTGAGTGCACATATTCAGACCGAGACTTCCGCTCCTGTTGACTACGATCAGTTAGCTATTGGCTTTGTCGCCTATTATCAGGATGATAAGAACTACCTTATCGGTTACACCCAGTGGGTCAATTGGGATAAGGATGGATGGTGCCGTGAGTTCAATCTCACTGGTCTCATCAATGGTGCAGAAGCCGGATGGCATGATATGTGGTTAGAGGGTGCTCAAATCAATCCTCATGATGGAATTGACTTCAGCATCAGAAGAGAAAACTCTACCTTCAACTTCTCTTTGACTTATAACGGAACAGAATACAAGAAGAGCACCTCCATTGATGCTTTAGGAGACAGCAAGACCAAATCCTTAGGTATCTTCAACCAGGATAAGAAGCCTGTCACCTATAGCAATATCTCCTATGCCAAATATGTTGCTCCGGAATTATTTGAAGTCCCCACTGGCGATGCAACTGTTTCTGAAACAGATGGAACGGTCACCTATACCGTTCCTACTTCCAACTGGAAGAATGGTTTCGCCGTCAAGAAATTCCCGGAAATCGCATCCTCTACTAAATACACCATCTCCACTCATTTACAGACTACAGGAAGCACGCCTTTCACTGCTGAAGCTGAATGGGGAATCGTTTTGTACTATAAGGATGCTAGTAACTTCTTAATCTTGTACCATGATTATAATTCAGCTGAACCGAACAGCCGTGCTCTTCATATCATCGGAAATAAAGACGGTACAGAAATCGAACCTGAATGGGGTTTAGAGCAGTCGACAAGCGGTACACCTATCCATCCTCAGAATGGTTTCGATGTCACAGTCGAAAGAGATGGAGCCACCTTCAATACAACAGTCACACAAGGCGACACGACTGTCACATGGAACTATACCCGCGATGGATTCGATGGAACACTGACAAGCGATAAGGTCGGTCTCTGGGGCAGCGGTGCTATCGGTACCATTACCGCAACGAACTTCAAAGTCACCGTATGATTAGCAATAAGATAAAGACAATCCCATTTGTTTTTCTCTTCTCTAGTACGTTACTCGTAGGGTGCAACCAAACGACAACAGATAGCGTCAAACAAAGTGGAGGGGGAGATTCTTCCCCCTCCCTTGTTTCAGCGATAACGAAAAACGAAACAAAGAAAAAGACTTGGGATCATTTTCAGGCTGAAATTGAAATCAGCCAAAAGATATCCGACGATTTCAGACTCTATCTGAAAGGCAGTTGGGATAACTATACATCCTCTACTTTGCTGAATAAGATTTCTACTTTTCAGTTCGAAGGGAAAGTGACTGCATCCATCGATTCATCTACTACGTATGATTACTATGTCCTCATCAATGATGATGCCTCTTATCAGGAACATGTTCTGAACGAGAAGGACAATCAGATTCAGTTCTCCTCTTCTGATGATGAAATCACTTTGACACATAAGGTAATGGATTTCAATAGCTATCCTCAGGATACGAATCAATGGTCTATTCTCAATGGTCCTACATCCAATGTCACGGAGACAGAGAACGGAATCAAGATTGAAAACTATTCCTGGCAGAGCGGGTTTGTATGTAAGCCAAACACCTTAGGTGAGAAGAACTATACGATGTCTGCTCATTTCAAAGGTACGAAGAAAAGCCCCTATACAGATGAAACCTATATTGGGTTTGTCCCCTACTATTTCGATAGCAGCAACTATCTCTTTGCCTACGTCCAGTGGTGCAACTGGGATGGCTTTACAACCGTTGTTCGTGAGATAGGAATCACTGGATATCTTAACGGTGTCTCTGCAGGATGGAATGATATCTTTGCTCCCTCTTCCATAACGACCACTCCTTCTACTGGGTTTACTCTTACAATGGAGAGGACATCGACCGGATTCACTGCTACATTCCTTGGAGATGATGGTCTTACCTTCTCTGGTTCACGAAGTTTCTCAAATCTGAAGACAGGATCTGACTATTTAGGAATCTATGTTCAGAATGATGTTGTAGAAGTGACTGATTACATGGTAAGGGAGAAATGATATGAGAAAGAAAATAATAGCATTGCTTCTTCCTCTCTTCCTTGTAGGATGCAATAATAAAGTAGATACGGATTCTTCCACAACAACCGAGAAAGAAAGCGAGAAGAAAGAAGAACTTATAACCTATAAAGGAATGGTCGATAAGAGCATCGTTATTGATACAACGGAAAAGGTCTCTCAGGTCTTCTTTGAAAACTCCTCACTTGCAGAAGCAGAAGTAAACGATACCTCTATTACGATGCATCTTCTGAAAGAGGGGGAAACGAAATTAGAGATACGATATGCATCCGGAAATCATTCCTACAGCAACCTGATCATCTATGATTTCTCCTTCTCTGGCTATGAGTCTACCCCCGTCAATGAAAGCATCACTTTGACAAAGAGCAAGAGTGATGCTGTATTCTCTCTTTCGGATGAAAGCATTGCAAGCATTGATCAGAACGGAAAGCTGACCGGAATCAAAGTGGGTTGGGTAACAGTCTCTTTGACCTACGATGAAGTATCCTACTCAAAGGATATTCACATCACAAAGAAAGAGAATAGAATACAGAAATTCTACCGCAATTCAACCTATCTGAAATTCCACGGAAGAGATGAATTCTATGCAGACTATGTTACGATGGACAATGAAGCGGCAGGATTTGAAACCACCTTCTACGGCACAAATCTCACCTGTGAAATGCAGGGCTTCTATGCATCGTATTATGGACCCACTATGTTCTCTCTTATCATCGATGATGCAACGGATTATAACTCGAACTGCTTTGCCTTCACCTCCACTGACAGCAGAGAATATACCCTAGCCAAAGACCTAGAGGAAGGATTCCATACCATCAAAGTCCTCAAAAGGACGGAAGCCGGCGCCACCTTTGCTACCATGACTTCCTTGACAACAGATGGCTATTTTGTAAAAGCCGAAGAGAAGAAGAAACTGAAATTAGAAGCCTATGGAGACTCCATCACAGCCGGATACGGAAATATGAGAAGTTCAACTGCCGCAGACGGAACCAACAGCGACATTCAGAATACCCTTATGACTTATGAATGTGTCGCATCGAGAATACTCGATGCTGACATCAATGTCATGGCTCGTTCTGGCATCGGACTCTCTGTTGCTGTCAACATTGTCGGCGACTACAACATGAATACCCGATATGAATATGTGACCCCATTATCCGATACAAAATGGAATCTTCATAACTATATTCCCGATGTTGTCATCATCAATTTAGGAACCAATGACAGCTGGAGCGGAAAGTTCGATCGTAAGACATTTGTCTCTCAATATGTCACATTCGTCAAGAACCTCGTCGCTAACTATGGAACCGATGTATCTTTCGTCCTCTGCTGTGGACTGATGGAGACAGGTGTCTATCCTATCATCGAAAACTATGTCTACCCTTCTCTTCTGAAAGAAGGGATCACCAATATCACAACATTGGAATTTGAAAAGAGTACATCCAATGGACATCCCCTTGCAAACGAGCATCAAAAGGCTGGTGAAACATTAGCAGAGAAGATCAAGGAACTCATCGAATAATATAAATTACGATAGGGTCGGGATATTCCGATCCTATCGTTTTTAGATGTCAGAAATCACGTCTTTTCTCATGGTTATCACTAGAAAGAAAATTATTGGCGCCATCTACGTTTCGCAAATTTGAAGATTTTTCATTATTGCGAAACATATGATTCTATATCTCTGTTCATTTTTGAAAAAGTAACATCGCTCAATTTCCAAATCCAGCCTATGAAGATTGGAAATACAGAAGTAAAAAAAGAAAGTAGCAAACAATGAGTGGTCAACAAGATGGATTAGATCCGCCCCTCATCGCATTCTCGACAATATTTGAATTTGAACAGGAAATATATGTAAAGAATATCAAACAAAGAGCAGACTATGCCCATCAATAGTATAAAAACATGAATTCCACTATAAACATTTCCATAGAGAACGAAGGCTAAACTACCAATCCATTTGCCAATCGCAACAATAAGAGATTGTCCTTGTGTATTCTCTTTCCTCAATATCATTATCAAGAATGATATCGACATTACCGCATTCGACGTGTACGCCGAATACATAGCCGATAACCCTTGAGCTTCAGGGCATAAGTAAAAGGCATATTGCATGGCAAAACTCGTAAATAGCGCCAGTAAACTATACGGAATAAAACATTTCTTATTGTTCACAAACAGAAGCCGTTTTCCATACTCAAACCATGTAAATATGATACAGGTGTCTAAAAGCGCCCAAACCACATCAACATAGGTCTGAATCGAATCAAATGACTTTCTGACAAGCAATCCATCAATAGAATAAATCACTTCCCACGAAAAGTTAAGCATTAGGGGAAACAACGGCATCCCACAAGTCTTCACTTTGAATCCTTTTCTGATAATCTCAATATAAACTATAGTCCAAGATAACCCGCCAATCAGAAGAAGTATATTCCCAAGCATTTGATTGATACCTGCCTTTCTATATTACGACCTAACTAAAATGCCTAGGTTTATGAATCTTGCAAACGGCATTTCCCATTTCTCACTTTGTAAAATCTTGAAAAAAGAAGCATTGAGATACCAAACATCAGAATTGCAAGAGCATAAAAATGACTCAGAGAAAATACTGATATTAGATTCATCCTATGTCTTAAAAATTCCATCGTAAAACGAATGGTGCCATACGATATATACGTCATATAGAAGGCTTCTCCTCTTTTTAATTTATGCTTTGTCATTAAAATATGGATCAACAAAAATGCAATCAAATCTAAACTTGCTTCTAATGGCTGAACAGGAAATAATCCTTCCGTTGTTCCATTACTGATTCCCCATCCTACCTCAATACCATAACAGCATCCTGCACACATACATCCAATACGACATAAAGCGACATTCAATAGTCCTGCTGGATATAAATAATCCAGCACATTTAAGATTTTCATTCTTAAAAGCAAAGTTATAGGGATCAAAAACATCGGGGCAAAAAAGAAAGCACCAAAAAGAGAATATCCTCCCCTCCATGAAATACCATTTTGAAAGGAACTTGGATTTTCTATTAAAAACATAATCTTAGCGCTGATTAATTCGATCAAAGTCATTATCATTCCTAGCAACAATGCAATATACCAACGATAGGAATAACGTTTTCTAATTAGAAAATAGTAAACGATACTGAACAATATCCCCAATCCCATAAATAATAGATATGAGGACATCTTTCCAATATAAGGTAACACGTTTATTTCCTCAACCAACGTTCTAACGTAGAGTCATAAGCAACAGTGACAGATGTTGTAGTCTTATTCGATCTAGTGACATCCAAAGTAATCGTTCCATTCGTATTGGTATAAGGATAATAAGAAGAAGCAAAGTATGCATACTTCGTGTTTGTAGTTGTATCAGTAAAGGTATGTTCCGTCTCATCATAAGTACAAGCCTGTAATGTACAGGTAGAATTATCAGATAATGAGAATGTAGTACCAATATTAAAGTAATACATTTCAGAATCACTGACCTTGAATATTCCAGTTCTAAAACTGTAATCTCCAACTTTAGCCCCCTCTGCAGATCCATTGGTGTAATAACCTTTTCCATAGGAAACTAATGGGCGGGAATAACCTTTGATGACCCCATCACGATTAGCTCCGCCAACCATATAGTCATATCCATAAGTAAGTATTTTGACATCGCTATGTTTTTCCATCAATTTAGCAAACGGATTTTCATCTTCATCATAAGAAATATATTCCAAATTTGATGTAGTACCATCAGAGGAGTAAGCAACGCGATTGAAATCCATTTCACCTGCTAATAGATACTCTCTAATACTAGAGTTACCGCCTTTAAATACAAGAGTTCCGTAAATCTTCACACGGTTTCCGCTATAGTATTTCCAAAACGTTTCCGACTGGAAAAATGTTTTCTGATAAACGAATTGGTTTTCAGCAATCAAGTCATTCTTAACCATTGTCTCTTTCTCAGAGTCATAATAATAGGCACTATCTCCTAATATAGAAATCTGAGCAGATTTTTTATTGGTAGAATCAAAGGACATAATGATATTGCTATCTTTGTCTGCAATCAAAGACATTCCTGGCATCATCTTGAGAGACTGAGAAAAAGTCATATCGGTATTTACCAAGAGAATATCGAAGAAACTGGAAACAGGGAAATTGAAATTTACCGTATCTACTTCAGCACCTGGTTTGATGACAATGTTTGACATTTGAACAGTGCAGTTATAAAACGATATTTTCAGTCGACGTGACAAGCAGAATTTTACCTCGTCGCTTGTCGTCGCTTTTCCATCAGTTATTTGTTTGTTTTCCGTTCCTTCTATTTCAACATAGGAATCATCTTGTTGAGATATCTTGAAAAGGACAGAATCATCAGAGCCACCCAAGAAATCGATTAAAATTTCAGAGGCAGAAATACTTGTGGTTTTTGCTTGACATCTAGCGATAAATTTTGTCCACCCTTTGCTTGAAGAACATAATCGCGCCTTGCATCTAAAATAAGGCAAGTTATATATTTGGAAAGGCATAACTTTGTCTGAAACAAGGCTAGAAGTTGCGGATCCGCCTCGATAATCATATATTACAGCTAGAGTATAAATAATACCGCCATATGAAATTACTTCACCAGTATTTTTAGAATTCTTAATCAAACCATATACATTCAAAGTCCCTCCTTCAACGTATATGTTATGACCATTCAAATCTAAAGTAACATATTCGTCAGCTATATGACCTTCATAATTTATATTTTGTGTTGTCCCATAATTTGCACCGATAACAAGAGTTCCATAAATATACAAATCCGAGGCTAAACAAATAGTATATTGGTTCGTATGATTGAAATCTTCGGGTTCTATATCATGTATTGCATCATGCTCACCGACAACAGTAACCTTTCCACTATTCAATCCAAAATTAATAGTAACACCAGATGCAATCTTTGTTCCAACTACAGTGTCTCCATCATCAGTTGTAATTTTTGATGATTTATCACCTAAGAAAATAACGTTATCCTTTTCAAAATATGAAATATCATTTGTAAGATTAAACTCGTTTGACGCTGCAAGAGCATTAAATGTATATGTTTTCTTCTCAGTATATCCAGAGATAGTTTGCCCGAGTTTATATTTGGTAACCCCAGTCATGTTTGTTTTATTGAAAATAGCATAATATGTTTTAGACTCTGATATTTTCAATGGAAATGATAATACAGTTTCACTAGGTGTGCCATTATCATTTTCTTCAGCAAGTCCAACGAATACATAATTATCATTCTCTGGTAAAGACAACATATCATTTAAATAACTTGCTGTCAGTATTTTACCCTTATTCAAAACAATCTTATCTTTAACAAAATAATCGTAATATTCATATTTTTTACTATAAGTATCTTTACGTTTCGAGTATAAAGTGTATGTACCAGTATAGGTTGTATATGTATTACTTCCTAATGTGATAGATCTTTTCGCGATTTCTCTAGTAACATCCAAAATTATGTCAAAACCATTATAGTCACCTGTTCCATTATAATAATATGTTCCTTTAGAAATAATTTGCGAAGTAAAACCATCTTCAACAATGCCATTCATATACGTAAAGAAAGCTTCATAGTCGGTTTCATTTTT
>CAVJZP010000026.1:0-26369 GCA_963654365.1 Oscillospiraceae bacterium
AAAAACCGGTCAAAAACCTGCTAAACCATCCACCAAGTGCACCATTAGTCGGATATTTTTGAAGAAAAAAGATTCTTCTTTCGAAGAATCAATTACCCGTCAATACAGGTTGCGGTGTGACATTTGTTTATTTGAACAATAGTACTGCTGACATCATTATAAGCACGGGAGAAAGGGAATTCAAGATGAATAAGAAATTTTATTTAGGTCTGGACATCGGTACAGACTCCGTAGGTTGGGCTGTCACTGATGAAAACTACAACCTAATCCGTAAGCAGGGAAAGCATCTTTGGGGAGCAAGACTTTTCCCAGAGGCAAGTGATGCCAGCGGAAGAAGAAGCAATCGTGAGGCTCGTAGAAGACTCCAAAGAAGAAGACAAAGAATCCTTATGTTACAGGATATCTTCAAGCCTGAGATGAATAAGGTCGATCGTAATTTCTTTGACAGACTGAACAACTCTGCTCTTCTTGCAGCCGACAAGCCTGAGAACGCAAAATCACAGTATCTATTATTCAACGACAGGAATTATAATGACAAAATCCGTTCTAAAAACTATCCCACCATCTATCACCTTAGAAAGGAGATGATCAACAATCCCGATAAGAAATATGATATCCGCGATATCTATTTAGTTATGGCTCATATGATCAAATATCGTGGTAACTTCTTGTTGGAATTCAATCCTAGCAATGGAAGTGATGAAAACATCAAGGTTGTTGTTGATGGTTTTACCAAGTTAGACGCAATACTTTCAGAACTGCAGGATGATGAAGACGAGACGTACAGTGGTTTCAATTGCGATTCGGCTATCGCTCAGGCATTGCTTTCTGTATTTGAAAAAGATCTTGGCATCTCTGCACTATCTGAAGAAATCAGTAAGGCTTTTGTGAATTCCACTCTCTCTGCTCTTCAAAAACTACTTATCAAATTGATCTGCGGTTCTGAGCAGCAAGTCGGCTCCATATTCAAGAGATTGAAAAATGACACTGACGAAAACTTTTGCAAAACAAAAGTAAACTTTGATAATCCCAATTTTGACGAAACATTCTCAGCGTTATCTGAAAATCTAAATGATTCTGAACTTTCACTGATTGATACATGCCGTTCCCTCTATTCTTTCAGAATCCTCATACGACTCCTTAAAGGTAAGAAGTTCATCTCGGATGCAATGGTTGAAGTTTACGCTACTCATAAAGAGCAACTCAGAACATTAAAGAGACTGTTCAGGACCTACAATCCATCCGAATACAATCATTTCTTCTTCAAATATCTTGAGATTGGCAAAAAAGGAAAAGAAGATCAATTAAGGAAAAACTACCCTAACTATATCGGCTTAACACAAAAAGGGAGAAAAAGACTTCGCCTAGCTCATTCCACCAGTCAGGAAGATTTATATAAGGCAATCAAATCTCTCTTACCATTTGATAAGATAGACGATGAAACTTTCCATTGGAAAGACAATGACAGAGAGGACATGAGAAAGATCGAGGCAGCGATAGCCGCTGCATCATTCCTCCCTAGACAGAATTCCAAAGAGAATGGTGTCTTCCCTTATCAGCTCAATAAGGAAGAAATGATACGTATCATCGATAACCAGAAGAAATATTATCCATTCCTAGGCGAAAAATCACCGGATTATATCAACCCAAACGAAGAATCCTATAAACTAGTTTCCCTTTTAGAATACAAGATTCCGTATTTTGTCGGTCCTCTTTCCAATAAGATGGAAGGAAACAAGAACTTCTGGATGGTAAGAAAACAAGATGGTAAGATCACGCCATGGAATTTTCATGAAATGATTGATGAAGACAAAACAGCAGAAGGATTTATCGACAGAATGAAGAATGCCTGCACTTATCTCATCGACGAACCTACTCTTCCAAAATGTTCTTTGCTCTACAGCGAGTATATGCTGCTCAACGAAATCAATAATTGGATGATTTCAGATATGCAGATTACAAAAGAAGCCAAAGACTACTTGATTGAGAATTGTTATATGAAAGAGGCTCGACCTTCCATCAAATCAATCAAGTCCTGCTTAAAAGAGTTCTACAGCCATGACGTATCATTAACGACAAGAACTGGAAAAGAAGTGTTGGCTGAGGATCTGCACGCCAACCTGAAGCCTTTTATCGATATGTCAAACGTAAAGGCATTCGGTCCTGATTTCTATAAAGATACCACCAAATACGAATTGGCAGAACAAGTCATATTCATCATCACGATGTTCGAAGACAAAGATATCAAGAAGAAAAAATTGAAAAATCTTGGATTATCGGAAGAGCAAGTCAAATACTTCATGGGTCTTGCTTACAAAGACTGGGGAAAGCTTTCCAAGAAACTTTTGAATGGACTCTCAACAGAATTAGTGTGTGAAACTACTGGCGAGGCTTTAAACTACACTATCATGGATTTAATGAAAAATTATCCTTTGAATCTGATGGAAATCATTGAAACAGATGATAAATTCTCCTTCCAGGAACAAATTTCCGAATTAAATAAGAAAAACATCACTGATGAAGAAGATGCTAGAGAAACACTCATTGAAGCATCCTATGCTTCCCCAGCAATGAAGAGAGCAGTCAGACAGACATTCAAAATCATCGATGAATTGAAACATATCCTTCACATTGATCATTTCGATACCTTCTTCATCGAATGCACAAGAAGAGAAGACAAGAAGGAAAGAAAGTCATCCAGAAAGAAACAGATTCAAGAAATCCTAAAGAACATAAATTCCAAAGAGTTTGCTGATAAAGATACTCTTTCCATTGGATTAGAAAACAGATCAGAAGATGATTTACGAAGAAAAAAACTATTCCTTTACTACATGCAGTTAGGTAGATCCGTTTATACCGGAAAAGTGATTGATTTGAATAGGCTTGACAAGGATTATGATATCGATCACATTATTCCTCAAGCAAAAGTAAAAGACGACAGTTTCCTCAATACAGTCTTAGTCGAAAAAGAAATCAACAACAAAAAGCAAGATAACTATCCTATCCCTTCAAACATCTTGACTAATGACGGAAAAGAATGGGTAAAATTCTTACGCAGGCAAGGAAATAACAGTTTCCAACTGATGCCAAAGGAAAAAGCGGAAAGAATTTTAAGGCCTGAATCCAAGCCATTAAAAGTCGAAGAATTGGTTGGCTTCGTTAATCGTCAACTCACAATGACAGATCAATCTGTCAAAGCAGTATGCGACATTCTTAGAGAAACAGAAAGAAATTCTAAGATTGTATTTTCCAAGGCTAGCAACGTTTCTGAATTTAGAGGAGTCTTTGATTTAGTCAAGTGCCGTGAAATTAATGACTTCCATCATGCCAATGACGCTTACCTGAACATTATTGTCGGAAACGTCTATGATAAAGTATTCACAAGTCATTTCACAGCAAAATTATACCGAGACCACTTCGATGATAATAGAAGTTGGAAAATTGATGTTAAGAATCTCTTTAAGCGGGATGAATATGCAGTTAACCCCATCAATTCAGGAGCCCGTGTTTGGAAAGCAAAGCGCTATTTAGATGATCAGAAAGAAAAAGAGGATTCAACTTCTACAGGAACAATCGATTTAGTCAGAAAGATTCTCTCCTGGAATGACCCAATGGTAACTCAGATGCTCTATACACAAAGCGCTAAGCAAGGCTTTTTCAACAAAATATCTATCCATTCTGCCGATGAATGTAATGCAATGTATCCACTCAAGCAAAAAGCACCATTCAACTCAGATGGTTGGGAAAAGAAGTATGGCGGTTACAGTGATTTGAGTGCTCCATACTTCATGCTTGTTGAGTCCGAAGGCAAAAAAGGTAATAAAAAATACACAATCGAAAACATCCCTTCCATTTACCTTGCTTCTGTTCAGACAATTGAAGAAAAACTTGAATTCCTATCTACCAATTACTCGCTCAAAAAACCTAAGATCTTAATTGATAAATTACTAATTAGAACTCCATTTGAATTTTACAATGAAAACGGAAAGGTTAGAATTGGAATTTCAGGAAAGAGCAATAACAACGTCACATTTGTAAATCTTAGCCAGATTGCATATTCCGATAAAACCATGGTCAAATACTTCAAGCAAATTTCAAAAGTATTAGGCATCAACAATCCCGCAGGAAAGAAAGTAGACTTGACCTCTCTTGAAAATAAAAATGAAATTAAAAGTGGCGAGATAACAATCAACAAGGAAAACAATTTGATTGCATTCAAGTATCTACGAGATAACATTCTAAGCAAAGGTTGTCTAAAAGGTCTTCCTGGATTAGGTAATAAAATCAAAGCAAGTTCAGAATCAATCGAAATCTTCAGTTTTCTTAACGTTTTAGACCAAATGCGTACATTATCAGAATTAATTAAATTAGGCGGACATAATACTCCATCTTCTGATTTGACTAATCTAAAGTTAGGAAAGTTGGGAAACATGTACTTGTCTTGTTCTAAAGAACTTCCGCGTCCGTTCCGTATCATTCAGCAGTCGCCAACCGGTTTCTATGAAAAAGTATTATTCGATTCTGAATCCGTGAAGGAATAACTCTTATGGGCTTCAGAACGGTAAAAATAAACGCTCGTTGTAAACTTGAAACCTCCATGGGATATCTGGTCTATCGTAATGATAAAGAAGTAAAGATACTATTAGATGAAATCAACCTGCTGATTATTGAAAATCAGCAGGTCTGCATCACCTCAGCACTGATTGCAAGTCTAATCGAACACAAAGTCAGGATTGTATTCTGTGACTTAGAGCACAATCCTGCCGGCGAAATTGTTCCATATAGTATCTGTTATGATAGTCCAGCAAAGATCAAAAAGCAGTTTTCATGGGAAGAGGCAACGAAAGATTTAGTGTGGCAGAAAATTGTCAAACAGAAGATATTCAATCAGGCCGCTGTTCTTCGAGACATGAAAAAAGAGGAAGCCTATACTTTATTGATAAAATACTACGATGAAGTAGATCCTGGCGATAAAACCAATCGAGAAGGATTAGCCGCAAAGGCATACTTTGCCGCATTATTCGGGAACACCTTCGATAGGAGGTCTAAGGCCTTCAAGGAAAACATCTATTTGAATTATGGTTATCAGATTCTATTGGCTGCAGTGAATCGCGCAATATCTGTATATGGTTACCTGACCGCAGTGGGCATTCATCACAAAGGAGAACAGAATCAATACAACTTAGGTTGCGATATTATGGAGCCATTCCGTCCATTCTTTGACTATGCCATCTTAATGGGTCAGCTGACAGAAGAAGATTTCAGAAGGCAAATGATCAACGTCTTATCTAATGTTGTCGTTTATGACGATAAAAATACCATCCTAGACAATGCAATCACCTTCTATGTCCATGATGTATTAAAGGCTTTAGAAAAGGATGATACTTTCTTGATAAAGGAATTGACAAGAAATGGGTAATTATAGATATATGAGATCAATTTTAATGTTCGACCTTCCGGTCGTTAAAGCGAAGCAAAGAAGAGAATATCGAAAGTTTGTGAAATATCTTAAGAGACAAGGCTTTATCATGTTCCAGGAATCCATCTATGTGAAATTATCCGTCAATGAATCCGCTGTCAAGAATGTCCGTGATGCACTTCAAAAACATATTCCTCCAGAAGGTAGCGTATCTATGCTGACCATCACGGAAAAGCAATTTGCGAATATGGACTTTCTCCTAGGTGAATTCGTAACTGATGTTGTCAATAGCGATGAAAGGGCAATCGAACTATGAAGGTCCTGAAACATCCCTACATTGATCAAGATATAGAATTAGAAAACACCGTCGTCTACAACCTCGTTATTCAGCATCCTCAGTATCTACGTAGGTTCCTTTACGCTTTAGAAGAGCAATTGGATAGTGATGAGGAATGTTTCTTGTTTTATGATAACCATAAGGAAAAACCATTATCCAAAGAAGGCTTTATCATCTGGAATCCTTTAAAGATAGAAGTTGATGAAAAGAAACTGGATACTATAATTCAGAAGGACATTGCAAGTCATACAACGCAAAGTCAAAAAGAACAGTTTCAGATATTACTTCAGAAAATCGATGAATATATTCTTTCTCTTAGTTACTCTTATTCTCTTCCATTGACATTTCAAAGTGAAATGCCCCTTCAGAATTTTCTGAAGGCAATGGCTCTGACAACAATTGAGGACCCAGAATCCTACCTCTCAAAAATACTATTTCAGATAAAGAAGATTGCTTACGGTTTCTCCTTCGATATCTTCTTTCTCCTTAATCTGCATGACTATCTTACAAAAGGAGAGATGAATATCTTCCTCACTGAAATGAGGCAAATGGAACTACATCCTGTATTCCTCACCAGTCATATTCCATCTTACAAAATGGATGATGAATTCGTTATCTTGATCGATCAAGATCTTTGCGAATTACATATTGATTCCAGCAAGCAAAATAATTAAAATATTAGTAGATTTAGCAGAAAACCGCCTCAAAACGACAATATTTGAGGTTTGAGAGTACTGCTATTTCTGATTCTTCTCTTACAAGAATAATTAGAAAGTGAAGTTAAGTCGAGTTTGAGAGTACTGCTATTTCTGATTCTTCTCTTACTTTGCGACATAGATATCGCATTGCGCTTTGGTTTGAGAGTACTGCTATTTCTGATTCTTCTCTTACAAAAAGGCTTTGAAATTGCCCGAAAAAACGTTTGAGAGTACTGCTATTTCTGATTCTTCTCTTACAAGAGCAAAGCTCGACCTGTCAACGCTCAAGTTTGAGAGTACTGCTATTTCTGATTCTTCTCTTACGATTCTCCATTGTTAAGAATATACAGTGGGTTTGAGAGTACTGCTATTTCTGATTCTTCTCTTACAAAAAGAAGGAAGAGAAGAAATCCAAGGTCGTTTGAGAGTACTGCTATTTCTGATTCTTCTCTTACTAATCGTGTCTTTAAATTGAATTACACATGTTTGAGAGTACTGCTATTTCTGATTCTTCTCTTACCTGTTCAAGGTAATTTGTCCGGTGGCCTTTGTTTGAGAGTACTGCTATTTCTGATTCTTCTCTTACTTGATAATCTGACTCTTATAACGGGCGGTGGTTTGAGAGTACTGCTATTTCTGATTCTTCTCTTACAAGCCGAGATTAAAATATGTGGAAGAATAGGTTTGAGAGTACTGCTATTTCTGATTCTTCTCTTACGTTGATTTATTGAATATTTGGAGGAAAGATGTTTGAGAGTACTGCTATTTCTGATTCTTCTCTTACCGATGTTGATGCACCTGTTGATATGCTCAAGTTTGAGAGTACTGCTATTTCTGATTCTTCTCTTACACAGTCAGCGCTGATCCGACGATTCGACATGTTTGAGAGTACTGCTATTTCTGATTCTTCTCTTACCCACGAGCGCCCTACGCTCACTAATTTAAAGTTTGAGAGTACTGCTATTTCTGATTCTTCTCTTACATACAACGTCTATTTTTCCGAAATGGGATGTTTGAGAGTACTGCTATTTCTGATTCTTCTCTTACAAAAATTTTTTAAATTTCGCTTGACAAAGGTTTGAGAGTACTGCTATTTCTGATTCTTCTCTTACATAGTAAACAAGAAATACAAGTCGTATCAATGCATATTATCTAGATACGAGACAACTGAATAGTTGAACAAAAGAAAGGAAAAATATGAACACACTAGTCGAGACAAAAGCTGGAGCTTATGTTCTAACAATCATAAGCATGATATGTAATTTGGTTCTTATTGCATTCAACATCTACCTTCTCTACTGCATAATACAGACAAAGAAGAACACAGACGAAATTCTCAAAAGAATGGGAAA
Organism: Oscillospiraceae bacterium; assembly: GCA_963654365.1. Taxonomy (GTDB): domain Bacteria; phylum Bacillota_I; class Bacilli_A; order RFN20; family CAG-288; genus Enterosoma. Next base: position 7,807 of record CAVJZP010000026.1, read on the forward strand.
CGGCAACTCATACAGAAAAAGAGAACAAATGCCAAAAACTATCATGCCGACGAATAAAACTCCTATAACATCCTCAGCAAAAAATATCATCGATACTCCGGCTGGATCAACAACAATAATGCCAACCGCGGCAGCAACTATGCAACTGACTCAAGCAGAAAAAGAATACCTTTCCCTAAATGTCCTTGAGCCATACGGAAGGAAAGTAGAAGGAATCACAAAACGCCTGGATTACAAAGGCAATAAATACTACTTAGAACTTAGGCTTCAGGAGAGTGGTAAACTTAGATTCGTAAACCTCAACCCAATGGTTGATGATGAACTCTTCAGTAGACTCAAAACAGGAGAATACAAAACGATGGCAGAATTTGGCTATACAGAAGAAGGTGGAGAAAGTAAATGAACAGTGGATTTATGATAGCGCTATATGTAATATCGGCCATTATCGGTCTCTGCATCCTCATCTGATTCATCATCACGTTGAATGCAATCCGCCACGGAATCGAGGAAAGCAATAAAGCACTCTGGAATATTGCCAAAAGCATTAAAGAAAAAGAAGAAGTCGAGGAAAAGAACAATACTTCCGAGGAAGAAGAAAGCGGACTTTTGAACAACTCAGAGAAAGCCAAACTGAAAACTGTCGAGTCAACAAGCGACATTAAAGTCTTTGCAGTGACCAGAAGAGAAATCGTGAATGGCAAAGACAAAGTTTATCGAATCGACCTTCAGATAAGGCCTGACGGAATAGAGCCTATGAAGATACTCAAGACAGAAATTAACGCAAACCAGTTCAAGAAACTTGAGCTTGACAGAAAGTACACCAGGGAAGAACTTGAACTTTAGCAGACATCACTAAACATCAGCAAACCGCCATTTATAAGCGGTTTGCTTTTTTTATATTGGCGGCCTATCCGTTTTTATTCTTCATAGTTTTCTCTAAGTAACATTTTTGCTATTGAAAGCCAATATTTTTCATTCATCTCTTACCGGGTAACATCGAATTCAGCCTCTATAACCTTCAGCCAAATCAACTAAATTGGATATCTTATCATATTCTGCTTCCTTGAAAATTCCGATTTTCGGATAGTTATGTACTCAGAGAGTCATAGATCTGACAAGTTACACAAGAGAAGCTGGTATATTGTGATATACCAAGATGACTTCATGTGAGTTATTCACCAGATATAGTCAAAGCATTCTCGAAGAATAGAGCGAACTTTGGCTGTAGAAAGGAAATGACATTTATCGCTAACAAACGCAAAGCAGCCTGGCAGGTACTACCGAATGACTTCAGCCCCATGGGCACCTCTGGTAACCGCGTCCCTCCCGTCTATGAACTCCTCCCCCTTGTCCCTCATCCCAAACACAAGGTCATCGAACGGGAATCCGAGATCGACCAGCTCAAACTCATCCTCGCCAAGAAGCGAATGAATTCCGCACTGAGTGCCCTTTCCAAGAACGATGTTGTCTTCATCGATGAGTTCCACACCGCACTTCACTTAGGTGCCGTTATTGAAAACAAAGAAGGAACACTTGACAACTATCTTAAGCCACTTCTCACCGATGGTCTTGTTGTCTGGGGTGCTACCACTACGGAGGAATTCTTTAAAGCCTTCGCTCACGACCACGCCTTTATAAGACGTTTTACGTCTGTCTTCGTCTCAGACTTGTATGTTAAGGATACTGCGTCAGATGTACAATCCTTTGTTGGAAAATTCAAGCTTCCGGATGAAATCATGCTGCTATCGATTGCCTATGCAGCCGCTAGTATTCCGCTTGCTCATCTTCCGGAAGCTGTGATTGAACTTATAGACAGAGCAATCACATCCATCAAGATTTCTGTTCCCTTTGACCTCAATGAGCATTGCCATTCCTTGGCTCAGCTCTATCATGGATTGGAAACATATAGTAGATAATCAAAATTTCATGAATCTTTCTTGAAAATCCCTATTTTTCCATTACACTATCATCAGTAATGAAAAGGAGACAAAAAGAAAATGAAAATGACGCACACCGAAGCCATGAAGGAAATCAAGAAGTTAGAAGATCAGAAGTCTGCTCTTTTGCAAGAGGAGAATGACACCTGCACAGTCACCTATACGGAGAATGAGACACCCATCGATACGAAGTATGACTATACAAAGTTCACAGCAGAACTTGATTCCATTGATACGAGAATCCGTCAATTGAAAGGTGCCTTAGCAAAGAGCAATGCCACTACCATTGTCAAAGGATTCGATATGAGCATCTCAGAAGCCCTTGTCTATTTGGCACAGCTGAACAATCATCTTTCCCGTTTCAAAAAGCTTGCTGAAAAACAGCCTCTAGTCAGAAATAGCGCCCTCTATCGAAACGCATCCTATGAGCTGACAAAGACACTCTATGATGTCAGTGTTGCCAAGAAGGAGTATCAGAACTGCTTTGACACGATCTCCAAGCTCCAGATGGCGATTGACCTGACGAACCTGACTACCGAAATCGACTGCTAGTCTTTTTCCCTGAATAGACTGGAACCACTTAAAAAAGAGGTTAAACGTTCTGTTATTGTTCTGAGAGTTTTTTCTTTATCCGTGATCGACATTGTTTTATCGTTATCTGTCAATGCACTGGGTTTTAAAACCAAATCAATCAGCTCTATTCTAAAAGCTATCGTTTCCAAGCATCGGGTCAGAGGAAACGAAAGAGGAGAGGCCTTCAGGTCTCTCCTCTTTTGATTACTTGAACATATCAAACAAAGATAACTGGTTGCTTTCCGGAAGTCCGTCCAAGCCACCGACTTCCCTTAGCTTCTTCAGCATCGTATCTCCGACTTTGGCTCTCGTCTTCAAATCATCGACAGAAGTGAACATCTTCTCATTTCTTGCTCTGACGATCTGTTCAGCAACAGAGGCGCCAAGGCCGTTGATGCTCGTAAGGGAAGGAATGACTCGGTTCTTGACGTGATCGATAGAGAAGGTCGTCGCCTTGGAAGTCAGAACCGAGAGCGGAGCAAAGGAATATCCTCTGTCATACATCTCGATAGTCGATTCTAAAGCGTTGATGGTGGCAAGTTCCGGATTGGAGACCGGTTCATGGTTATAGACACGTGTCTGGATATCGTTTCTTCTTGCCAAGCAGGCATCTAAGCCTTTCATCATTGTCTGGATATCATATCCGTCACAGCGGAGTGTGAAGTAGGTTGCATAATAGGATAAGGGCTGATGGACCTTGAACCATGCGCAGCGGATACAGTTGGTGACATAAGCGACAGCATGTCCTTTCGGGAACATGTAGGCAATCTTCTTACAGGATTCAATATACCATTCTGGAACATTGTGCTCCGTCATGATCTTGATGAACTTCTCCTTCTTATCCTCGCTTCCCGGCTTTCCGAAGTTACCTTTACGGGTGAACTCCATGATAGCGAAAGCATCGGAATTGTCGACACCATATCGATCGTGAAGGACCGTCATAATATCGTCACGGCAGGCGATGACATCCTTTAACTTGAAACCCTCATTCTTGATGAGGTCTTCGGCATTTCCGGCAAAGACATTCGTACCATGGCTTAAGCCAGAGATTCGGACTAAGTCTGCAAAAGAGCGGGGCTGTGTCTCAAGAAGAACTCGTCTTCCGTTTTCTGTACCGAACTCCGGAAGACCTAAAGCACCCGTCTCCTGCTGCAAGACATTCTTTTTTAAATGGAGAGCATCCGCTGACCAGAAAAGAGAATGTGCCTCTGGATCGGAGATCGGTATCTTCTCCTTCATGTCGAGGAAGGAAAATCCGCAGAGGTCACACTGCATACGGATCGCCTGAGGGTCGACATGACCCAACATATCAAACTTCAGGACATTATCGTGAATCTTGTGGAAGTCGTAATGAGTTGTCATCCAAGAGGAATCAGGATCATCGGCAGGGAACTGAACCGGTGTGAAGTCATAGGCTTCCATTCCATTCGGAATGACGATGACGCCTCCTGGATGCTGACCAGTGGAGCGCTTGACATCAATGCATCCCGATGCGATATGGTCGATCTCTGCATTGCGGATCTTAGTGGTATCTTTTCCAAGCGACTCGAAATATCCTAAGGCATATCCTCTCGCCTGCTTCTCCTGGGTGGTCTGAATCGTACCTGCCTTAAAGCAGGTGTTTCCGGTCTTGTTGAGGATTTCCTTCATATGCTCATGGGCGATAGACTGGAAGTCAGAAGGGAAGTTGAGGTCAATATCCGGAACCTTTTCGGCGTGGAAGCCTAAGAAGGTTGCAAACGGAATGTTCTGACCGTCTCCGATCATGTCACGTCCACACTCTGGACACTTCTTGGAAGGAAGATCGAATCCCGATTCATACTGATTGAGATCCGCCCACTCCAAATGATGGCAGTGCGGGCAGAGATAATGAGGAGGAAGCGGATTGACTTCCGTAATACCGGTCATCGTTGCAACGAAGGAGGAACCGACCGAGCCACGGGAGCCGATCAGATAACCTTCGGAGTTGGACCAGCGGACGATTTCAGAGGACAGCCAGTAAATAACGGCGTAGCCGTTATTGATAATACCAGCAAGTTCTGTCTTCAGTCTCTCTTCGATCACATCCGGAAGCGGATCTCCGTACATCTCTTTGGCGGTCTTATACGCTAAGTCAGAGAGAAGCTTATCGGCACCCGGAATGCTCGGAGGATAAAGTTTGTCCTTCGTCGGCTTGATGCCGTCTTCCATCTGATCTGCGATATAGTTGGGATTATCGATGACAATCTCCTCTTCGAGTTCTTTGTCCTTCAAAAAGGAGAAGCACTCCATCATCTCATCCGTCGTTCTGAAATGCTGATCGGGATTAGGAAGCGGATTCTTGTACCAGGCCTGCTTGACCTCTTCGCTTGCGCTGTCATACGGTGCAAGATTGAGAGGATGCCTTGTGTTCTTCAATCCTTTGCTGGCGATAAAGACATCGCGGAAGACTTTGTCCTCCGGATTGAGGTAGTGGCAGTCTCCTGTCGCACAGACAATCTTTCCTGCCTGTTTGGCAGTATAGATGAGATCTTTGAGAACATCCTGAATCTCTTCCTTAGAGGAGAGATTTCCAACGTGGAGAAGATAGATATAGTTCTCTGGCGGCTGAACCTCGATGAAGTCGTAGAATTCCATCCTATGGATAAGGGTCTCTTTGGACTTTTCCATCGCCGCCTCAAAGACTTGTCCGTTGAAGCAGGCAGATCCAAGGATCAGGTTCTTGCGGTATTTTTCAAGATAACTCTTGGGAACGAGTGGGTTAGAGTTAGCTCCGATATGCTTGGTGTTACTTTCTGAGATGATGCGGTAAAGGTCTTTTAAGCCATCGGCATTCTTCGCATAGGCAGTCACATGATACGGGTGTAACGTCAACAGCATTTTATCCGTGACTTCTAATTCACCTAAGTCACAGTGACGGATATCGGGATTCTTCTGAATCATCTCAGAAAGCATCGTATGGAAAATGGAAGCCAGATGTCCGGCATCGTAATTGGCGCGGTGTGCTCCGCCTTTGTCAAAAGGAATTCCGAACTTCGTAGCCAAGGCGCTTTCACGGTGGCTTCGCATCTCCGGATAGAGATAACGGGAAAGCTGCATCGTATCGATGACCGGATTATGAATCGTATCCATTCCATTGTTCTTAAACGCCTCATTGAGGAAGTCATAGTCGAACTCTGCGTTATGAGCGACAAGGATATCATCTCCAAAAAACTCCTTAATGATCTTCAGAGCATCCTTGATGTTCTTTCCTTTGTCGACCATCTCCTGCGTGATATGGGAGACATTGACAGTGAATCCACTTACTTTTCGGTTCGGATTGATGAAGAAGTCGATCTCATCGATGACCTGTCCTGCCATATTGATCTTGACCGCACCGAATTCGATCAGTCGGTCATAACGGCAGGATAAGCCTGTCGTTTCCGTATCGAAGACGACAAAGTCCGAACTGCCAAGTCTCTTATCGCAGGGATTGTGAATGAAATGAGCATCTTCCTTCTTGTCATCAACGACATAGAACTCAGTGCCATAGAGGATTTTGACGTTGTTCTTCTTTCCTGCGGCCTGGGCATCCGGGAACGCCTGACATCCGCCGTGGTCGGTCAAAGCGATAGCCTTATGTCCCCAGCGCGCTGCGGTTTTGACATAGTCCGAGATAGAGGCTAAGCCATCAAAAGGAGACATCTTCGTATGAAGATGGAGCTCGACTCTTTTTCTGTTATAGGTGTCCTCTCTTAACGGATCCGGAGGGACAATCTCCATGGAATCGATCTTGATGACAAGCTCATTATGGGAGTAGGGGTCATGCTCCGGCCTTCCTTTGACGCGGATTTTGACACCGACTGCGTACTTGTTCATCTCTTCCATCGTCATCTTCTTTCCTTCGAAGAGAGTGGACTGGATGGAATCGGAACCGTCGGTGTATTCGATGGTACGGATTGTCAGTCCTTTTCTTGACTTTCTGTCCTCTCCGAGTTTGAAGATGGTTCCTTCGACAAGGACCATCCTGTAGTTTTCGATATCTTTCAGTCGGCAAGGCTGATAGTTGGAATTGAGCCTTTGCTTTTCGTTGTACTTCTTCGAGAACTTCTCCGCATTCTTCCTATATTCTTCTTCTCCTTGGGAGAGGAATTCATCACTCGACATATAGACTCTCTCCTGTGTCAGGATGCGATAAGAGGAAGAGATGGAGTCGAGGAAGTCTTTCAAGGCTCTGGTCTCATTGGAGATCGGCTCTGCGTTTCCGGCGGATTCATAGAAGAAGATAACCTTCTTCTCACCTTGGATGAACTCCATGTCGCTGAGATAGAGACACGCTTTTGTCTCGATGTAATCATCGAGAAAATCCGGAAAAGAGGAGATTTCATCATCATAAGAGAAAGATAAGGAGATACCGAATCCTCCATAGGAGGTGAAGGTAGAGATGGTATCGAAAAGATTCATGTATTCCTTCACTTTGAGATATTTGGGAAGATGAATCTTCGCTTCGATCAGATTATGCTCTTTATCATTGTTCAAGGCGGCAAAATGACCTTTCTCAAAAGGAGTCAGATCCACAATGCCGATCTTAGTCAGGAATCTTTGCAATAAATTATCCATAGAAATTCACCTCACATTCTCGTCTTTTCTTCTCTTCACTTCTTCGACATAGGATTTGTACTTTGCTTCATCGGTCACATGGACAAAGCAAGTCAGGAAAACAGCAATCGCCATCATGACCATCGGAAGGATTGTGATGGAGATACGGTAGATAGATAACGAGTTCTCGATATCTGAAATGCTATGAATATATGTGTTGACTTCCTCTATGATATCTTTTTCCAGTTCACCTCGGTTATTCAGGGATTCTAAGTTGGCGACCTGTCTGTTGACTTCGAGAAGATTCGGGGAAACAGCTAAGAAGAGGTAGAAGAATCCAGTCTGAATTCCGTTGGCGGTCTTGACTGCCAAGGCTTTTGCCGCCTGGATGGATGCACTTCTTTCCTTTCCCGTTTTAGCCTGATAGTATTCTGCGACATTGACGACATTGATATTGAGTACCATCAGGATCATTCCGTGGAAGAATCCAACTAAGGCGATAAGGACAAAGAGGAGGATTTCTCTTCCTCTTACCATACCAAAGAAGTATAAGGATAAATATAAGATAGCCATCAGAATCAAGGAGGCCATCATTGTCTTCTTCTTTCCGGCTTTCTTAGCAATAGCAGGATAGACGACACTAGCTAAGCATACCATCAGACCAAAGCAGAGAGAGAAGGCAAAGGAAACAAAGCCTCCGGACATGTTTCCGTCATATCCTTTGGCGGAGAATCCTCCATATCCGTATTCATAATAGAAATAGGAGGAAGTGTTCCCGGCGATCAGATCCTGAGAGAGGAACAAGAGGAAGAAGGCGATGATGACAAGGAATACCTGTCTATCACTGAACATGATGCGAAGCGATTCGAAGAGTTTTCCGTTATGCTTCAGATCGATCGTGACATCATCGGCTTTCTCATACATCAGAACACAGTAGATCAAGTGAGAGAGGAAAAAGCAGGAGAGCAGGACAATCATCAGAATGGTCATGTTTTTCTTTGCGTTACCAGCGGAGATAGCAGGAGAAAGAGCGGTCACAAGATAGCTTCCCACCGAAGCAATCATATTGGTAAGACCTAAGATCTTGCTTCTCTTTCCTTCGTCATAGCTCATCTTATTGATATAGGACCAGTAGGCAATATCATTGATGGAGAAGACACACTCTGAACAAGTATAGAAGATAAGGAAAGCGATGACATAGCTCCATCCTGTTCCACATAAAGGAGCGATGAAGAAGGTCAAGAAGGAGAAGAGTGTCGATAAGGAGGAACCGATGAAGGTCATCGTTCGGTATCTTCCGTATCGGAATCTTCCCGTCTCTAAGAAGTGAGAGGAGATCGACCAGCAGAAGCCAGCTAAGATCTTCGAGAAGATCAGCACCATCGAAATCAGAAAGAACATCGTTGTGAAATTGACGTTCTGTGCGATAGGGGAAGCCAATTGGATATAAAGGAGCATAAAGAAGGAATTGAATTGGAAGAGCGCTTCTTTAAAGATGGAGATGCCTTCAAACAGGCGGACTGTTGACTTCGGGCATTCCGAGTTGGTGAATATTCTTTTTCTTAAATTTTTCATGGTCTTTTCTTGCCATAGTATTATACAACTTTATAGAATGATTTCTTTATGGAATCGAGGAAAGTATCCAAGGAAGAGACAAAAGAAAAAGATCAGAAAGAATCAAATATCGTCTGATTTTTATCAAAAACCAGGAATTCAATAAGAATATCATCATAAAATTTCTCGATAGCATGGGGCAAAAATAAAAAAGATAAAAAATTTAGCAGTCTACACTTGACATTGCTAAAAAGCAAACTATAATATAATTAGCACTTGAGAAGCGAGAGTGCTAAATCAAACCGAATAGGAGGATTGAAACTATGAACGAAAATGAAATCAAGAATGAAGGAAAAGAAGAGAAGAAGGAGAATATGGTCAGAAACAACTATGGATTGGATGGACTCCATCCGTTCTGGTCATTCTTCAACGACTGCTTCGGAAACGATGACAGCGAAGATCTCATGAAGACCGACATCACCGATGAAGGCGGAGACTATCGTCTCGAAGTCGAAGTTCCTGGCGTTGACAAGAAGGATGTCAAGATCTCTTTGGACAAAGGATATCTCTCCATCACTGCCAAGGTCAATTCCACAGAGAATCAGGGACACGGAAAGAGTCTCCACAGAGAACGCTATTACGGTTCTTACCGCAGAAGCTTCTATGTCGGAAACAGCATCGAGAAGGATGCCATCACTGCTTCGATGAATAACGGCATCTTGACTGTCAAGGTCAACAAGCCGAAAGAAAAAGCAGAGGAAGAGAAGTACATCCAGATTCAGTAATCCAATCTAAAGAAAGGGGTATGGCACGCGCCATACCTCTTTTTCTGTTCTTATCAGACAATCAGATCTTTTACAATCAATAGTCCCGCCAAAATCAGCATGATGATAAGGCCGATTGTATTGGCGATTCCTTTTGCTTTGGTCGGAAACTTCTTTCTTGTTACGGATTCGATAAGGGCAATCAGTGTCTGCCATCCATCCAGTCCTGGGAAAGGAAGGAGGTTGAAGCAGCCTAAGTTCAAGGAGATGTATCCCCAGAGAAGGAGAAAGTAGGAGAGTGATCCGGACTGAAGTCCCGAGGTAGACATCTTATAGACGGAGATGATGCCGCCGACATTCTTCCATCCGGAAGGAGTGAACAAGGATCCCAAGGAAGTATAGATGCCGACGAAGTAGGTTCCGAAATCGGTCGATGCTGTGACGACAGATTCCGTGAATCCTCTCTGATATGCAACACTACTCGCTGTGATTCCAAAGGTGTCGAAGAAATAGTAGGAGACCTCTGTTCCATCGACCTTTGCTTTCGTCTCTGTAGTATGAAGAGTGACAGCCAGCCAATTGTCGCTGCTTTTATCCGTCTTGAAGTGAATGGTTCTTGTCGAGGAAGGAGTGACAGAATATCCTTTGAGATAATCCGGAAGAGTGAAGAGGTTCTGATACGATGTCTTGAAGACATCCTGAAGAGCATAGGAGATGCAGTCGACATCGAGATCATCATACTTGTCGTTAGAAGAGACACTCTTTCCGTTGCCCTTTGTCTGATAGTAGTTGATCTTTGCTTCTTCCTGGTTCTGTTTCTCGGTTTCAAACGGGAAGTAGACCGGAGTCGTCAATGTCTTACCATCTTTGACTAGCCCATTATATTCCTGATAGAGATAGAGGATCTTGTCTCCTGTCTTAAGGCCCGCTTTGCTCGCCTCCGTATCGGCGATGACAGTGACGGCATTGCTATTGGCCACAGACGCTGTGCCTGGAACGATAGCGGAGCAGAAGAAGAGAACCCAGGCAAGAAGGAAGTTCATTGCGATGCCGGCTAACATGATGCAGATCTGCTTGAAGTGATTGACACCGTTGAGGCATCTTGCTTTCTCAATCTTTCTTCCGTCCTCGGTAAGGTTTCCGTCTTCTCCGGCCATCGAGACATAACCGCCTAAGGGAAGGGCGCGGATTGCGAGTGTCGTCTCGCCTTCCACTTTCTCTGTCATGGCGACCTTTTTGCCATCGGCTCTTGCCTCATAGATCGGTTTTCCGTCCTTGATGACTTTCTTGTTATGCCTGAACTTTTTCTTGAAGATGGCAGGGCCAAAGCCGATTGAGTATTCAAAGCAATAGACATTGCACATCTTAGCGACGAGAAGATGTCCTAATTCATGGATGCAGACCACCATCGACAAGCATAGAATGAAGACAACGATATAAAGTACAGTTTTCATTTCAACCTCCAGGATTTCTTATTAAACAGTTCAGAAGCATATTTCTCGCTACGAAGGATATAATCGTTCAGATTCTCTTCTGTCAGTTTTTCCAGTTCTGGCATATGAGAGTAGACATATTCCAGCACATCTTTGATCTCGTAGTAGGATATCTCATCGCAAAGGAAAGCTTCGATCGCCTTGGTATCCACAGCATTATAATAAAACATGCCTTCGTTTCCGTACTTAGAAAAGCAGGAAACAGTCAAAGAGAAGAGAGGATAGCGCTTATCATCTACTTCTTCTAGGTTATCAACCTCTTTTTCAAGAGCTTTTGTTTCATCTTTATCCAGCTTATGGATTTTCTTCTTTCCCTTGCTGAGACTGAAAGCAATCGCTGTCTTCATGCTACAGGGAGAATATTCATAGTTTGCGATTTTCTTTTTTGTCTTTCTGTCAATGGAAGAGACACCCGCATGGATAAGAGAGTCACGACAGATTCTCACAAGGATAGAGTCGAGTGGGAAAGAGAACATCTCGCTTGCCTCGATGACTTCGTATCCTTTGTTGACCATGGTGGAGCAGTCCACTGTGATCTTGTTTGACATCTTCCAGGTAGGATGCTTCAAGACATCCTCCTTTTTTTGATAGGGAAGCTGCTCTAGCGGAACATCTCTTAAAGCACCGCCGCTGGCGGTGATCATCAGACAACAAGGGATCCTTTTCCGTTTTCTTGTTTCTTTCAGACATTTATAAAGTCCGACGTGTTCACTGTCGATCGGATAGATATGTCCGGTATAAGTCTTCAGCCTCTCTTTCATCAAAGAGGAACCGACAACATACGACTCCTTATTCGCCAACAAGAGATCCTGATTGTTCTTGAGTGCCAATAAAGTAGGAACGATACCATCATTTCCAGAGATGGCATTCAAAACAGTCGCATTCGGATATTCGTCCAAGAGTTCTTTTATTGCATTATCCCCGACAAAAACAGCATTCTCGAATGCAGGATGCTTTTTTACAAACTCTTCTGCAGCCTTGTGAGAGGAAATGGCAATGAATTTCAGATTTTCAAAATAAAAGAGCTCTTCCTCGATAAGAGAATAGTTGCTCTTGAAAGCGACTCCTACTACTTCATAATCATAATTGTAGCGAAGGATTTCCAAAGCCTGTTTTCCGATATCACCTGTTGCCCCTAAGACAATAATCTTTTTTGCCATTGATAGAATCGATTATGCGACAAGATTGAATCCGACACTCATGAAGGAAAGAAGAAGAGAGACAATAAGAGCATTCGTAAGGAGTGAATCAAAGCGGTCGATGACACCGCCGTGTCCTGGGAAGATTTTTCCATAATCCTTAATAGCGTAATGTCTCTTGATCAAGGAGAAGAGGAAGCCTCCTAAGTTTCCAGTGAAGGAAAGAAGAAGTCCGATGACAGCCAAGAAGACCCAAGAGGAGCCGTTAAGCACATTCATGGAAGAGAGAAGGGAAGAGGAGGAATACTGAAGAAGTCCAGGGACCAAAGGCAGATGGAAGGCGTATTCAAACATCGCAGCCAATCCGAAATAGCACATCCAGGAGAAGACGCATCCGCCGATGAATCCTTCCCATGTCTTATGAGGAGAGATTCTCGGGTTCATCGGATGTTTTCCGAAAAGGACACCGACGAAATAGGCGCCGACATCACTCGACCAGGTACCGATGGCAAGGACGATGAGAAGAACACACGATCCCCATCTCTGGTCGATGGAGCTAGCGGCATAATAGTCTTTGAAATAAGAGACAGATGCACTCGTACCTGTCGCATTGGGAAAGTAGCGGACAAAGAGGAGGGAAGTGATGCCACAGATGAAGAATGTCTCGATGGCAAATAGATATGTGACATCTTCCAGTTTCACTTTGTCAGACAGGATGGCAATGAAGAAAAGGATGAAGAAATAGAGGAAAGACAAGGAAATCGGTAGGATAAGATCTGTAGCGGATAGTGTCATCTGTGACATGTCCAGCATAAACGGATTCAATCCTTTTGCCCAAGGCTTGATAAAAAAGGAGAGCATAAATAGAAGAGCGTAAACCTGTGTGAATATCTTGATGAGACGGGAATATCTGTCCTTGCCGGGAACACAAAGTATCTCATGGGTTCCGACAACAAGGAGGAAGAGTGCGAGTACAAAATAAAACCATCCACCCAAAACAGAACAAGGGACAAGAACCGCGACCAAAACGATGGCAGTCAGGATTCTCGTCAGCATGCTCGATTTGCTAGATGACGATAATTTATTAGCCATAGGGATTTCCTTTCGATGGAAACGACAAATCGACGATTAGATGGTTTCGATGTCTTTGGTCTTCAAAGCGAGAAGCTTATCGATCTCAGCGATATGCTTATCGGTCTCTTTCTGAATCTTGTCAGTGAGATCATCCTTCATGTCTTCGCTGAGGCTTGTATCCTTCTTGACGGCGTTGTTGGCATCGCGACGGATGTTGCGGATAGCAACCTTGCCATCTTCAGAATACTTCTTGGCCTGTTTGATCAAGTCCTGACGACGGTCTTCACTCGGCGCCGGGAACTTGAGAACGATAGCGTTTCCGTTCTGTGTGACCGTGCAGCCTAAGTCGGCCTTGTTCAGTCCAGAGACAAGATCCTTGATGATGGAAGGATCGAATGTCTTGACCTGAAGGTCTGTGGCGGAAAGGGCAGAGACCTGAGCGACAGACTTCAAAAGGCACTTTTCTCCATAAGCGGTGACAGTGACCTTATCCAAAAGCTGAGGAGTGACCTTGCCGGCTCTGAGTGTGCCTAAGCTTTCCTTCAAGGAAACGATGGACTTATCCATCTTCTCAACGAATTCTTCTAATGTAGCCATAAATATATCCCCCTAAATGTTGATATAAGAATATTCTAATAAAAATAACAGATGAAATAAAGAAACTATTTGTTTGTGACAAGGGTACCGATGTCTTCGCCCTTGACAGCGCGGACTGCATTCTCCGGATCATTCATGTTGAAGACACGGACATCGACATCGCTGTCGACAAGGAGTCCGACTGCTGTGCTATCCATCACTTTCAGTCCTTTGGCAAGGATATCCTGATAGGAGATCTTCTTGATGAGGACAGCATCTTTGTTGACTCTCGGATCATCGGTATAAATGCCTTCGACTCCATTCTTCCCCATGAAGATTCCATCAGCACAGATCTCTTTTGCGCGCAAGGCGACAGAAGTATCTGTAGTGAAGTAAGGAGAGCCGACTCCGCCCGCAAAGATGACAACACGGTTCTTTTCCAGATGGCGGATAGCCTTTCTGCGGATGTATGGTTCACAGCACTGGTTGACCGGAATGGCGGACATGACTCTTGTGATCAGACCATGATTCTCAAAATAGGACTGAAGGCACATTGCGTTCATGATAGTGGCAAGCATACCCATGTAATCACCGGTCGTACGCTCGATTCCTAATGTAGAAGCAAGTCTTCCTCTCCAGATATTGCCGCCGCCGACAACGATGGCGACCTCTGTTCCCATGTCTGTGATCTTATGAACAATCTCATAGACCTTCTCGAGGTATTCAGCATTATAGATATCATCGTCGCCCTTTAATGCTTCGCCTGAGATCTTCAGAAGAATTCTGTGATATTTCTTTTCCATACGGTTTCTCCTTGCATGAACTTCCGATTTTAATAAAGGCGCCTCCGAAGAGGCGCCCATAGAAACAAATTGAAATTTACTTACCAGAAGCCTGAGCGGCAACTTCGGCAGCAAAGTCGTCCTGGCGCTTTTCAATGCCTTCACCGACAGCATAGCGGAGGAAGGAGACCATAGAGGCTCCATTTTCCTTCAGAAGCTGAGCGATGGTTTTGTCCTCTTCGCCGATGAGTCCCATATCGACAAGGACACCTTCGAAGAGAGACTTCTTGACTCTGCCTTCCACGATCTTATCCTGGATGGCAGCGGGCTTCTTGGCAAAGCTAGGATCCTGGAGGGAAGCTTCCTTCTGAACTTCAGTTTCCTTGGCGATGACTTCAGCCGGGATATCAGCCTCATTGACATAGGAAGGAGAATTGGAGCAGACAACCAAGGAAATACGGTTGGCAATCTCTTCATTTCCACCCTTGATGACAGAAAGGACAGCGATTTTGCCCTTCATATGGATGTAAGGGCCAAAGACTTCATCATCGCTCTTGTTGACAATGGCGAATCTTCTGAAATCGAGCTTCTCACCCAATTTGACACCAGCATCGACAAAGAGTTCGTTGATGGTCTTGCCATCCTTGTTGGCGCAGTTCTTAGCCTCTTCAATATCCTTAGGATTGTTGTTGAGTACGATTTCATTGACTTCGTGAACTAAGGCACGGAAAGGATCAGAGTTGGCAACGAAGTCGGTTTCACAGTTGACTTCGATGACAGCGGCCTTGTTTCCGTCGACGAGGACAGAAGCAACACCTTCAGCAGCAATACGGCTGGCAGCCTTCTTGGCAGCCTTGGCAATGCCTTTTTCTCTCAGCCATGTGACGGCTTCTTCGAGATCATGATTTGTGGCAGCAAGAGCCTTCTTGCAATCCATCAAGCCCGCACCAGTGCGGTCGCGGAGCTGCTTAATCTGTTCGATTTCGGTCATAATTACTTGCTTTCTCCAGTAGCGGCGGCATCAGCCTTAGGGGCTTCTTCAGCCTTCGGAGCATCGGCCGGCTTTTCTTCTTCCTTCTTGTTGTCATCGAAACGACGGAAGTTCTTCTTGACGAACTTCTTGCGGGCAACTCTCTTGCCATTCTTTCTCATAGCGATAGCATCGTCTCTGAGTTTGGCACGGATAGCCTTGGTCTGTTCGTTCGGATCGACACCCTTGAGCATATCAGACATGGTCTGGGAAGCATCAGCAGCGTTCTTGTAAGCATAAAGCGGTTCGCCGCCCTTGCCTTCGACAACAGCATCAGCCAAGAGTCCGACAATGATGCGGATGGACTGTTCGCCATCATCATTGGCAGGGATGAGGTAATCGATAAGATCAGGATCGGTGTTGGTATCGCCTAAAGCGAAGACAGGGATGTTGAGAAGTCTAGCTTCAGCAACAGCGTTGTGCTCGGTCTTAGGATCGACAACAACGATGGCGTTCGGAAGAAGACGGATTTCCTTGATGCCTTCGAGATTCTGACTGAGTTTTTCTTTGAGTTTAAGTCTTTCAGCGGCTTCTTTCTTAGGGAGCTTCTCGAGTTCGCCGGTGAGCTCTTCCTGTTCAATAGTACGGAGCAAAGCGATTCTCTTGATGATGGTGTGGAAATTGGTGAGGGTTCCGCCTAACCATCTATGTGCGACATAGAAGGAACCAGAACGGACTGCTTCTTCCTGAATGGCCTTCTGTGCATAGGCCTTTGTGCCGACGAAAAGAACTTTTCCGCCCTTAGCAACAATACCTTTTAAAGCCTGATAGGCATCCTGCATCTGAGCAGTGGTCTTGTTGAGGTCGATGATGTGGAGGTTGTTTCTCTTTCCGTGGATGTACTTTCTCATCTTCGGATTCCATCTGGAAACTCTGTGTCCGAAATGGCAACCTGCATCGAGTAACGTTTTTGCACTGACAACCGGATCATTAGGATTATGGACAGTGCTGGCCATGACATCCTGTTCCTGTCCCTGTTCAGAGACAGTTTCGACTTTGACTTCTTCGCTCATGTTTGAGCCTCCTTTTTGTTGTACCTTCTGAATGTTTCAAGATGCCAACCCAATCCGCTAAGCATGGCTAGGCAGTGATGTCCTAGTTCTGAAGTGGGGTGCGGCGAAATGGACTCGTCAGCAAGATTCACACTCATGGTGATTGCGCTTATGGCGCGTCTATTAGTTTAACATACTATATATAAGGATACAACCTGAAATTTTCGCTTCATCATCGCCATTCCTGGTGTCAAATGCCTATATCTACAACATTTTCGCCACAATTGATGATAAGCACTTGATTTTTCAAATGAATTTGTCTATAGTTATTAGGCTATTTGGCCTCATCGACAAGTGGCTTAAGTCTCAGCCCTCTCAAGGCTGCATTCACGGGTTCGAATCCCGTTGAGGTCACCATCTGGAACATTGAATTGGCACGCATATGCGTGCCATTTTTTGTTTTCCACTTTCTAAACTTGCCAAATGAACCCTTATCCGTTTATCTTCACAATCATCTTCTGAATCATTTTCGACATTTTCTCACTTGGAACGGAGAAGCCCTCTGTAATCCATTTCTCTAAGATTCCGATCACTCCGGAAACAACAAAGACCGATTCATTTCTATCGTATTCTTTGTCTCCGTCCGGATGAAGGATGGAATCCTCTTTGAAGACTTCCGCATAGAATACCTTCCTGATCTTATACATCGTTCTTCCATCATCGGAACTGACAAGAAGGGAGAACAGTCTTTTCTCCGATTCGATATAGGCAAGTATTTCATCAATCATCTTTTTGCTGTTCTTTTTCTCTGTTGTCGGAAATGAGGAGCGATAGACATTCACAAGTTTTTCCATCAGATCCTTTTCAATGCTCTCATACAGATCATTGATATCCGAGTAATGAAGGTAAAAGGTTCCACGTCCTAAGTCGGCAAGGCGGGATATTTCAGATATTGTGATTTGAGTAAGATTTTTTTCTGCTAAGAGCCTGAGAAAGGTATCCTTTATCAGTTTCTCCGTTCTTTTGTATCTTCTGTCTTCTGTCATATCGTCCTCTCTTTCTGAACAATGATTGGTTTTCTCATCATTAACGAACAGATGATAAGACATTGTTCATCACTACAGCTTTCTCTTCCATTATACTGAACACGTGATCAGTAGTAAACACTTGTTCATAGATAGGAGGAAAGTGTATGATGGAATACCGAGAAGCGAAGAAAGACGAAATCAAAGGGATTGCTGATATGGTCGCAGAAACATTTGAAGAATACCCAATGTACACTCTTACCTTCCGCGACAGATTTCAGACAAAAGAAGACTTTATCCACTATATGAAAAAGCTGAACAAGGTCCATGTCCTAGCTAACGCAAGGAAACACAAATGTTTTGTAGGACTTTCCGATGGAAAGATCATCTCCGTTGCACTGCTGCAGAGTCCAAAGGTTAAGAGAGTGACTCTCTTTGATTATATCCGCTCAGGTGGAATATCTCTCCTTTTTCCAGTCGGATTCAAAAGACTGCTTGCCTTTTTCAAGATATCCAACAAAGCACATGAAGACTGTGGAAGGCTTTATCCAGATGCTTTTTACATTGAGCTATTGGCAGTGGACAAAGACATAAAAGGACAAGGGGCCGGAAGCAAGATGATCAAGGACTGCCTTTTCCCCTATGCAAAAAAGGAAGGAGCAAAGCGCATCTGTCTCATAACAAACACGGAAAGAAATTGCCTGTTTTACAGGAAAAACGGATTTGAAAACTTTTCACATTGTGAATTGAATTGGAAAGATAAACTCATTGACAATTGGAGTTTTGTGAAAAACCTATCGGAAGAATATTAGATAAGTATTCCATGCCTTGATTCATCAACATGAAAATTTCTCTTTCCCTCTGCTCTCTTTTCCACTATGATAGTAGATGATAAAAAAGGAGAAACAATAATATGAAATTAGCTGCGTTTATTTTTTGCTATGAATTGTAAAATGAAATAAGAATAGATAAGGAGGGGAACAAAAAGAACCTACTGGCATGCCAGTAGGTTCTGGCCCAACGTTCGTGGTATTCTATTTCCGAGACTTGCAATATCGGAGGGAATC
>CAVJZP010000027.1:0-25800 GCA_963654365.1 Oscillospiraceae bacterium
GCAGACGCGGGAGGGCTTTTCAAGTGTTTTCGAAGTGCTCAGAATTGACGTATACAAATTTACCACCTATTGCCCCCCTTTTTTTTGTCCAACAGATGGAATTCAGTACAGATCCAGAATGACCTTTTTAGGTTATAGTTCTTACTAGATAAAAACGGCAACCATATGTCATATTTGAGAGTTATACTCATAACTGCCATCAAAAACATGAAACGAAGACTCAAAAGATATATAATCAGTATATCTTTCGAACGGGAGGAACCTTCCTATGGCACGATGCCTATACAACAGTAAAATATCAGATTTTCTAAAACAGAATCCAGAATCGATTCTAGGTATGCTGAATCAGAACTACAATGGAAATCTACAATCGACTCAAACTGAAGCCTGGATAGAGGAAATCAGGATCATAAAAGATACCCTGACCACAATAAACAAAGATGGACAGATCATCTTTGAATATGATATTCCCCGCCTAGGAAAGAGAATCGATGTTGTCCTGCTATTAGAGGGCATTATTTTCTGTCTGGAATTCAAAGTAGGCGAATCTAAGATTCTAGAGAAAGATATTGATCAAGTTCTCGATTACGCCTTGGATTTAAAATACTTTCACAAATTCAGCTTAGATAACATTATCGTCCCCATCCTGATCGCAACCAAAACAAAACGCCATTCTACCGAAGTCAAATCCTCTTTATATCATGGCAGAATTTTAAACCCACTTCTCACAGGAGAAGATAATCTGACTTCCATTATATTGTCAGTACTTAATGAGTTTCCAAACCAACCAGCGATCAATGAGAAATGGATCATCAGTCCTTATGCACCGACTCCTACCATCATCGAAGCGGCCAGAGCATTATATGAGAACCATTCTGTTGAAGACATAACCCGACATGAAGCTGACCATGTTTCAACAGATAAAACGATCGCCTACATTCTAAACGTAATAAAGGAGAGCAAGGAACATAGACAGAAATCCATCTGCTTTGTGACCGGAGTTCCAGGCGCTGGAAAGACACTGGTCGGCCTTGATGTCGCAATCAAACAGACATATCAGGGAAACACAGAGCCCATCAAAGATGACGGCGCCGTATATCTTTCTGGAAACGGTCCTCTTGTTGCCGTCCTTACCGAAGCACTGGCAAGAGACAACGTAAAGAAGACCAAGCAGAAAAAGAGTGATGCAAAAAGAGAAGTCAAAAAGTCAATTCAGATGATACATCAATACCGGGATAACATGCTCCAAAAAATCAAGATTCCTGTTGAAAACGGAATATTGGAAATCGATCCCAATAAGGCGATCAGGCAGAAAAACACCGGCTTTGGAGAAATTGAGCACGTTGCAATATTTGATGAAGCTCAAAGAGCATGGACGCATCAGAGGCTAGCGGATTACCTGAAAAGAGGCGGCACATACGGAAACAAACTCAAGGTTCCGAATTTTCCAGTCTCAGAAGCGGCATTCCTCATCTGGTCCATGGACCAAAGAGAAGACTGGGCAACCATTGTCTGTTTAGTCGGCGGAGGTCAGGAGATCAATACAGGCGAAGCAGGAATCGCAGAATGGATCAGGGCGCTGAATGAGCATTTCCAAGATTGGAAAATCCATATATCACCAAAGTTGACTGAGCAGGAATATGCGGAAGGAAATGTGAACGGTCTTCTAAAGGACAATAATAATGTCAAATATGATGATAGCCTGCATTTATCCGTCTCTTTACGGTCTTTCCGAGCAGAGAAGTTATCTGCCTTTGTTCAGGCGCTTCTGAGCTTTGATGATAAGGCGAAGGATATCTACCAACAGATCAAAGACAAATATCCGATCTTTTTGACACGAGATCTTGAAAAAGCAAAGGAATGGTTAAGAAAAAGGGCCATAGGAAACGAAAGGACTGGAGTTCTGATAACAAAAGAATCCGCAAGATACAAGCCGCTTGGCATTCATGTCTTACCGAATGATGACGAAAATGCAATTCATTGGTTTTTGGAAGACAAGGAGGATACCAGATCTTCCTATTATTTGGAAGACGCAGCAACAGAAATACAGGTCCAAGGATTGGAACTGGATTACACCTGCCTCATATGGGATGCGGATATGAGATACAAAGATGGGGCATGGGAATATTATTCTTTCAATGGTCACAATAAATGGAATGAAATCAACCCCGATACCGAGTCAAAAAGTGAGAAGATAAAGTATATGAAGAATGCATACCGCGTATTGCTTACTAGAGCAAGAGTCGGTATGGTCATCTGTGTTCCATACGGAAATCCTAATAAAACAGCAACAGACAGTTATGAAGATAGTACTAGACTTCCTGAATTCTATAATGGAACTTATGAATATCTGAAAAGCTTAGGTCTAGATGAGATAGAATGAAAACCGCCATCGTGCCAATCTGGAACATTGGAATGCGACATTTGCCCTCATAAACGAATCTGATGAGATTTTGCTAATGGATTACGCTCTTCCAATTGTCCCATTAAAAAAGTCATAATTTTTTTGTTTCGTGCATATGTAACCCCTTTCAAACAAGCTGCCTTTTCAGCTATAATACAGTTTGAGGGAAATGATATGAAAAATAAGGCATATAAGGTATCGCTTGTTTCGCTATTGCTACTTTTATGTGGATGCAATAATAATACAGAAAGCATAAAGCCAACAGACAAAGGCACCTTCATTACAGATACATCATCTGAGACTGTTGACGATTCATCTACTGGCATCGATTCAGATTATTCCATCATTTCGGGTTCATTCGCAAAAGAGAAAGAGAGTTATGTTTCTACATCCTCCGGTTCTATCCTCCTTTTCAAAGACAGCTTTAGAAACGGCACCTATTGTGTTTCCATTCATATCTATGATGATTTTGCAGAAAACGGTATCGTCTTCCTCTACAGCACATCCGATAATTCCTACTATTTTGTAGGATTGAACTTAGTCGGTCAGCTGGTATTGCAGAAGTATAAAGATAATTCTATGGAACAATTGAAGTCTGTTTCCTTAGATACCAGCAAAACAGAATTCAATCTCGCCGTTGCCTTGGATGACACTGAGAATACGGTTGACATTTATATAGATGACACATTCATGTTTCAAGCAGATATAGAATCCAGCAGCGGAAATCTATATGGTTTCAAAGCAGGTTCTAAGGATACGAGTTATAAGGATGTAACCATCAAACATGATAAAAATGAATTCAACGATGAACTCTCTAACTATCATATTGTCCATGGCTCGTTTGAAGAAAATGAAGTGATCCAATCCACGTCCCGTTCCGCTTTAGCCATCCATGATCAAAGGACCTTCGAATATGGTGTCTATCAAGCGGATGTTTCCATAAACAATCCTGTTTCCCAAAACGGCATTGTCTTTTCCTTGTCAGAAGATAAAAGATACTACTGGGAAGGAAGTGGCATCTCCTACTACTTCTTCTATATCACTGAAACAGGAAGAGCCGCTTTAGGTAAGACCGATAATGGTACATGGGCTACAGTATTTGATAAAGTCATTCGCAATTTTGAAAAAGTACATACTTATCAGATGAAGATTGTTAAGGATGAGAATACAATTTCCTGCTATGTGGATGGCATTCTCTATGGTACCTATTCCGATAATTCTCCCTTAGAAGGAACAAAGATAGGAATCCGAGCCGGTGATACTGGGGTGTCTTTCCAAAATATCAAAATCCATGAAGAGGAAGATATGACAAAAGATGTCTCAAATATAGTAAATGTCCAGAAAGGTTCCTTCTACGGAATCGGTAATCAGATTGTCGCAAAAGAAGATGATTCCTTTATGACGATAAAAGACAGCCAATTCAGAAATGGAACCATCCGAACCTATTTCTCCCCTCATGGTTCTGGTGATAACGGAATTGTCTTCCATGTAAAAGATACCGAGAATTATTATTGGTTCGGATATAAATCCAGTGGAATGGTCAGTCTCAGGAAAGTAGTTGCCGGAAAAGTCGTCTATGAATCCAAAGCAAAATTCCTTCCTTATGGTTCCTATTCCTATATGGGATATGAAGTGAAGATTGTCATCAACGAAAATAAGTTCTACTGTTACTTTGATGGAAGACTATCTGTCACCTATGAAGATACCGAAGTGATAGATGGACTTGGTTACGGTCTATACGCTAAAAGCAAATACGCACAGATAAGTGCTTTTGAGAAATATGACAATACAAAGGAAGAAAACTATGACACACTGATATTCGGTCATTCCTATATGGATTACTGGTATACCTACAAAGAAGATCTTCCTGAATATCCTGATATCTATGATATCGGTATTGGTGCATCTATCTCTTCTCACTGGAACGATTATCAGAATGAAATTATCACATACAAGCCTAGACTTGGAATCTATGCCATTGGCATCAATGATATCTCTTCCAACATATCTGCGTCTGTCATATCCTCTAATGTAAAAACACTTTTGCTCAACATAAAAGAATCATTACCCGGCTTTGAAGTCGTTCTATTCGGAGTCAGCAGATGCCCTGCAAGAGAAAACTATCGGACACAGATATCAGATACGAACAAATTGTATAAGAGTCTAAGTGAAACATATTCGTGGATACATTATGTCGATGTTGAGCTTCTGTTCTGCGATAGCAATGGGAAGCCGTTATCAAAATACTTCACCGATGAATTGCATCCGACACATGAAGGATACAAGATGATGGTAGAGAAGATGAGAGAAGTCATATAAAAGGGGGATCAGTTATGAAAAAGAGAAATGTAGTAGTTGCTTTAGTGACGTTGATGTGTATTGCTGGCTGTGGAAATGAATCAACAAACTCAGGAAAGGTTTCAACGGAACCTGTGATTTCTGATTCGACTGGCACGGATAAGAAAACCGATAAGCCAATTGTCAGTTCGGATACTGATACGTCCGAACCCATTATCAGTACTGACACGGATAAAAAAGAGACGGAATCCAGTGACTCCATCGATTCTGCATTAGATAAAGCTAGAAAGGCTGCATTAGAGGAACTGAATGCTATCGATTTAAATCTCTACCGTGAAAAAGAGAGAACCGAACTTTCTGCCACAATTGAAAAGGCAAAGGAGAAAATCAATAGTGAGGATGCAACAATAGAATCCATCCAATCCATCATGGCTTCTATCCGCAACTACATTTCCACTTTGAAGACGGATGCGGAATATACCAAAGAAGAGGAAGAAGAAAAGGCAAAAGAATTAGCCGAAGCAAAAGAAGCGAAAATCAAGGAAGTAACGATATCTGATATCAATCAATACCGCAGTGAAGAAAGAGCATTAGCTGTCTCTTATGAGAAGGAAGTAAAAGATGATATCAACGCCTTATCTACCAAAGAGGATATCGAATCCTATTCCTTAGATGAGTATAAAAATAAACTATCTGCATTGAGAACCAACGCGGACTACACCATGGAAGAGATGGCCTCTTATCACGAGTATCCGTCAAATTGGTCTTTAGTCAATGAACATGCGTATACTTGGACAAAAGAAGGAGATGCAGTTAAGACTCAAGCAGTTGGATATCTTTGGAATTCCGCTCATACCTACAATGATTTCTCTTTCTGTTTCACAGTAAACGCAAACTATGATACAAAGGTTGTCGGCATCCTTTTAGGAAACAATGCGAATGACGGAACAGATGGCATCAACGGATATCTCATCAACATCTCCGTTGATACAGCAAATAATCTCCAATACGTTCAGATTTACAATCTTACAGAGGCTTACGGTTCTAGTGGAGCAAATACTATCGCTTATGTCGGCGGATGGGAATATGAAAAGACAGGCGGCAAAGTTTTAGGAACGACATTCCGTGTTGTAAAAGAAGGGACTTCTCTTACTGTCTATGATGAGAAGGATTATCAGCAGAATGGTTCTTCTGGTCTGCATATAAGTGCAGAGCTCAATGCCAATAATACACCAACCTATAATGATCTCCATATGGGTATGATCAACTGGGATGATAGTCCTGCTGATATTACTATCGAAAAGATCATCACTTCAGATTCTGATATTGTCGATGGAGTAACGACTGCAAAATACTATGCAGACAAGTATTTATCCACAATCGACTATACTTTGTATCGAGATGCTGAAAAAGCGGGCATCAAAACAAAAGAAGAGGAACTGAAGGTTCTCTATACAACTGGTTCCTATTCCGACATTATGACAAAGATGAAAGAGATGAAGATATTCGTATCCGAGCAGAAGACAGATGCTGATTATGAATTAGAAGAGAATCTCGAACTCGTCAAGACGAACAAAATAAATTCCATGTTCTACTATGAAGAGAACGCCTATTCAACTACAGTAGCCACTCAGGTCAAAGCCATCTATGATGAAGCAAAGGCCGCAGTCAACGCTTTGACTACAGTCAATGCCGTCAACGCCTTTGACTTCTCCCCTTATCAGACTAGAATCGATGCATTAGAATCCAATTCGACAAAGATGCTCGACGGCCTTGTGAATAGACCGGTACAGTCAACCTGGGATTTAGTACAAGAGCATGCATCACAATGGGTAGTCGATAGAAACAAGATAACCATCAATTCTGTAGCTTGGCAAATGAGCGATGAGGACTATACCGACTTTGACATTGTCGTCAATGCCAATAGCGGAGATAAAGTCATTGATGTCTCCTTGGGTCAATACCGTGGATTCATTGTACGTGGAAGAGCCAATACCACCGATCCTAGCTGTATGGACGGATATGTCATCAACTTCTCCAACGCAACTTCAGACACTCAGTATATTCAGGTCTACTATATGAATGCTATTTACGGACTTTCTGCCTCTGCAGTTTACACCTACCTTGGTGGCTGGATTTATCCTAAGACCATCAATGACAATTATTTCCGTTTTTCCTTTATCGGAAACACATTGAAGATCTATGATGAGAGTGACTATCGTGCTTCTGGAACAAATGCCACTTCTATCACTGTATCTTTAGGAGAATATTATTCATCCGGTAAGATCGGCATACTCGGTTGGGCAGGAACAGGCGATTTCAACAATATGGATCTGACATTTGAACGAATTGTAAAAAGATAAGATACAGTGGCTGTTAACCAAATGATTCTTAGTAATCATTATCGGATTAACAGCCTCTTTTCTTATTCCCAAGGCGATTCTCCTATAAATAAGGATACGTTGAAATCCAAAACAAGGGATGCCTTTAAGGCAAGCTTTACAAAATCATAAGATTTGTATCATTTTCTCTTGACAATGGAAATAGATGTGTTAGAATGTAATCGCCAAGAGATACAAAAGCCTTGGTTATGTACCATATCGAAAAGGAGGCACACATTATGAAGAAAGCATTGTTAGGACTTACCGCTCTCGGCATGCTTGCCGGATGCACGTCCAATTCCACCAGCAACGTAACCTCCCCCGTGAAAGTTGACATGTCAATCAACAACCCGCCCGCGAAGCTCACGACCACCAACAACGAGGAGCTCGACTGGCTCACCAAGTCCATCCTCGACAAGGGAGTCGACTTCATGAAGTCGGGAATATCCTCCCTTGCCACCTACGCCTTCAAGACGGCGTGCATGGAGATGGGAATCGACGTCAGGGACGCCACCACAAGGAAGATCGACCAGATCATCGAGCAGCTCAACCAGATCTCCAACCAGATCTCCAAGGGCTTCGACGACCTCACCAAGAAGATGCAGAAGGTCGAGGACGACGAGTGCATGAGGCAAACCCTCCATGTCATCGACGACGTCAAGTCCCCCGTCTACAACGAGATGCTCACCCTCGAGGCCATCGCCAGGAAGGAGAACGACGAGACCTATGACGCCGACACCCTCACCAAGCAGAAGGAGAAGTTCATCGACGACTTCAAGACGAAGCTGAACTTCTACACCCTCTCCAACCAGCTCTGGCACTCCACCGAGATGCTCTGCAAGCAGCTTCTCTACCCCAACTCCGTCAAGCCCAGCCAGACGCTCATGGACCTCTACGACAACACCCTGGGCGCCAACGACATCTGGGACTACCAGAGCTACGCGCCGAGAGTCCAGTTCATCCAGGAGTGCTCGTTCCTCGTCAACTCCCTCGCCCTCTTCTCCAAGCTCGACATCGCCAGGGAGATCAGCACGTATTCCGATCCGGACGACCCCAACATCGAGGGCCTCAAGGGCTGCGTCGTCACGATGTGCAACGCCGTCAACGCCGTCAACGGAATGTTCCAGAAGGAGCTCCAGAAGCTCGAGGACATCAGGAAGAGACACGACGACGAGGACTGCCCGACCATGTCTCACCTGAAGAGGACGTTCGACAAGAGCGGATTCGTCCAGGTCACCACCGACTTCACCGTCTCCGCATACCTCGCCACCGTCTCGGTCGCCGACGTCTCCTGGAAGGACAGCTGCGACGACTTCTACAACGACGGATACAGCCACTGCTTCAAGACCTACGTCGCTGATGAGGACATCTACAAGGCAGTATTGGACGACTACTCCTTCTACGTCGAGAACTACGAGACCGAGGAAGGCTACACCATCAAGCATTACCTCAGGGACATGGGCTTCCGAGTCCCCGAATCGAGACAGGACGACTACGACAAGGCAATCGGCCTCTACAGAAGGATCGACTGCCGAACCAAGGACAGAGGCATCCTGAGAGGATGGGACTACTACGCCTACGTCAAGTACTATGACCTCGACGGAAACGAGGCCACGAAGGACTTCTGCAGGGTCGGAGAGACCCTGTGGAGAAACTACGACGACTCCGAGAACTACATGGACGGCATCTACAGCAAGTACGTCGCCTTCGTCAACCCCGACAACAAGAAGCTTCTCGGAAGCACCTACTACACCATCGCCCACAGAGACAACAAGGACTCCTCCGCCCTCCTTCCGTACTTCTACAGAGGGCCCAACTACAACAGCACAAACGACTGCTACTACAACGTGAAAGGATAACCAATCAAAATAGAGACTGTTACTTTCCTATATCCTATATGGATATAAGAGGTAACAGCCTCTTTTTCTTGTTATAGATTGCTAAAACTTAATTGTAATAGCTGGGCGGACTCCAACGTTTGAGTTGTCAAAGCCTGCTGTGCTACCACAATTGCCACGATTAATATCATGGATGAAAAAGTCATCATAAGGAGAACGTGTCCAATACCAACGACCTTCACATCTATTTGCCATCGCATAATCCGTTGTCTCACATTCTCTTGCCGCATCATCCGCAAAATAATTGCCGTTCATATAATCCTGATAACTCAGAAGATAGACTTTGTCATAGGTATTCTCACAAGCATATTTGTTCGTTGAAGACATAGTAGTCGATGCACCATTATCTACTTCCGTAGTCTGTATATAAGAATCTCCTAATGAGAATGCAGTATTATAGAAATCTTCATTGAGCCATGTCCTTATATCAGAATACTTGTAGTTAGAAGGATAGATAGTCTTCCCATCAACAGTTCTTGTATCTTCAGAAGAATAATAGCGACACGCATCTAACAATTTTGTAGAAACAAGCGAATAGGTCCCGTTATCAGAAAAGAGTATGTCCCATGTTATAGGTTCACACTTAAACCAATATATTTTATCCTTCACCTTCTTCGCGTAATAATTTCCATCATATAGATACCACCCATTCGGTTCAGGAGTCGTTAAAGCGTTAAGGGCAGAAATCAGGTCTTCACCCGATACACGTGTCTGAGGATAGATTCCATATTTCACACAATCAACTTTGTTATATTTAGCAACTAATGTTCCACCTGTATTTGAATATTCCCAAATACCTGACAGAGGAATAAGGGTATTCTCCAAATACCATCCTTCGAATGTGTAATAGTAACTCAGCCCTTCACTGACATCAAGTGTAGGAATTGTTGGAGTGGGCAAACTATAATCCCAGTAGTAACCACAAATATAGGTTGTACTTTCTAAAATTCCCATCCCTGGATCTAGGGTGAGCGTACATTTATTAGTCCATGCCCCTGCATGAAGTTCTAAATCACTTGTAACTGTATATATATCAAAGAGCCACTCCCTTCCCATATACTTATGAGTAACATATGAATAGTCATAGAAATCCCACCTATCAACAATGTATCCGGAAAGACAAGTTTCATCAGGTTCAGCAACCTTAGTGCCATCTTCCACAGTCGTTGTATATACTAACTTATCGTCAAAATAAAAATCAACCGTATGTTTCGTAACATCCTTAACATGACCGGCATTGATGGTTGTACCATCACTCATCTCGCAAATAAGATCGCCATTCTCATCAATATGTGTATTGACCACAGAGACACCATCTCTGGCGTTTTTAACGTTTCCCGTCTTAATCCATCCAGATTCGTCTTTGGAATAGAGGTCTCCGCTATCAGAATCAATATAGAGATCTCCTGTCTTTCCTAAACCAAGCTCAGGTTTTCCCGAGCCAGTGTAGATACTAGTTCCATCCTTTCCATCTTGTCCATCGGCACCATCTTTTCCATCCACACCATTGACGCCGTCTTTGCCTGGTTCACCTTGAATACCACATCCAGTCAAAAAACCTAATAATATCATCCCTGTAATAAATATATTTCTAGCTTTTACCTTTTTCATATTGTTTTCCTTCCAACAAGAGAAAACAGATCATACATGAAGATAATCATTATATGATTGTCGGATATTTCTTTGTGACAATATTCAAATTGGAAAAATCCCATATTGAAGTCTCAAAGTTTAACATAGAGACAAAGAAGTCTTTATTAATCAAAGATGACTTTGAAACGGTTCCAGAATTTCCAGAAGCATTGTAATAGGTATAGACTCCGCTTTCATTCGGAATCAAATTAGCGCAGTTATATGCCATTCCGGCAGTGGAAGTATCGTATGAGAAGTTAGCCTCATTATTTCCAGCTTCAATGCATTTATTAGATACCTTCGCTCCCCATGCTGTGGAATCACTTGCGCTAATGCTATTATTGATTTCATCAACTCCACCCCATGAATAGGTTGTCTGGCCATAATTTGAAGACTGATTCACTGTTGTATAGAACGGAAGTGAGTCATTCTCGGCAACTAAATATTTTAATCCCTTCAAATTGGAATAGATATGAGATATATTGAACAGTTTGTAATTCGCCATTAAAGTTTTAATATCTTCATATGTCAAATTACTATTATTTGTAACCTTAGATTTAACATTGGAAACAAGGCCGTTCGTTTGAACATAATCAATAGCACTCGTACTTATCAACTTAATACCATCAACATTCAGCAATCCATTCTCACCATCAATTTTCATCAACTGCATTAGAGCTTCCTTGAGATTATCTAAACGTGTACCACTAGCACCACTAAAATAACCATAAGTACAAGAAAAGTTTATTTGTCCTAAACATACCGATGAGCATAAATTATTTGTTCGTAAACAATCACAAGCCTCAGCATCAGACAAATTCACAATCGGAGTTAACAATTTTGAATAAGGAGTAGAATTATAATAATAATAACCATAGCAGTTGGAATAAGAAGAAGATGTTGTAGCAGAAGCATCACAATAATAACATCCGATAAACAACCCAAAAGAATCAGAAACATTTAAAGTTGAATTGAAGGAGTCAGAAAACTTTATGTTATCTATATTAACATTATAGGTTACATCAGACATCGTGTATTTATAAATATAATTCTCAAGTTCGGTTTTCACTTCACCTTTTGTAGCGCCAATGAGTCCACCCGCGATTTCCCAAGTCCCAGCAAGTTCCACTTTTGAAAACATAAGATTCTTTATAGTTGCCGTTCTAGAGACTGTGCCGAAGAAGCCACCATAGTCTCCTGTACCATTGATAATGTTGATATTAAACAAAGTATGACCGCCACCATCAAATACGCCGCTGAAATTTTCAATAGGTGACATCTCAACGCCATCGAAATCCAAATCATTCACAATCTTATAATTGCCTGTGGTGCTTTCAGAATTAGACATTGCTAAAATCTGATAGATGTTTGTAATCTCTATATAGAATTTAGCAGTCAAGACAACATCCGAATCAAAGTCAAGGATGTCAAGTGATTTTCCTGTAGCGTCAGTAATCTGCTTATCTCCATAGAACCATCCCTGGAAGGAAGAATCCGTTATTGAATTCGGAACAGGCAACGTAAAACTGTCCCCTGCTTTTAAATCAACCGATGTCGTTGTACAGGTTCCATATTCAGAATCAACGCTAAGAGTCACATTGATTGTTTTCTTATTCCATTTTGCAACCAACGTGCAATCATCCTTGATTGTCCATTTTCCTGACAATTCTACTTTGTTGTTGCCATAATACCAACCATCAAAGACCTGATGTTTTTTTGTTGGAGTTGGTAACGAATATGTGCTTCCGTATCTAATAGACATGGTATCATATACAACATCACCTTCAGAAGGATCCAGTGTAACAGCAATATCAGCCGCTCTATAATGAGCAACAATGGTACAGCTGGTTCTGAAAATATAAGTGTTAAGATCTATCAAGGAACCATTCAAATACCAACCATCAAAGACAAAACCTAATCTTGTAGGCTCGCTAACTTCAATATAGGAATTAGGTCTACAAATTACAGGCTCCATGACTTCACCGCCGGAAGTATCAATCATAATTGTGATGTCGTCTGCCAAATCACCATTGATCAAAGAATGGAGCCATTCTTCTTCTGTTCCTGTATAAGTTGGATGTTCTTCACAATAAATTTCATAAGCCGATTTTCCTGTTGCACCTGTATCTCCCTTTTCGCCTTGAGCATGTACTCCGGTATCTTTTTCACCAATCCACCAGTTCCCGTTTGAGCCTATATAAGGTGTATTACCATCCTTACCATCTTTTCCATTTGTTCCATTCGTTATGGTAAATGTATATTTATCACCATTACTTAGTTCAATAGTATAAGTATCCACATTTCCATCTGAAGATGTTAAAGAAATAGAGACAATAGTTGTGCCCTCGGCTAGAACATTCGTGTCTGTATTATCAATCCACCAATTGCCATTAGAACCAATATAAGGAGTCTTACCATTTGCGCCATCAGAACCATCCGAAACAGTAAAGGTGAAAGTCGAACCGTTCGTAAAATAGATACAATAAGTCTTCACCTTCCCATTTGTCGATGAAAGAACTATCTTAGAAATGCCATTGGCTTTTGCAATAACGCCAGTATCTGTATTGCCTAAAAACCAATTGCCATTAGAACCAATATAAGGAGTTAAACCATCAGTTCCTTGTGCCAAAACACCAGTATCTATACCATCAATCCACCAGTTCCCATTAGAGCCGATGTACGGAGTAGAACCATCGACTCCGTCTTTGCCGTCAGCTCCGCTCTCACCGGCATCACCTTTGTCTCCCTTATCACCTTTGGCGCCAGTCTCTCCAGTGTCACCTTTGTCTCCCTTATCACCCTTAGCACCAGTTGCCGCAATTCCAGTATCTGTTCCATCCACATACCAATTGCCATTGTCTCCAATGGTGATGACAGGAGTATGACCGTCTTCACCTTTTTCGCCTTGGATACCTTGCAAGCCATCTGTACCGTTAGTGACAATAAAAGTAGAGGTGCTACCATTAGAATAAAGAATGGTATAGGTATCTACATTTTCATCCGATGACGTTTTTGTGACACTGACTACAGACACACCATCTTCACCTTTAGCACCAGCGGACCCAGCATCACCTTTGTCTCCCTTTTCTCCTTTTGCACCAGTATCACCTTTATCACCTTTATCGCCTTTATCGCCTTTATCGCCCTTTGCACCAACGGCGACAATGCCTGTATCCACTCCGTCAACATACCAGTCGCCATTGGATCCTATCGTGATTGTAGGGGAACGGCCATCCGCTCCCTTCTCGCCCTGTATACCCTGTGAACCATCAGCACCGTTTGTTACTGTAAACATACTAGTGCTGCCATCAGAATAAAGGATGGTATAGGTATCAATGAGACCGGAAGTCGATGTCTTAGTGATGCTGACTACAGAGACACCGTCCTGGCCATCTCTTCCTGCTGAACCGTCCACACCATTAATACCGTCCTTACCATCAACACCATCCTTCATACAGGATGTAAGTCCTATAGACCCAATACATAGTAGACTAATTAATCCTAAAATAGCCTTTTTCTTCATGATCGATTTTTCCTTTCTTTTTTCTTCCCTTATAAGTGTCTAAATAACCTGTTTCCTTAAAGCAATAAACATGAATGATAATCCATCATTCTTGATTTATTCATGCACATAGCAATTTCAAATAAAGATTACATCATTCATCATAGTACGATTTCCTTCTACCTAAATATGAACTAATAACAATCCCTATCAAGGAAAAGCTAGCCAGCCCACAAAACAGCTTAGCAATTCCACTCCACTCTTTTAATGATTCCTCATCTCCTAGTGAATTAACAACGAGTAAAGCTTCCTTAGCCGCTTTCGAAATATCCGCTCCGCATTCTATGCTCGACGAAAAACCTACATTGAAAGCTAGTATGACAATTTCCACCAATGACAAAAACGCTAGTATAATGCGATCATGCCAATCAAGTGTGGAACTTTGCCTTTCATTAGAGCAAACATCGAGAACAAAGGACGTCATTATTTCAATCGTTCTAGAAATCACTCTAATCACCAAAAAGAAATTGAGAGTTTTCAATATATCCTTATCTAATTTACCAAAAGTACAAGATAAGACAACGCCCAAAAAAGAAAATATTAAATTCAGATAATTGAAACATTCTATTTGTCTTTTTCTAACATCATCTCTTGTTTTCCATATGATATCCTTGCAAAGACAAGTAGCGCCGTAATCCGGGGATATCAAAAACAATGAGCATTTTGAAAAAAAGGCATCGGTCGCCTCTTCTGTTCTTTCTTTATACTTATAATCATGAGAAAAGCGACCAAAGAGAACCAATGTGCAAATGCATTTTATAACAAACACCAATAACATATAAAGAACATAAGACGCAACAACCGCTCCTAAATTATGATGTATCTGGTTTGACCAACATAGTAAAACAAGCAAGCAACAAATTATAGAGGCAAAACTGTATATTATCTTTTTTCCGTTATTCTTCCGAAAAAGATAATAAAAAATACTAAGAAAAAGATTAAAAAACAAAAGGAGAGCAGCAACAATAAACAATGATGCATCTTTCATAGTCCTTTTCCCCTTTGTGAGTTTTCACTTGTATCTTTATGTTCGATGTTTTTTCGTATAGAAACTTTTTTATTTACTTTATTAATGTCTATTCTAACATCATACAAATTGCCTTTTTCTTTTTCGCTTTGCTCAATGTCATAGATTTCTTTATTTATTTCATCCACAAGCTGTTCGACATCATTTGTTTTTTTCTTGGTTATGTGAGCATAAATTGGCAAACATATGATTAATGTCAGAATAATCAATACAAGAACTATAAGAAAGGCATAAAGCAAATTATAATTTATTATTGGTCCACATATCATTTTTAGATATTGTATGTCATATTCCATCTTCATATGATTTTCCTTTCTCCAAGCCCTTTTTGAAAAAGGTCTCGGTTATGAAACCAAGACCTATATAGGTATAAACGAGTTTACCCCCCCCCCCGAAAAATTGGCACTTATATTATATTTCGAAGAAGGAGCAAGGTTTGACTATATTCTAAGGTTGTAGAAAACATTTTGCAATGCTAAACGTTGAAATCAAGTGAAAAACACTGAGATAATGAACAGCAGATGAGTATTGATGAATCCTCACTCCTCTACATCCAGTATCTTACCAATATAGTCGATTACATACCTGCGTTTTATCATATCGTGATGTTTCTGATTGTAGTAGGTCCTTAGACAGGAATAGCAGGAAGAATCTTCATCACAAGTACAGTTCTTTGCAATCGAGTATGCTCTCTTGAACAGTTTCAATATCATCCCTTCCTCATTCAGTCTCTTTACGTTTCCAGAGCCACCAGGAGTATTGTCATAAAGGATATAGCTATAATTTGCACCATTCTCATCCAGATAGCATTGTAAGCAGCCCGCTATCTCTGTCTCTTCTACATCTAAGATATAACAGGCAGATAAAATCAAGGCCTGTAAGACAGAATAGGCTTCCTCATAGAACTCATCGATGAGCAAAGGTGCATCGATTTTAATGCGGATGATATCCGTCTTGAATTTATAGCCTAACGAATATCGTTCCAGTTTTGTATTCTGACAATAATGTCCATGCGCATCTTTATGCTTGAATTTGCTCTCTATCGTTTTGATATATCGATTTGTTCCTGATGGTCTTTCTACTGCATATCCGCAGCTTGGACAGACAAAGAAATCCGACGTATTGAGCATAACCATCTCCCCATCATCTCCTACCATGGATACCTTCACCAAGGTATCATAAATCGGATAGATGGATTCCTCTATCGTATCGTTGTAACTGAAGAAAGCAGCCTCTGTCCTATAGGTCTTCTCCGGCTTGATCATCGTCGGTTTTCTGATCTCCGGTTCCGCAACAAACCCAAACTCCGGAATCAAAAAGGTACGGATGTTATTCAGATTCAATTTTGACTTGCACTGTTTGCATACAGAGAGAGGATGATTCTCATCTCCCTCTGTTGGAATGCTCGTACAGACATTCAGAGTCTTGCATCTTTCACATTCCACATAATCATACTTTCTCCAGTCAAAGCCCGGATTCATCTTGATGTAGCGGGATGTGACAAGCCGGTTATTGGCAACGACTTCACATCCCGGCGCATACTCCGATATTGCCATAGAAAGATCTCTTGTCAGATCCAGTCCAGTCAGATCTGTTTCCTTGGTATTGGTATTGATTTCTAACTGTACGGTATCCACAGGAAAACCATATCGAGGAAAAATATTATTCCTCGAAAGGAAACTGATAATCGGTTCCTTCTCATAAGTCTTGATACGATTCATCAGACTGAAATAGATCAGATTATTCTCATCCTTTGCTGTCTCATACTCTTTTCTCAGAATGGAAATATCATTCTGATATCTCTCTTTGACATCAAAAAGACTAGGATGCTCTCCATCTCCTTTTCCAAATAACCATCTTGTCCAGGCAAAGGCGTCTAGTCCAAACTTAGCATGCAAAGAAGGAGGAACCGAATCCTTCAGAAACTTTTTCAGTTCCTCTCTCTTCATAGAGTCCTGTGTCAGAAACTCTTTTAAAACATCATATCCGGATTTCTCCGAATTCTGTTTGTCCAGAAGATCCTTCGCATATGCAAAATACTGAGGATAGGATTTAAAGAAGAAAGCAAAGGCAGAGGAATAGAGATGACGTATCCCTATCTTCTCATTGTCCGTCTTGAACTGAGGAGGCTCAATGATACCGTTTATCATATCCATCGGTCTTTCAAAGTAATTGAAATCATGATTGGATTTATTGCAGAACGTCAATGCAAAAGCTGCGGAATCCTTGCTTCTTCCGGCACGTCCTGCTCTTTGCGCATAATTGGATGCGGAAGGAGGGACATTCCTCATAAAGACTGTCTCCAAGTCACCGACATCCACACCCATCTCAAACGTCGTAGAGCAGCTTAAAACGTCGATTTTTCTGTCCTTGAACAGAGTCTGATACTGATAAGCTTCCTCTCGATTCAATTGGGCAGTATGCTCTACCACTCTCAAAGGCTGAATCTCCATATCGTGATATAGACGATAGTAATGATTGAATTTCTCTGATTCATCGACATCCACTTCTGATAACATCCCATCACACTGATAGGATGGGCAGACATTCTTTACATTGACTGTCGTCAGTTTTCCGCATTTCGAACATCGATAGACTTTGAAATTCTTTCTCACAACGAGGTTGTTCAGATTGACCCGATAATGAGAATCCTTCATCCGGAACATGATCTTATCGGAGATGAAGAAGTGATTCCAGATCGATGTCAGAACCTTGATGACATCTTCTCTTTCGACATCAACAGACACCTTTTTCAAGACACGTGTCAGATAATCCAGTCTCTTATTCTGCATCGTATCCTTCATCGGCAAAAAGGATCGGACATAGTGGGAACTAGAATCCAGAAGATAACTGATCTCCACTCCATTATGCGTGAAATCCTCTTTGTCCGCACTCGTCATCGCTTTTGGATAATACATAGCAGGATCAGAGAGCATCGATAGGACAAAGGCAAGGCATATCTTCCTTACTTCCTCTGCAGTCAAATCATACTTCCTATGTGCAAGGAAAATCAGGTTATCGCTGAAATCCAAGCATAGCAATCCCAATCCGAACAAGGAGTTTCTGCTATTGGAATCGACCAGTTCCTTCAGCATTGCCTTCCAGGCAAGCTTCTCGTAATCATAATTCGATACCGTTCCGCTTTTCAATCGGTCTAAATAATCCCCAAAAGGAATGATCTTTTCCTCTTCCATCTTGGCAGATAGCTCACTTACAAAATCAGGAAGGCTTTCTTTCTCTTTCCTTAAGGCATTCATTCTGTCTAGGATCATTCTTCCATAGAGAAGAGAATCATAGGACATCGAGAAATAGCTAGAGAAGTATGCGGCAGCCTGTCTGTTATCCGAGAAGGCGATGAACTGCTTCGCCTTCGTAATCTCTTCAACGGAAGTCTCCTCATCCCCTCCAAAGTCATCATCGGATGCAGCATGGATCACAATCTTCTTTTCATGACTTGGCAACTGTTCAAAAAGAGAGGTTCCAATAACCGATGTCGAAGCTTCCTGACCGGAGAAAAAACCTCTTAAGATACCTAATCGGTTGACATTCTCACAGGACACGCATTTTGTGACACGGCCATTGATGGCATCTGTCGTCTTTACCTTATAGACTGTGACATAATCGCTCTCATCATGTTCACAGCACCCTTTATGCACAGACAATGAGGAACGGATGTATCCACAGTGCGGACAGAGTTCATATTTTTCAATGACCTCTTTGGAATTCTCCAACGTATCATCTTCATCCGTATCATGATATTCATCCCCTAAATAATAGGCCTCTTTGATATCGAGAGAATCTGCATTGGACTTCTGAACGAGATGATTGTTCTCGACATAACCTAACAGATAGATGGCATGACACTGCTTGCAAGTGACAGCCTCAAACACCTTGTATTCATTATCTCCATGATGTACCACATTCTTTCTTGTAAGGAAGAGATCCTTATGAGGAGATAGTGTGATAAACACACCTTCCGTCGCCCTTAAGAACATATGATATCGGGAATCAAAAAGCTTCGATCCGTTCTTTGAAGCTTTCGAGGCTACTTCGACAAAGGATGAAATCTCATCTTCCGTGAATCCCGTATAGTCACGGATTGTCTTTACGCTTCTTGGCCTTTGTAGGAAATCTTTGAACTTCCAAAATGTGCTATCTAGGATTAGTAGCGAATACAGATATTCACTAAGCGTCTTCTCTTTGATTCCAAAGGAATGATTACGCTCGATTTCGGAGATGATGTAGTCATCCTCATATCCATCATCGATCAGCTTCTCTATCTCACGATAAAAAGAAGGCGAGAAATAATAGATTCTGTTCTCCTGTTTCAATTCAATCCTTGTCGCTCGGATGATATTCTCTTTTTTAAAAGGGACAGAGCAGAGATTCTCAGCGAATGTCACTACCTGATCGTTGGCATCTTTGTTTCCCAATGTCGCACTTGTAAGGATATATTGAAGATGTTTACTCTGAATCGTAGCCATAAGTCTTCTTAAAAGCATTAAAACTTCAATACCAGTAGACCCAGTATAGGTGTGAGCTTCATCCAGTATGATATATCTCCAGTGCTTTGCGGTTTCCCCATGGAAAAAGACATTGTCCTCTGGTCTTAGCATCAGGTATTCCAGCATCGCATAGTTTGTGATCAGAATATGAGGAGGATTTGCTTTCATGGAATCTCTCGATATCCTCTCGTTCGGAAGAGGTTTCTGAAGTCGGACATCATCCACCCTCTTTCCGTTCAGCTGTTCATACTGATCCAAAGCGCCTTTCTGACCATTCCGAGTTTTATCGTGATGCTTTGTCTGACCGGTATAGCATCCGAATGTAACATCCGGATATTCCACTAATACTTTCCTGAGTCGGTCAATCTGATCGTTGGCTAAGGCATTCATCGGATAGATGATCAAAGCTCTTACTCCATCATCAAGAGTTCCGTTTTCCTTTTCTCTCATCAGTTCATTAAGAAGAGGAAGCAAAAAGCATTCTGTCTTACCAGAGCCAGTACCGGTAGAGACAATCATGTTCTCACCCTTTAAAGCAGTGAGAAGCGCCTGTTCCTGATGATAGTGAAGATTAGGAATATTGTATAACCTTGGAAGCTTACGGAATTCTGAGGAGAGGATTCCTTCCTGAATCAGTTCTTCGATGCTTCTTCCTTTCTCAAAGGAATTTGTGACATCCAAATAAGGTCCTTTCTGAAAGGATTTCTCTTCCGACAATCTGCTTTCAAAGATACTTCTGTATACAGGGTCCTTAATATCGAACATCGTTTTCAGATAACGTCTGTATTTCTCAGCGATTTCATCTGAGGCACGAATAACATTGAAACTCATATTCTATCCTCACTATATCCTGACATCCCAGCAGTTTTCATCATCATAGAAAGAGACACAGGTCGTTTTTTTCTTTTTATACGCATAGGAAGATGGCAAAAGCTGGCGATTCGAGATGATTCTATGGCTCTCGTTATCTATAAGAAGTTCATAACAGTCTTTTTCCACTATTTCCAAAATCACAATGGAACTCATGTCATTCAGATCCTTGAATGACACGAGAACCGGCATTTCAATGCCAGACACGGGAATCTTGCCTTTATACCACACCATCATCGCTTGTGCCTCCTCATCGCAGAACTTCTCATCCCATATGCCGACAATGTCATAGCCATCCTTCATTAAGTCGGCGTATTCGACACGCTTCAGGTCATGAAGATAATACCTCTGCTTAAACGTAAACGGGGTGCACCTGTTCTTGCTGTCATGGAATCCCCTGATTGTCAAAGATGTTCCTTCTAATTCACGAAGACTGATCAATTTGCTGTATTTCGGTTCCGAATTCAGAAGTTTAGAAGAGGAACCAGAATCAAAGTCATCCTCTTCATCATCTGCGATCTCATAGACATAGCATTCATAGATTCCGGATTTCAGTTCTGCGTCCACAGAGAATTCTCCGTTTTCAATACGGACGTCTTCACCGACTAATTCCCCATCACGATATATGGTAATGGTGTATTCCTCATTTCCAAGGATATCCACTATGCCATAGAGAACATTGTTTTCAAAGTCACCGACAAGAGCCACATCCTTGAGTTCACTTCGGCAGATGACATCGATGAAGTCTTTCTCCTTCTTTTCATCCAGATGAAGAGAGAGTTTTATTCTCGACTGGGAGAAATCCTCATTGCACCAGTGCAAAATCTTGCTCAGATCAAAATACGGATGATTCAGATCCTGAATTCTAAGTTCGGATTCTTCTTCCGCTACTTCAACATCATCATTGGTATAGATGAACATCTTGCTGAAATCAAAGGGACCGGTGACATATAGTCTTTTCTTATCCTGTTTGAGTTCCTTTAAAGTGATATCCGTTGGCTTCTTGACATTATATTCATCCTTCTCATCAAACCTCCAGAAGAGTGCAGGAATATCGAACTGTACCTTGTATTTCTTATCTTTCAGAAGATACGTAAGAGATATCTTTCTATCTTGAACTAGGTCACAATACGATTCCTTGCCTGGATCTCTCTGAGAAAAATCAAATTCAAACTGCTTTGCCCAATTTGCTCCCTGATTCCAATTGTTCAGATACCTCTTATTCGACTCCTCTTCAAATCTCATTTTAAGAGAGAATCGAAGTATTGCCCGGATATCAAAAACATAAGGTGCATTCACAAACTCGTAGTTAAAATCCTTTATATACGCAACATGAAGAAGGCTTGTCTGCCGATGCATCTTAGGATAGCTCAAGAATATCTCGTATAGACCATCTTCCTTTATAACAGATGAAATGTCTAATACATAGCCAATCTCTTCCAAGTCATCTTTCAATCTGAAAGCAGCGACTCTATCAAAAACCTTATTCGGCTTTCCGTTGATAGGCAGAGAAATACCACCTATCTCATCTGGCTTTGCCTTAAATAAGAGATTAGGAAGTGTGTTGGAGATCTGGTACATCTGACCATCCTCTCCAATCAAAGACGCACCTTTTACAAAATGCTTTTCATCGTATCCCTCGCGGAATTTATGACCGACGAGGATTCCATAATTGCCAGGAAAGACAATAATCTGACCTTCCTTCACTTCTCCGTTTTTCAGATACAATCCATTCATGGCCACAGTTGAAAACTGCCCATCCAGCATATACGGATAGTCTTTGTCTCTTGAAATAACAGTCAGGTTTCCCTCTTGGACAATATTGTTCTGATAGTCGATGCATCTACCTTTTTGATCAAATAATCTGACATCACTAGACACTATCTTAAAAGATTTCTCTGTTATACCATCCTCATCTCTTAGTAAATCAATGGTAAACTCCGATAACGAAGAAGAAAGTGGTATATCGATCCATTCACTATCCACATAATAGCTGATCTTATCCTTCTTATATTCTGGATGGACAGTCTTTTCAATAACACCATCACTCGTCTTAATCACCCAGCAAGGATGATTTTCTTTTTCACAGTGTATCAGACGCTGAACAGGAAGAATCAGTCTTATCTTATTGCTATAGGCATCTATTTTTAAGACAGGAGTTCTATATACAATTCCATCTTTATCCTTAATCAACGCATGTCTTTGTTTATAGACACGCTCATTAGAGAATGCACAGCTAGAATCATCCATCCACTCATTCAGAAGGTGATTGATTCTGTTTCCGTTCTCTTTGCATCTCTTATCATTCCAGAAGCAGTCATCCATCAATTTCAGTATACGTTTTACCCTTGTCTTGAAAACCGGTCTAACTCTTGCAAATTCCAAAAGATGGGCAGTATGAGACATGATATTCTGAGATCTGTTTCTCATGGCATCAATGAGGTCATCGAAAAATGCCGGCTCCTGATATAGTGTTTCTATCTCCCTGTTCAGATCCACTCTCCAAAAAGCGAACAAATAATCAAAGAGCTGTTTAGAGGAATGGTCAGATACAAAAGACTGCATCGTAATCTCATCGATATAGTTTCCTGGGTTATCGCTAAGCATGTCGTCTCTTCCGGTACTGTTCAGTATTTCACGATATACATAATGCATGGATAATTGCTTGTTTGTCGGAATAAGGAATCCATATTTCTCTTTGAAGTGTGGCCAGAAATCTCCGCCATGTTTCTTGTTGTAGTATGTCATTGCATAACGGACTAATCCATAAGCAAATGTCTTTTTAGAATGTATGGCGTTTAGATAATCAACTCCGTTCCAATCATCTCCGCCATAAGCGAAAGCTGAC
Source organism: Oscillospiraceae bacterium (assembly GCA_963654365.1). Classification (GTDB taxonomy): domain Bacteria; phylum Bacillota_I; class Bacilli_A; order RFN20; family CAG-288; genus Enterosoma. The sequence continues at coordinate 23,426 of CAVJZP010000027.1, forward strand.
AGTTCCTCTTTCATATATTCATCTAGAATTTTCTCTTGTTCTTCATCAAGAAGAATATCTCCCAATAGAATCTTGGAATCATACTCTTTCTCAATGTAACTGAAAAGTTTCTCCTGAGGAGTCAGAATCTCCTCATTGATTCTGCTGACAATGAGGTTTCCTTTTTTGATTTTGTATTTTCTCTTGGATCTATATTGCTTAACAAGCTTGGCATACTCTTTCAAATACTCTGCTGAATCAATATCCTCGGATAGGCAAAGATACAACTTAAAGTTCTTTAATTGAGATTCATTTTTAACCTTCTTGCATAAATCTAGGTAATATGTATTGTCTTTAAAAGACCTAACATATCCGTTATTGCAGAATTTGCAAGCCTTTTTACCCTTCATCCACACCTTAGGATCATGCCGAAAGATAATTTTTCCGTTTGTTGTTTTATCCTTAAGCAAATACTTTTCAAACAAAGAATCAATATATTCCTTCTTCACTCCATAGATTCGATTGAAAAATATCTTCTCAAAAATAATCCAGGAATTCTCTTTCTGAGATGGCTTTGAAATCAATTCAAAGCATTCCTCTCCAAATTGCATAAACACCGGATATAAATCCTGCCCCTTGTAATCATCTAAGGTAGTATCTGAGAACTCAATTATTTTCATAACACACATATTCCTCCATCACCAGAAAATTATACCATCCATCACAGTTTTCAAAAAGATACAAATTCTAATATGACTGCATATGATACTTTGAAAAACTTAAAATTGTTCAAGTTTTTCAAAACTCATTCAGAAAACCGCTTTATGACAAGAACAAATCTACCTTCCCGAGAAGGAAATCAATCAGATTGTAATGTGTGATTCCATCTCTAGACATATCCATCCTATCTAGACTTATCACATACTTCGGAGAAGGATCTTTGACACAGGAGAATGCACCAAATTCTCTCTTTAGTGTTTCTTCTGTCTCCATGATATAGCATACCTGAATAAAGCATTTCTTCCCATTCTTGATGGCGACAAAGTCTACTTCTCCTTTATAGGTCTTACCGACATAGACTTCAAATCCACGGGATAACAATTCTATGCAGACTACGTTTTCCAAAAAGCGACCAATATCGATGGAATTGGAATTAGAATTCACAAGTCTCATTCCGTTATCGATTGCATAATATTTCGGATTGGATTTCAAGGCCGCTTTTCCAGGAATATTGTATCGGTATATCGGTATCACCAGATAAGACTTCTCCAGTTTTTCCAGATAATTATATAAAGTCGTCAAGGAGCAGTATTCACCACCTTTGTTATTCGAATTCAGATAATCACAGATCGATTGAGGATTGAAATCTGTTCCTGCATTCGACAATACATAGTTAGCTACCTTATTGAATTTCGTCTTATCTATCTTCTGATCCCTTGCAAAAATATCTTTTTGACAGATATTTTCATATAATTCCTTTAGATATCTTTTGATGGAATCCCCATCAGAGAGATCAAAGCGTAAAGGATATCCGCCATAGCGAAGATAATCAGAAAAGGAATTGTCTACATTCATTCCTAGACTAGAACGATACCTTTCCGATTCCTCATAGGTGAATGGATAGATTGGAAATTCAATGACTCTTCCAGTCAACAGAGAAGATATCTCTGTAGATAGCATTTTAGAATTGGAACCCGTGATAAAGATAGAGCAGTCAAAAGACACTCGGAATGAATTGATTGCCTTTTCAAAGCCTTTCACCTGGTTAATCTCATCAAAAAAGAGATACTGTTTATTCTTACCGCGGTGTTCATTCACATAGTCATTCAGTTTATGATAATCATCAATCCATTCATATTCCATTTTCTCAAAATTGATGTAAATGATATCAGAAACAGATACACCCTTCTTCATCAATTCCTCAATGATCAGTTCAACAATTTTTGATTTCCCTGCGCGTCTAGAACCAATCATAACTTTGATGATATCCACATCATAGAATGGTCTGATCTTACTTAGATAATTCTCTCTGTCTATCAACATAATATATTACCTCGCTTCATTATAACTCGTTATCTTTGAAAAACTTAAATTTTTTTGAGTTTTTAAAAGGAGGTGATTCCCTGCCTAATCCCGATCAATCTTGTTTTGTCTTAATTTCATATAAATATGGAGTTCAACTCCATATTTATATATGTGTAAAAGAAAAATCGGGTGCAAACATTCGGATGCCAAAGAGAGATGACATCCTAAAATTATCAGCGCCTTTTGCACATTCCATGGGCCAAAATCAGGGTTCAGTACAATTTGTACTCACTTGAAATCAAAACACAATAAATTACCGACTAATGGTGCACTTGGTGGATGGTTTAGCAGGTTTTTGACCGGTTTTTCAG